>NZ_CP054918.1:600000-900000 GCF_013364195.1 Streptomyces sp. NA04227 | reverse complement strand
CTCATACGCATGCGGCCGGTCGCCGTGGCGACCGTCGTCAACGCGGCCAACGAGGTACTGCTCCTGTGGCGGCACCGCTTCATCACCGACAGCTGGGGCTGGGAACTGGCCGCGGGCGTGGTCGAGGACGGCGAGGACGTGGCGGCCGCGGCGGCCAGGGAGCTCCACGAGGAGACCGGCTGGCGCCCCGGACCGCTGCGGCACCTGATGAGCGTCGAACCGTCCAACGGCATCACCGACGCCGTGCACCACGTGTACTGGACCGACGAGGCCTGGTGCACGGGCGAGCCGGAGGACGCCTTCGAGTCCTCACGGCGTGAGTGGGTCCCGCTGAAACTCGTCCCCGACCTGATCGCCCGCGGCGAGGTCCCGGCCGCCAACATGGCGGCGGCGCTCCTGCTGCTGCACCATCTCAGGCTGGGCTAGCGGGACTTGGGGGCGTCCCGGCCGCCCGGCCCGTCGGGTGCGTTCAACGTCCGAACGCCTGCCATACGGCCAGGACCAGGGCGCCCGCCGCCGTCAGCGCCGTCACCGCGGGCAGTGGCCAGCGGGAGTGTTCGACAACGGTGACGCGCGCGGCCAGCTCGTCCTGCTCCTTGGCGGCCTGTTCGGCGCGCTGGGCGAGCAGGGCGAGCCGGCCCTCCACCTGGGCGAGCCCCACGTCCAGGCTGCGTCGTAACTCTGCGAGTTCGTCCTGCCCGAGGGGACGCTCGTGTTCGGGGGTCACGTACTTGCCTCCAGTTCGTTCGACACGTCTCGCTTCCGCGTGCGAAGACGAGTCAACTCCCCTGGTGGGCGAGGCGGGAGAGTGTGGGCGGGGCATATGCGGTCTCGCTCCGCACACACCGTGTGAAACAGGCCGGGGCCGGTGCCGGATCGCGGCACGGGCCCCGGTTCGTTCACCGTGGGTGACGCTACGCGCAGGGATCAGGCGTAGACGTAGAAACCCGAGCCGGACTTGCGGCCGAGCCGCCCCGCGTCGACCATCCGCTGCAGCAGCGGGGGAGCGGCGTACAGCGGCTCCTTGTATTCCGCGTACATCGAGTCCGCGACCGAGGCCACGGTGTCCAGGCCGATCAGGTCGCTGAGCTTGAGCGGGCCCATCGGGTGGGCGCAGCCGAGCTCCATGCCGTTGTCGATGTCCTCGCGGCTGGCGATGCCGGACTCGAACATCCGGATCGCCGACAGCAGGTACGGGATGAGCAGCGCGTTGACGACGAAGCCCGAGCGGTCCTGGGCGTGGATGGCGTGCTTGCCGAGCACCTTCTCCACGACGGACTGCGCGCGGGCGATGGTGCCCTCGGAGGTCGTCAGGGCCGGGATCAGCTCCACGAGCTTCTGCACCGGTGCCGGGTTGAAGAAGTGAATGCCGATCACATGGTCCGGCCGCGAGGTGGAGACGGCCAGCCTGACCAACGGGATGGAGGAGGTGTTGGAGGCCAGGATCGCGTCCTGCCGGGTCACCACCTGGTCGAGCACCTGGAAGATCTCCGCCTTCACCTGCTCGTTCTCCACCACGGCTTCCACGACCAGGTCCCGGTCGGCGAACTCGCCGAGGTCGGTGGTGAAGCTCAGCCGTTCCTGCGTGGCCTCGAACTCCTGCTGGTCGATCTTGCCTCGCTGGGCGGCGCGGGAGAGCGAGTTGTAGAGCCGGGTACGGCCTATCTCCAGGGCCTCGCCGGTGGTCTCGGCGACCTTGACGTCCAGGCCGGCGCGGGCACAGACCTCGGCGATGCCCGCCCCCATCTGGCCGCAGCCCACCACTCCGACGCGTTCGATGTCGGTCACATGGCACCTTTCGCTGTTCCTGGGCCGGCGGCCGTCCGGGTTTCGGTGTCCGCCTCGCCCATGCACGTTACTCCGGATCTTCCGCGGAGCCAGGTCTCGGGTCGGGCATGCTGAGCGGTGAAATGCCCGAAAAGGGTAGGAATCTGATGTGAGGTCCGCCGCATGACAGGAACTACAGGCATCACACGACGGGGGTTCACCACGGCGGCCGCGCTCACGGTCGCCTCCCTGGCGACCGCGGGCGAGGCGCGCCCCGCGGCCGCGGGCAAGGGGGAGTTGCGGGGAATGTGGGTGGCGACCGTGGCCAACCGGGACTGGCCCTCGCGCCCCGGCCTCGGCGCCGCCGCCCAGCGTGACGAACTCCTCGCCCTGCTCGACACCGCGGTACGGCGCCGCCTCAACGCGGTGATCCTCCAGGTGCGGCCCTGTGCCGACGCCCTGTGGCCGTCCCCGCACGAGCCGTGGTCACAGGTGCTCACCGGCACCCAGGGCAAGGCCCCCGGCTGGGACCCGCTGGACACCGCCGTCCGCGAGGCGCACGCCCGGGGCCTGGAACTGCACGCCTGGTTCAACCCGTACCGCATCGCCCAGCACACCGACCCCGGCCGCCTCAGCCGCAGCCACCCGGCCCGCAAGCACCCCGGCTGGACGGTCCGTTACGGCGGCGGCCTCTACTACAACCCCGGCCTGCCGGAGGTCCGTTCCTTCGTACGGGAGGCCATGCTGGACGCGGTGCGCCGCTATCCACTGGACGCCGTGCACTGGGACGACTACTTCTACCCGTACCCGGTGGCGGGGCAGCGCTTCGACGACGACGCCGCCTTCCGGGCGCACGGCTCCGGCTTCGCCTCCCGCGCGGACTGGCGGCGCGACAACGTCACCCGCCTGGTGCGGGAGATGCGCGCGGGCATCGACAAGGCCCGGCCCGGCTGCCAGTTCGGCATCAGCCCGTTCGGGATCTGGCGCAACGCGGAGACCGACCGGCGCGGCTCGCGGAGCCGGGGCCTGCAGTCCTACGACGACCTGTACGCGGACACCCGCGGCTGGGTCCGCGCCAACCTCGTGGACTACGTCTGCCCGCAGCTGTACTGGCACATCGGCAACCCGGGAGCGGACTACGGGCGCCTGCTCCCGTGGTGGGCGAGCACCGTGCGGGGCACCCGCGTGCGGCTCTACACCGGCGAGGCCCTGTACAAGGCGGGCGACCCGGCCCAGCCGGACGCCTGGCAGGATCCCGCCGAACTCGGCCGTCACCTCGACCTCGCGAGCCGCAGTCCCGAGGTGCGCGGCCATGTCTGGTTCGCCGGGCGGGACGTGGTGCGCGACCGCAGCGGCGCCCTGCGGCGGATCGTCGAGGACCGCTACCGCGAGCGCGTGCGCCCGCCGCGCTGAGCGTAGAAGGCCGCGCGCGGACCGGTTGAAGTACCGGTTGAAGTACCGGGGAGCCGGGCAGCCGCGCTCCCCGGTCCGGTCCGGTCCGTCCGCGACCGGCCGCCGGTCCGTACGGCGTCCCTCAGCGGCTGCGGCGGGGATCCGTCCTCTCGTGCCGTACGACGCTGTCCGGGCCGGGCGACAGGATGGCCTCGTGCCCGTCCTCGAAGGCGATGCGGTACGGCGGATCCCCGCCCGCTCCCAGCACTTCGACGATCTCGACGACTCGGTCCTGCTGTCCCACGACCCGGCCGTGCATGACCAGCCGGTCGCCCTTGGATGCGTGCATCAGGAGTGACCTCCTTCGTACGCCAGGGGGAACCGCTCGCCGGTTCGACCCTGTCCGCGCAGCCAGTTTACGACCGCGGGCCCGTGGGCGAACCTTCGCGGAGCGGGCCTTTGCGGCGCCCGGCCGAGGGTGGCGGGCGCGCGTGGTCAGCCGCGGGCGCGCTGCGTCGCCGCGATGCAGAACAGCACGGCGACCGCCGTGACGGGCGCGGCCCACGGCAGCGTCTCGCCGAGCAGGAAGACCGCCCACAGCAGGGTGATCAGCGGCTGCGCGAGCTGGAGCTGACTGGCCTTGGGGATGCCGATCAGGGCCATCCCGCGGTACCAGACGACCATGCCGAGGAACTGTGAACCGGCGGCCACCCACAGGAGCCCGGCGACGCTGTGCACGCCGATGTGCACCGGCTCGGCGGAGAGCGCGAGCGCGGCGCCCGGGAGGGTGAGCGGCAGGCACAGCAGCAGCGCCCAGCCGATGACGTGCCAGCCCGGCATCACCCGGGCGAGACGTCCGCCCTCCGTGTACCCGGCGGCGCACACCAGCAGGGCCGCGAACAGATACAGGTCCGCCCGGCCGAGGCCGCCGCCGCTCTGGCTCACGGTGAAGGCGATGACGGCGGCGGCACCGGCGAGCGCCGCCGCCCAGAACGTGCGCGAGGGCCGTGCCCCGGTACGCAGCGCCGAGTACAGCGCGGTGGTCAGCGGCAGCAGCCCGACGACCACGGCCGCGTGCGAGGTGGTCGAGGTCTGCAGCGCCAGCGTGGTCAGCAGGGGGAAGCCGAGCACGACTCCCGCGGCGACCACCAGGAGCCCGGGCCAGTACTGCCGCGCGGGCACCGGCGCCCGCAGGGCGAGCAGGCAGCCGCCCGCGAGCACCGCCGCGAGCACGCTGCGCACCGTGACCAGCGACCAGGGCCCGAAGCCTTCGAGACCCCAGGCCGTGGCGGGAAAGGTGAGCGAGAAGGCGACGACTCCGAGGGCGGCGAGGAAGGTTCCGAGGAGGGGCGCCGAAGCGGTACGGGGACGGGACGCCGAAGCGATCCGCGGGCGGGGCGCCGCAGGGGCGGTGGGCTCGCGCCGGGGTGCGGGCTCAGGGAGAACGTCGGTGCGCCCCCGACCGTGCAGCGCCTCCGCGTCGGTCGGCGAGGCGGTGGGCCGTGTCGTGCGAGGAGCCTCGGACGGGGCGGAGGGCCCACCGGGTGCTGCCGTGCGGGGCTCGGTGCGCCGGGCACCGGGCCCGTCGACCGCTATCGACCGGCGGGCAGTAGCGCTATTCTCGCTTCTCATGAGTGAGCGTAGCAGTGTGAGTGAACTGGCAGGAAGGCTGCGGGTCGAGCTCGACCGCTACTCTCCCGGTGAGAAGTTGCCGTCGAGCCGTGCCCTGGTCGAGCGGCACCACGTCAGCCCGGTGACCGTCTCCAGAGCGCTCGGTCAACTGGCCGCCGAAGGTCTGGTGGTCACCCGGCCCGGGGCGGGAGCATTCCGCGCGGCCGGTCCCGGCAGTGCCCCCGCACCGGCCGGGGACACCTCCTGGCAGGAACTCGCGCTGAGCGCCGACGCCACCGCGGACGCCGTCCCGCGGACGGTCGACGCCTCCGGGGTACTGGCGACCCTGGCCGCGCCGCCGGCCGGTGTCGTGGAGTTCAACGGCGGCTATCTGCATCCCTCGCTCCAGCCCGAACGCGCCATGGCGAACGCGCTCGCCCGTGCCGGACGGCGGCCCGGCGCCTGGGGGCGGCCGCCCGTCGAGGGAGTCGGCGAACTGCGCGAGTGGTTCGCGCGCGGCATCGGCGGACATGTCACCGCGGCCGAGGTCCTGGTCTGCGCCGGCGGACAGAACGCCCTGACCACGGCGCTGCGCGCGCTGGCCGCGCCCGGCTCCCCGGTCCTGGTCGAATCGCCCACCTACCCCGGCATGCTCGCCATCGCCCGCGCCTCGGGCCTGCGCCCGGTACCCGTCCCGGTGGACACCGACGGGGTGCGGCCCGAGCTCCTCGCCGAGGCGTTCCGCGCCACCGGCGCCCGCGTCTTCGTCTGCCAGCCGCTGTTCCAGAACCCGACCGGCGCGGTGCTCGCCACCGAACGCCGCCGCCGGGTACTCGCCCTCGCCCGTGAGGCCGGTGCCTTCGTCGTCGAGGACGACTACATCCGCCGCCTCGCCCACGACGACTGCGGGCCACTGCCCGGACCGCTCGCCGCCGAGGACACCGAGGGCGTGGTCATCCACGTCAGCTCGCTCACCAAGGTCGCCTCGCCCAGCCTGCGCATCGGCTGCCTGGCCGCCCGGGGCCCGGTACTCGACCGCCTGCGCGCCATCCAGGTCGTGGACAACTTCTTCGTCCCGCGCCCGCTCCAGGAGGCCACGCTCGAACTCGTCGGCTCACCGGCCTGGCCGCGCCATCTGCAGTCCGTGGCAAGCGAGTTGAGGAAACGCCGACAGACCCAGGCCGCCACGCTCGCGCGCCTGCTGCCCGAACTCACCGTGACCCACGTACCCCTGGGCGGCTACCACCTGTGGCTGCGCCTGCCGGACGGCACCGACGACCTGGCCCTCGCCGCCGCGGCCCTGCGGCGCGGCGTGGCCCTCGCCCCCGGCCGCCCGTACTTCAGCGCCGAGCCCCCGGCCCCGCACGTGCGGTTGAGCTACGCGGCCGTCGCCGGGGAGACGGAGATCGTCGAAGGGGTGGAGCGGCTGCGGGCGGCGTGGGCGGACCTGTCCCGCTGATCCAACGGCTCGGGCCGCCCGCTGCTCGCCCCGGGCGCGCTCTTGACCCGACGGGCACACCGCCTTCACGATCGCGGCATGCCTGTTCGGGTCACCCTCCTCGCCGCCGCGCGCAGCACCTCGCTGCTCAGCGAGCGCTTCGGTGACGACCGGCCCCTGGACTCCTCCGGCTGGCACCAGGTCCGGCTCGCCGCCACCGCCCTCATCCCGCTCGGCGTGGCCGAACTGCGCTACCACGCCCCCTCCCCGCGCTGCCGCGACACCTCCGAGGCCCTCGGCTACGCGGCCTTGCCCCAACCCGGCCTCAGCGACTGCGACATGGGCCGCTGGCGTGGGCACACCCTGGCCGAGATCGCCGCGTACGAGGCCCCCGAGGTCGACCGCTGGCTCGCCGACCCGCGCTCGGCGCCGCACGGCGGTGAGTCGATGTTCGGCTTCATCAGCCGCATCGGCCACTGGCTCGACACCCGCCCCACCGCGGGCGAGGGACGCGTACTCGCCGTCGCCGAGGCCTCGGCGGTACGCGCCGCACTCGTCTACGCACTGGGCGCACCGCCCTCCACGTACTGGAACATCGACGTACGGCCGCTGTCGACGGTGACCCTCACCGGGCACCAGGGACGGTGGAGTCTGTTCCTGGAGCACGGGGGCACGGGCGGGGCGGTCGCTGTCTGAGGGCGAGGGAGAGCGCGACGGTGACGCCAGGGCGAGGATGACGGCGACGCGACGCGAGGGAGGGGCGGGTGGCGCGACGGCGCCCGCGGGCCCGGTCGACGTGGCGGCGCTTGACCCTGACGTGCGGGTCAGGGGTTAGCTTCGCCGCCCTGTCGCCAACGGGATCCCAGGAGGAACCGTGTCCGCCGCACTGCCGTCCACCAGCCGTGAGGTCCGTCTGGTCCGTACGCCCACAGGCCTGCCCCTGGCCTCGGACCTGGAGGTGGTCGCCCGCCCGCTGCCCCGGCCCGCCGCCGGTGAAGTCCTCGTCCGCAACCGGCACTTCCAGGTCTTCGCGGGCCTGCGGACCCTGCTCGGTGGCGAGACCGACGGACTCCCGCTCCCCACGGTGCGACCGGGCGACACCCTCTTCGGGCCCACACTCGGCGAGGTGGTCGACGCCCCCGAAGGCAGCGGACTGCGTCCGGGCGACCGGGTGGAACACCTGCTCGGCTGGCGCGAGTACGCGAGTCTGCCCGTCGCCCAGGTCACCCCGGCCACCGACCGGCTGCCCGATCCGGTGGCCCGGCTGTCCTCCGGCGCCTCCGCGTACGCGGGTCTGGTCCGGCTCGCCCGGCTGCGCGAGGGCGACACCGTGTTCGTCACCGGCGCGGCGGGCGGGGTCGGCACCCTGGCCGGACAGCTCGCGCGCCTGCTCGGGGCCGGACGCGTCCTCGGCAGCACCGGCTCGGCGGCCAAGGCGGAACGCCTGACCGCGCTCGGCTACGAGGCGGTGTACGTACGCGGACGGCAGCCGGTCGACCGGTGGCTGCGGGAGGCGGCGCCCGAGGGCATCGACGTACTCCTGGACACCGTCGGCGGCGAGCAGTTGACCGCGGCGGTGCGCGCGGCCCGGCCCGGTGCCCGGTTCGCCCTGGTGGGCGCACTGGCCGGGCAACTCGCCCCGGAGCGCCACGGCGGCAGCGCACCGACCGAGATCGACTCCTTCCGTGTCATCACCCGGGGGATCTCGATCCAGGGCCTCAACGGCGCGGACCACCCCGGCCTCGGCGAGGAGTGGCTGACCCGGTTCGCCGACTGGCTCCGCGCCGACGAGATCACTTTCCCGCACCACCGGATCCCGGGCATCGAACGGGCGCCGCGCGCGTTGGAGGACATGCTCGGCGGCGGACACTTCGGGACGGTCATCGTGGATGTGGATGCTGACGGGGCACGGGAGTTGGGCGCCTCGCAGAGGTGAGGTGCGGCGCGCGGCCGTCGGTGGCGCGGGCGGGCAGACGGGCCGGACGCGCCCGCGTGAAGGCAGGGGAGACGAGCCATGCGAATCGGCGATGCGGCGGCGGCCGCGGGGACCACACCGAGGGCCCTGCGCTTCTACGAGCAGCGCGGTCTGTTGCCCGCGCCGCCGCGTTCGCCGTCCGGCCAGCGTGAGTACGGGCCGCACGAGGTGGCCCGGGTGCGAGTGATCCGCGAACTCCTCGCCCTCGGGCTCACGGTGGAGGACGTCCGGGCCTGTGCCGACCGGCTCGGCGAACTGGCCGAGGCGCCCGCGCCCCGCAGATGCGGCGCGGGCCCCCGGCCGGAGACCACCCATGTGGTGGCGGGCCGGATCGCCGTCCTGGACACGGAGATCGAACGCCTCACCCGCCTCCGCGACACCCTCGCCGCTCTGTTGCCCCAGGACGCCGCGGGGGATGCCGCAGGTGCCTGCGGCTGAGGGGTCGCGACGTCAGGACCATTGGCTCAAGTCATGGCGGCGGGTTGGTTCCCCGGATGGTCTGCCGGCGGGAGCGCGTGGCGTCAACAGTGGTGTCCACGACTCGCTGACTGTCGTCCGAGCCGCTGGGCACCTCTGGGAGTTGGTTCCGTTCGCTGCTCATGAGCCCCCGCTTGATCACGTCCGGGTGCAAGTCCTCGAACGCTCCAGGGTATTCACCGGCAGCCAATCGGAACGCATGATCCAGCGGCCCGCCCCGACCTCCGACCCACCGACATCCCCCACTCACGAACACCGCACTGAACCGGGCAAGAGCGCAACCCGTCCGCCTCCCGAGAACGTTCCTGGCGCTGCTTCCGGGCTCACACCTCCCAGCCTCCAGGTGTCCGTGCTCAAGGGGAAGCTTCACCAGAGCCTCAGGCAGGATGCTCCTGTCGCGGCGGGCGGCGTAGAGAATCAGGGGCGCTTGGCCCGCAGCAACGCGGGGATCCACTTGCGGAGGGACTTCGGCGCAGTTCGTTTCCCGACCGTGGTCTTGGTCTTGGTCTTGGTCTTGGGTTTGGTGGCCGACGTGGGGCGAGCCTCGCTTTTGCGCCAGACCCACATCCAGCGTTCCCTGCTCTTCTTGGCGGCAGCGACCCGAGCTGGTTCGCCGGCTGGTTCGGTGCGCGGGCGCCACCAGTGGACGCGGCGCGGATGCAACGCTCGGCCGAGCCTGCGGCCAAGGACGAGATACCCGAAGAAGGCGCCCGCCGCATTGAGGATCACATCGTCGATGTCGAATGCCCGGCCGACGACCAGCAGTCCTTGAGCGATTTCTACGGTGAGCATCACGAACGCCGTCATGAGCACCACTCGGACCAAGCCCCGTGTGCGTGGGAAGAGCACCGGCAGCAGGAATCCGAACGGCACTCCCAGAACGACGTTTCCTCCGACCTGCTTGATCGTGTCTCGCCAGTCAGGCTGGTCGAAGTACAGCCGAATCGAGCTGCCGGGATGCAGGTTGGTCTCGGTCAACGACGCTGACGCCGGTGACGGGACGAGTGTGACCTTCGCCAGCGCGACGGCGAACGCCACCATGCAGACGAAACCAACTGCCATGACAAAGGCGCGTACCAGACTCCAGCCCCATGACTGCCGCTGCAGAAGTGGTTCGGGTTCCATGCGACGCCAGCTACCCGGAAGCCGGCGCCGCACACGTCGTAGAGCCAGATGTGTGCGCTGCCCGCTGCACCCCAACACGTCTTCTGGGGGCGCCGGTTCCCCTTGTCGGCGTCGACGCCCCCTCCACGAGGCTGGCGTCCGAGAAGTCGCCCGGTTCGGGTCCAGCTGGGGCGGTCGACGCGTCGTCCCCTTCCTCAGCGAGCGCGGCCTTCTCATCCGCTGGAGCGGAACCGGCTTCCTGGCCGAAGCAGCCCACCGACTGCAACTTCGCCGCCTGGCCCCCGCCCCCGACGACCTGATGACCACCTGGCTCACCCACCGGCCCCACACTCCGCCCGAGGCCTAAGGAACGAACAGTGAGACCGCCCCAACCACCGGCATGGAACGCGAAATCTGCGACACATCAGCGAGAGAGCGAAACCCTCAGCGCACAAGCGCCCCCGGGCAGGCCGCGGCCTGTGCCCGCCGGTGTGCCGCCACACGCTCCCGCGTGGCGCACCGGCGTGAGCAGTAGCGGCGGGCCAGTCCGCTGCCCTGGGCGAGGAAGACCCGGTCGCAGCCGGTGGCGGCGCAGACCCCGCCCACCGGGCGCTGGGTGTCCCAGACCAGAACCATCAGGGCCAGTGCGGAGGAGGCGAGGAACCACTCGTCCCAGGGGGCGTCGTCGCTGCTGTCCAGATGTGGATGCCAGGGCGTGCTGCCGCCGTGTGAACTGAGGCGCAGCGTACGGGAGTTGAGGGCGAACAGCTTGTTCAGCAGCTGAGCCGTCGTATCGGTGTCGGGGGCCGCGAACACCTCGCGCAGCCGCCGTGCGACGGCGCACATGCCGTCCAGGTCCTCGACGCTCAGATCCAGCGAGCCTCTCTCGCCGTGGGCGCGCAGGACGTCGGCGACCTCGGATGCCGTCGCGCCGTCCGCGAGCAGGGCGTTGACCAGGGCGGCGGTGCGCCGGGCGTTGGACAGTACCGAATGCCGGGTGGACCAGTCGTCGTCGGAGGAAGCCATCCGTCCAATGTAACGCCCCTGGTGAAGTTTTGCGTTACCCCGCTACCGTCGCGGGCATGACTCTGCGCCACCCCGCCAGGGCCTATCTCACGGCGGTCGCCGGTGCGCGCACGGGCGACGAGATGGCCGGACCGGCTCTGCTGCTCACCGCCCTCGCCGTCACCGGCTCGGCCGCCACCGCCTCGGGCATGCTGGCCGCACTCACCGTCGCCTCCGCTCTCGGCGGCCCCGTCCTCGGCGTACTGCTCGACCGCGCACGGCTCCCCGGCCGCCTGCTCGCTCTCGTCCTCACCGCCCACGCCCTGTGCCTGCTGCTTCTGCTCGCCGCACTCGGCCGGGTGCCGCTGCCGTGGTGTGCGCTGATCGCCGTGACGGCGGGCCTGCTCGGCCCCGCGCTGTCGGGCGGCTGGACGGCTCAACTCCCGCGCCTTGTACCGCCCGACACACTCGCCCGGGCCACCGCGGGCGACGCCATGACCTTCAACCTGGCCGCCCTCGCGGGCCCGGCGCTCGCGGGCTGCGCCGCCGCGGCCGCGGGCGCCCCGTACGCCGTACTCCTCGCCGCGGCCCTCATCTGTGCGGCGGTACCTACGGCTTGGGGTTTCCCCGCGCGGGAGAGGACGGCAGTCGTGCGCGGGAGCACGGTGGATGGGCGCGGCGAGGTGGCCGGGGGCCGCACGCCGCCGGGGCGGGCCCGAACTGCCGCGAGTCCCGCAGCCGGTTCCACGCGGGATCTCGTGGTGGGCCTCGCGACGGAGCTGGCTGCGGATCTGGCAGCGGGGTTCCGCGCCGTCGCCGTTTCGCCGCCGCTCGCCCGGGCGACCGCGGCCTCGGTGCTGAGCTGTGCGGGGGAGGGGGCGTTCGTGGCCTGTACTCCCTTGCTGGGGGCGGCGGTTCTGGGGGCGGAGAGTCACGGCGCGCTGCTGCTGAGCGGTATGGCTCTCGCGGCGCTCGGCTCCAACGCGCTGTTCGCGCGCCGTGGGCGCGGCGTACGGCCGGAGCGCGTCATGGTCTGTGCGCCGCTCGTACTCGCGGTCGCCTGCCTGCTCGCCGCCGTAACGGAACCGGCCCTGCTGCTCCTCGCCGTCGTCCTCGCCGGAGCGGCCGAAGGCCCCCAGCTCACCGCGCTGTTCGCGATCCGCCACCGGGAGGCCCCCGAGGCCCTGCGCGGCCAGATCTTCACGACCGGCGCCAGCCTCAAACTCACCGGCTACGCCGCCGGGGCGGCACTCGCCGGCCTGACCACCGTCCACTCCCTCACCGCCGCGCTCCTGGCCGCCGCCGGATTCCAGGTGCTCGCGGCCGCCGCCGCTTCGAGGACGTCGTCGTGTCGGCGATCGTGATAGCGCCGGGCGTCAGCCGTTGTTCGTGCGGCCGACGTAGAGGCTCCGGGCGAGGTAGTACGTGTCGCCGGAGGGGCCGGAAGACCCCGACGAGCCCTCCATCTGCAGGTTGATGATGATCCGCATGGGGGCACCGACGAAGTTCGCCCCTTGGTGCCGGCCGATCCACTCGCCGTCGATGTAGTAGTCGATGTTGACATCGGTGGCGCTGCTCTTGGTGATCCAGGCGCGGTAGCTGTGCCAGGCCTCGGGGTTCGACACGGTGACATGCGTGCTCTCCCAGCCGCCGTCGTAGGTGTTGGCCCAGTTCGTGGTGCTTCCCTTGTACTCCAGGATGTCGCTCTCGGGCGGCCAGCTGTTGGAGCCCGTCAGCCAGAAGGCGGGCCAGGTCCCGTGGGCGGACGGCGCCTGGAACTCGCCCTTGACCTCCCAGGCGGGGTACTGGTCGTTCACCACGACCTCGGTCTTCGCGTGGATGGCTCCGGAGTGGTAGCGGATCGGCAGGTGGGGGTCGCTGGTGCTGCTGCCCTCGTCCCAGTCGATACGGGAGGCCTTGAGCACCAGGACGCCTCCGGACTCCAGGTAGACGTGGTTGTGGTCACTGGAGCTCGCGTACATCCGGGCTGTGCCGTTGTGGTCCGAGCCCCAGGGGTAGAGGTAGTTCCAAGTGCTTTCGAGGGCCGTGTAGTTGGCGAAAGTGCCCGTGTCGATGACGGTCTCCCATGCCTCAGCGGAGACGTCGGCGAAGGCGGGGCGGGTGAGTGCGGCACCGGTGAGGGTGGCACCTGCTGCCGTGAGGAAATGACGACGACCGAGTGTCATGAAGGATCGACCTCTTCCGGATCGCTGTGGGGGGTACGGGTGTTGAGGGTGAGCGGACATGACGGTGTCCGGGGTGCTCGACCACCCCTGAAATGTTTACGCAAACAAAAAGTTACGGTGCCAGCTTGCCGAGGTGCGGGCAAGAGGGGTGCGCGCACTTCTTCGCACTGCCCGTGTCGGTGCGCATCGCGGGCGGGTCGGCCCTGTGGCAGCGCCCGTGAAAGTCCTTCAGAATCCCCGGACTTGCCGGTCGGAGCCACCTGCCCCCACCCTCAACCGCGCTCCCGCTCCCACCTCCGGCGAAGGGTTCTCGCGCAGCCGCCGGGCCGCCAGTACGAGAAGCAGCACCGCCAGCGCCGCGCAGACGCCGTTGCCCACCAGGTCGGCCGCGTACGAGCCACCGGACTCGGGCCGTACGGGGAAGGACACCCAGGCGTAGGTCCCCAGCGCGCCCGCGGCGAGTGTGAACCGGTGGGCGGCGCCCCAGCCCTCGCGCCGGGACCAGCGGCTGACCTGGCGCACACCGACCGCGACCGCCAGGACCCACACCCCGGCACCCCACAGCTCGTACCAGTCCCCGGTGATCAGGTTCGCCGGTCCCCAGTACGCACTGGTCACGGCCAGCGCCACGAGCCCCACCCGCCACGGGGCGGGCGCACGGCCGGGCAGCTTCGGCAGGCGTCGGCCACGGACGGCCAGAGCGGCGGCGACGAGACCGAGGATCACCACGGTGATGCCCGTGAGCTGGGCGGGCGAGGCGAGGAAGTGCTCCTCGGCGTAGTTGCCCCAGAAGATGAGCCCGGCCCCGGCCGCGTAGACGACCGACACCACCACGAGCCCACGGCGACCCAGCCAGGGGTCGGTGCGCCCGGTCCGGGTCAAGGTCTCGACCAGGGCGATCGGTACGCAGATGCTCCACACCGTGTGCAGCGCGAGCACCGCCTGCGTCAGCTCGACGCTCATCCCGAGCGCGGGCACGAAGGTGTCGCCGTGCAGCAGGTCGGTGCCCGCGTACGAGTCGTTCCACAACAACTGGTCGACCGGCCCCTCCTCGATCAGCGCGTACGCCGCCGCCAGCAGCACCATGGTCGGCCAGCCGCCACCGCTGCGCCGCCCCAACTCCCGTACGAGCACTGCCCCGCAGCCGTACAACGGTGCAAGCAGCACACCGAGCGGCAGCTCGGCGAGGGTCAGATTGCCCAGCAGGAACTCCCCCACGAACGGTGCCAGGAGGAAGAGCGCGAGAACGGGCCCCTTACGGGTGCTGCGGGTCGCCATACCGCCGAGGCTAGGGAGACCGGCCGGTTCACCGGCTCCGCCGAAGGTCGCCACCGGCGCGACGAAAGTCGCGACGCGTGCGGGAGCGGTACGGGCGTCCCGTGGGCGCTCTCACAACTCGCCCTCCCTGGAACCCTGTTGGCCGATCTCAGAATGGCTTGCGCCACACGGAGATGTGCTTCGCCGAGTCCTGGGTGAACGGTTCCCCGTCCCAGTCCGCGACGCGACGTTCCAGCTCGAGCCCGGCGATCCGTGCCATCAGGTCGAGCTCTGCCGGCCAGGCGTACCGGTGCCGGGAGTTGCCGCGACGGTAGTGGCCGTCGCCGCCGTCGCGGGTGAAGTGGTGCGAGACGAGGATCTGCTCGACCAGGTCGAAGGTGTCGAAGCCGAGATGCCGCTCGGAGACGTCGAACGGCACCGCGACCTGGCCGGGTGGCAGGAACCGCAGCGGCGGCACGCCCAGCTCGATGACAAAGTGGCCGCCGGGCTCCAGATGACGTGCGGCGTTGCGGAAGCACTCGACCTGCTCGTCCTGGGTGAGCAGGTTCGTGATGGTGTTGTAGACGAGATAGACCAGGGTGAACCCGCCGGGGACGACGGTGGTGGCCATGTCTCCCATGGCGACCGGGAGCGTGCTCTCGTCGACCTTGCGCCGCAGCACCGCTGCCATGTGCGCGGACAGTTCGATGCCCGCTACCGGCACGCCGCGTTCCCGGAGCGGGACGCCCACGCGTCCGGTCCCGATGGCGAACTCCAGTGCCCGGCCGTCTCCGGCGAGTTCGGCGAGGAAGTCGAGAGTCGGTCCGAGGACGGCAGCCGAGGACATCTCGGTTTCCTCGGCGTCGTAGCGGTCGGCGGTCGCACGGGTCCACAGCTCACTGCTCGTCACGGGCGGCCACTTTGCCGGGTGCCGGGGGCGCTGTCGACGCATTTACGCGAGGGTGGGGCCGGGGCAAGTGGGCCTCTGCCTCAGGGCAGGGCGAGCACACAGAACTCGTGCCCCTCCGGATCCGTCAGGCAAGTCCACGGGACATCCCCCTGGCCGAGGTCGAGGTCGGTGGCGCCGAGAGTCCGCAATCGGGCCACCTCCGCCGCCTTGTCGTCCCCGGGGTCCGGCAGCAGGTCGAGGTGGACCCGGTCCGGGACCGTCGCCACGTCGGGGGTGCGGAGGAACTCGAGATACGGACCGATGCGCTTGGCCGAGCGCAACACCGCCTGGTCGTCGGTCACCTCGTGCGGGGCCCAGTCCGTCGCCTCGCCCCAGAACCGGGCCATGGCCCGCGGGTCCGCGCAGTCGACCACCATCGCGGCGATCGGCCCGGTGTCCCGGTAGATCTCCCGAGGCTCCAGCACGCAGAACTCGTTGCCCTCGGGGTCTCCCGTCACGCCGGACTAGCAGGTCTGTAGGCGACTGCTACGAGGGGGACCGTGTGACGGTCATGACGGAGAATATGCAGCTCAGGGGCGTTTCGGTGCTGCGTCTGTCGGTGTTGACGGACGAGACGACCAGCCCGGAGCGGCAGCGGGAGGCGAACGCGTCGGCGGCTTCGGCGCTGGGTATCGACCTGGGCGAGCGGGAGGCCGTGGACCTGGGTGTGTCGGCGTCGAAGACGACCCCGTTCGAGCGACCCGAGCTGGGTGAGTGGCTGCGCCGTCCCGGCGAGTACGACGCGCTGGTGTTCTGGCGCTTTGACCGTGCCATCCGGTCGATGGCGGACATGCACGAGTTGGCGAAGTGGGCGCGTGAGCATCGCAAGATGCTGGTGTTCGCTGAAGGTGTCGGCGGCGGGCGGCTGGTGTTCGACTTCCGCAACCCGATGGACCCCACGGCTGAGCTGATGATGCTCATGCTCGCGTTCGCCGCGCAGGTGGAGGCCACCAGCATCAAGGAACGTGTCCTTGGCGCGCAGGCGGCCATGCGTGCGATGCCGCTTCGGTGGCGCGGCGCACGCCCGCCCTACGGGTACATACCTGTGCCCCTGGACGGCGGGGGCTGGACCTTGGTCCCGGACACCGAGCCGCACGAAGTGACGGGTCCGGCCCCGGTGGCTGTGCTGGAGCGGATCATCCGTGACGTGATGGGTGATCCCGCCCGGGACGTCGCTGGCAAGTCCGTGACCGCCATCGCGGCGGAGCTGAACGCCGAGGGCATCCCGTCCCCGCGCGACTACTGGTCCCTGCGCAAGGGGCGGAACACGGGCGGGAAAACGGGCGGGGCCAAGGGGCAGAAGGCCGTGAAGCGGGAGCGGTTCAAGTGGACCTCGAACATGATCTCTCGCCTCCTACGTAACCCGGTGCTGATGGGTTGGAAGATGCACCAGGACAAGCCCGTGCGGGACGCCGAGGGGCGCCCCGTGATGGTCACAGCGGATCCACTCCTCACGCGTGAAGAGTTCGACGCCGTGGGTGCACTACTGGACTCGCGGGTCATCAACAAGCGGGAACGCCAGGACACGGACTCTCTGCTTCTCGGCGTGATCCACTGCGCCGAGTGCAAGGGCCGGATGTACCTGAACAGGCAGGCCAGCAAGGCGAATCAACAGCCCATGTACAAGTGCAACGCACACGTGCGAGGGGATGCCTGCAACGCTCCGGCGTATGTGCGCGGGGACTGGGCGGACATGTGCGTGGAACGCGAGTTCCTGGCGTCCCTCGGAGGTCTGGAAGTGACGACCGTGATCGAGACACCGGGGTACGACCCCGCTCCGGAGATCGCGGCCACGCTCGTGGAGTTCGAGGATCACCAGAGGCAGGAGGGGCGACAGAAGTCCCAGGCGGCCCGGGAGGCGTGGCAGCGACGGGCGGACGCGCTGGACGCGAGGCTTGCCGAGCTGGAAGCGACGCCGAAGCGGGAGCCGCGCCGTGAACGGATCAACACCGGGCGTACCTACAACGACGTGTGGCAGGCCAAGGACACAGCGGGCAGGCGGGCGATGCTCCTGCGGGCGGGAGCACACCTCACGGTCCGCCGAGGCACGCGGGGCGGCTGGCGGAGGCTGGACGAGTCCCGGGTGGACTTCACGCTCACCGAGCCGTTCCACGACGAGGCTGCCCAGGAGTTGGCGGCCAGTTACGCCGACGCCGCATAAATCCGCTCGGCGCTTGTTGGGCCCGTCCTCTGTGGAGGTGCGGGCCCTTCGCCTTTCCGTGCCTGCGCGTGTCACGCCTTTCGTAACAGGTCCCAGACAACCTGTGTGGAAGAGGTCATCACGCTCCCCGCAGAGCGTCGGCAGGCCACCCGACCGTGGTGACGAAACGCCGCTCCGTGTCCGTAATCTCTACCCCCTTTTTCTTTCTTGATCTCTATGGAGAGAACCTCACTTCAAGGACACGGAGCGCCGAATCGTCACGCCCGACACGAGGAGCGTTCCAGTGCCGATCAAACCCATGACCGCGTATCAGAAAGACGGCATGCATGCCCTTCGGGAACGAGGCGTATCCGTTCCCGAGTGCGACCGATGCGGGGCCCCTCGTCGCAGCCAGTACCGCTACTGCTCGGAAGCGTGCCGGAAGGCGGACTACCGGGAACTGAAGGAGTTCCGGCCGGAGTTGCGCCGCGTGTGCGCTCGCTGCGGTGACGTCTTCTTCACGCGTGACCCACGGCGCGTGAACTGCTCCTACGAGGAAGCCGAGCCGGAGTGCCAAGAGGCATACGACTCCGTGGGCTACGTCAAGGAGGATTCCGTCACGGCACCCTGCGGCGTGTGCGGCAAGCCGGTGGGCGGGGCGTCGACCGGAAGGCCGCGCTGCTACTGCTCACGTGCCTGCCAGCAACGCGCCTATCGGCAGCGCAGGAAACCCGCCGCGTCATCGGCGTGAGCGCCAAGCGGGCCGACGTCTTCGGCCAGTCCCCCAGCCCGTAACCCCAGCAACGGGGCGGAACGCCAAGGACAACTGGACACCTGAAGTGTCCAGTTCTCAGACCTTCCCCCATACGCGTGTGGGAAGAGGTCTCGGTATTCGGCGCCGAAAGCGTCCCTGGCGTCCACTCCGCCGCTTCCCGCAACCCCACATCGAACCCCAAGGCCCGCTGCACCCTGGCGGGCCTTTCGCATGCCCAGGAGACAACCCGTGGCGATCGTGCCACCCAAGCTGTACGAGACCCTGGCCCGCCAGGCAGAGCAGGAATACGGCGTCCCGCTGATCGCGGACGGCAAGGAGGAACATCGCTACGACCCCGTGTCGCAGGAAGACGCCATGGCGCATGTCGCGTGGACCGGCGTGGACGACGACGGCGCCGAGACGATACGCGCCGACCACCGGGCCGTGTCCGCACGCGGTGACGACCTGCACGGCGGCGCCTTCCACCCGCTCAGGGGCACCGCCCCCAACCCCGCCCAGGCCAAGAGCGGCGAGGAGATCCGGCGCGCGGGGCGGCGCCTGGACTTCGCCCAGCCCTACCCCGAAGTGACCGTGACCCGCATGGATCCCCGCCTGCACGCCGCCTTGCTGCGGCAGCGGGAGGAACAGATCCGCAACGACGCCAACCCCCGCATGTATGAGACGGCTGGCGGCACGGTGACCCTCGCGGGAGGGATCAAGGAGTACACGGCGGACTGCATCGAGTGCGGGCAGGGGTTCACCGTCCGGCGTCCCGCCTCGCAGAAACGCAAGTGGCCGACCGTGTGCGACGGCTGCAAGACCGAGCGCAGACGCCGACTGGCCGCAGAACGGGCCCGCCGCTACCGACGCCGGACGAGCGGGGACGAGGCGGCGTAACGCCGTACTGACAGGGGTGGAGCGGGAGTTACCGCCGGGCCCGCTGGCGGACCGCTCCACCCCCGACCCGAGGGAGCCTGATGGACGCGCACAAGACCCGTGCCCACCTGAACCTGACCCGCTGCTACATCGCCGCGCTGTCCGACCTGGTGTGGTCGGCAGCCGAGATCGGCGACACCACAACGCTGCGCTATTACCACGACAAGCGCCACGAGGCCGCCCTGGGCCTGAAGACCACTGTCATCTGCGGCCAGCGCGACAACCTCCTCAGCGGTGACGAGGCAGCCCACGCCCTGTCCCCGATCAGCAGCCTGGCGGACGCCGTTGTCTTCACCGACTGAACCCGCACCGGGACACGACACCGCCCCGGACATCCCCGAAGCGCCCCCTGCCCCACATGACAGCAACACCCCGCCAGAGGCCAGTACAGACCCGCAGGCAGACCCCGGACACCTCGTTGCCGAACTACGTAAGCGCATCGCGGAGCTGGAACAGGACAAAGCCGACCAGGAGCGGGAGGACCTGATCCAGGACCTTGCCCGCCGCTACCACTACATGACCCCCGACGTCCTGCGCAGCTTCGGCGACCTCCCCACAGCGGAACTGGAGGAACGCGCCCACCTCCTCAACAACGCCATCCACGAGCGCACCACCGGCCCCGCACCCGGACACATCCCACTCGGCCGTGGCGGCCTGAGCCCGAACGGGAAGCCCCGATCCGTCACCTGGGCCGGAGCATTCCAGCGCGCCCGTGAGCAGCGCCGTACCGGACGCGGCGGCGTGACCTACTTCAGCGACGGCCGCAGCTCCGGCGAACTCTAGAGAAAGGCAACGGACTTGAGCTTGTTCACCACAGCCCCGGGCGCGGAGGGCATCACCCCCGACCAGTACGCCGCCCTGCTGATCCAGCCTGTGCAGGGTGAATCGGTGGCCTTCCAGGTCGCCACCCAGATCACCACCGAGGCGACCCGCACCCATCTGCCGATCGTGCAGGAAGACACCGGAGCGGCCTGGACCCGTGAAGGCGACGAGATCCCCGTGGAGGACGCCACTCTTGGCGAGGAGATCGTCACCCCCGCCAAAGTGGCCGGACTGACCGTCGTCTCCTCGGAGCTGGCCGAGGACTCCAACCCCCAGGCACAGCAGATCGTCGGCGACGGACTGGCCCGCTCCATCGCCCGCCAGGTCGACGCCGCGTTTTTCGGCCGCCTGCCCGACCCCGCCCCGCGCGGCCTGGAGGCAGTACAGGGCGTCACCACGGTCACGGCGGGCAAGAAGTGGGCCAACCTGGACCCGTTTCTGGAGGCCATCGCCCAGGCCGAGACCGTGGGTGCCACGCTGACCAGCTTCACCGCCCACCCCACGGACGCCCTGGCCTTGGCCACGCTCAAGGAACAGACAGGCTCCAACCGGCCGTTGCTCGGCTCGGATCCCACGGCGCCGACCCGCCGCGTCATCGCAGGCGTCCCGCTGCACGTGTCCTCAGCCGTGACCCCGGGCACCGTATGGGGCCTGCCCAAGGACCGCGTGTTCGTCGTGCTCCGCCGTGACGTCAAGGTGGACGTGAGCGCGGAGCCTTTCTTTACCAGCGACCAGGTAGCCGTACGCGGCACCTGCCGGATTGGCTTCGGCCACCCGCACCCCGCAGCGATCACTAGAGTGACACTCACCGCGTAGCCCTGTGACCTGGGGGTATGCCCCCTCCCGGCGTCACGCCGTACCGCAGGCGTATAGCAGCTCAAGATCTGTACGGGTTCCAAGGTCGTCAGGGATGCTGATCTGTGCGGCTCCTCGCGTGGGCGGGACCGACACGGACGGCAAGGTGCGGGCTCTGTTCCGTGGGTGCCCTCATTCAAGACAAGTATGGCGTTCGGGGGCAGCCCCTATGCCCTTCATTCGGGATCGTCAGATTCGGTCTAGTCTGAAGCGATTTTCATAAGGGCTCGGCCAGGGGACATCCTTGCCATTCAATGTCACCGAATTCTCTCCCTGACTGTCCCGATGACGCCCTATCGCTTGTGATAGGTCTACGCAGGAATGGATACCCCAAGGATCAGGTAGAAATACAAGATTCTGATCAATTGTCACGAGGACGGATTCTAGATCCGGCGGCTGCTCAACGAGTGTTATCTTCCGACCGCCATCAGGGAGGCTGGGCCTGCGTCCGACGAGTGATCGAAGAGTGAGGGCATGGGAGGCGGCGGACCCTTTCTCGAGTTTATCCCGGATGGGCGATAGCGTCGTCAGAGTGTTCTTGAGTATGTACGACCACCCCAGTGCGGTGAATGCGGCGAGGTAGGCAGAGCGGATCAAAGACACATCTGCGCGCCCGGGATCATGTGGTTGGCGGAACCTGAACTTGACGGACGAAAAGTCTTTCGCTTCCTGTGCCCTCTTTAGGGCTTCGGCGTGAGCCTCCGCGTTGTCGGGATGTGTTCCCTGGCCCCGAGCTATCATCTTCCCGTCAATGAAACAAACCTTGCAGGGCATCTCGATTCCATCCACTTCAAGGCTAGCCCGAAGGTCCCGTCCCGGATTTTCACCCTTGGCCGCATTCCGCATCGCTCTGCGTATTACTTCGTGGGAGTCAAATCTACTCCCGTGGGTGTTGTTGCATGAGGTACATGTGAGCAGTAGGCCCTGTCCTCCTGCTTTCCCTGGAGGTACGTGTTCCTCAGACAGCGCCCGTTCCTCCTGCGGTGTCGTTTCGGCGACCGCTTCGCGTGAGAAGGCGAGCGTGCAGAGCGGACACATGTAGAAATCACCGGGCGGCAGTACGCCACCGGATTCTTCAAGGACCTGCCGAAATAGCGGCGCTCCTTCATCAAACCAGTGTTCGCGTATATGCATGAGTCCAGTGTGCGCCTGCCCCGCCGCGTAAGCGATGCCTACCTGGCCGACACTCGGATGTCCCGAGCCGAACTGGGATTCCTGGCCCACACCGGATCGGCTACCCACCGTATACGGCGCAACAAGGGCGACGGCCTCGAGTTTATGAAGGCCCGGGGTGGCATACCCCGAAGGGACATCAAGCTGGTCCATCATGGCACCTGATCGCAGCCCCCTCCCTCTACCCGAGGTAGGGGGCTGCTCGGTTTTCGAGATAGTGACGAAGCCTGAGCCGTTGAGTGTGGTGCATGGGGAGCTTGTCCAGCTCTCCCTGGTGCACAAAGCGAAGTTCTGTGCTCTCGTCAGATATGGCCAATGTCCCACCCACGATGCGCGCCGTGAAGCACACGTTGAACTGTCGGCGTACTTCTCCGTCGCTGTACGCGATGATGTGCCGAGGGTCGGTGTATGTACCGACCAGCCCCGTGACTTCCACGTCCAGGCCCGTCTCCTCCCTCACCTCCCGGACTGCCGTACCGGGCAACGAGTCGCCCATGTCCATTCCGCCGCCAGGCAATGCCCACAGGTCGTTATCCCGGCGTCGCTGGAGCAGGATGCGGCCCGCGTCATCCGTCACCACAGCAGAAGCCGCTACTACCAGGCTGTTGGGCTCTGGGGCGGTGGGGTCGTCGTAGTACTCGGTTCGTGCCACCGGCTCAGCCTTCCACGGTTCTGGCGGTCTCCCACACGGCAGTGAAGCTGTCCGCGTAGGTGTCGAACATGCCGCCCTTGCCGTTGCGACGTAGATGCCAGACCGGTGCCCCGTAGGCGTTCACACCCCACACGTGTGCGTTCACCAGCACTTGATCATCAGCGCGGTAGAGGCTGTTGTAGAGGGTCGTCGCGTGAGTTCGCAGTTCGACACCGGGCACCCCGAGCAAGGGGCGAAAGTGCATGAGGGCGAGACGACATCGGGACTCGATGCCGTGCCCGAACTTCTCTTCCTTGCCCCTTTGTTTGACGTTCTCGCTCTCGGCGTCTCCCACGGCGATCCGGACAGTACAGCCTTCCCCGGCACGCTCCCGCAAAAGGTCGTTGAGCCCTGGATACGCCTCGTGGAGGAAGACCCCCGCGTAAACGAGTACGTCGATTTGCTCCCGAGCCCCGGCGAACAGGTCCACGTACACGGACACAGGCAGGTCGGCGCGATGGTCGTACACGGCGATGAGTTCGGGGCTCACAGCCCGCGTGGGACGCGGTTGGCGTAGCGACGGCCACAGCGCGTGCACGTCCTCGCGCAGAGCCTCGGCGGCCTTATGTGCCGTTACCCGCCTCGGTGTGCGTCCCAGGTTGACCCAGCGTTCCACGCTCTTGGCATCGACCCCAGTGACCTCGGCCAGTCGGGCATGCGTCCATCCTCCCGATGACATGGCGGAGCGTAAGCGCTCGTTCTGCATGGCCGCATCCCTTCAACTGCCGCGCCCTGACAGGGACGTTCTACCCGACTCGGGACGTCCCAAAATGGGAAACGTACGAGGTTCCTACGTCCCGGTGACCAGCGGAACGATCAACCGACCACGGACGCACAAGGGGCGACTCATGACCAACCCAATGACCTATCCAGGCCCACCCATCGACTTGCCGATGCCACCCCTCGTGGACCCCGGACCTGTATCCGGTTGCCACGTGTGCCGCGCACTGGTCAGCGAACGTGCCGCTGCACGGGAACGGGGCGACATGTCCAAGGTGTCTGACCTCAACGTCGAGTTGCGTGCGCACCCTCACGAGGGGCGTCGTCGTGGCTGAGTACGGCATCCCGATGGGTCAGTACAAGGCAGCGCGGCGGGCGGCCGACGAGCTGGCGAGCCAGCTGCGTGAGGCGTTCGAGAAAGCGGGCGTGCCGGACTATGAGGCAGGCAGGATCGCAGGACGCGTGAGCCGTACCGGGTGCCCGTACGTCGACCTGGGGACGCTCAGAGTCGGCTCGGCGAGCAAGGTACTGGGCGCACTCCTGCCCGACACCGCTAACGAGCCCCAGACCGACGCCACCGAGCAACCCACGCTGCCCGCTGAGAGCTTCGGATGAGCCGCACCGTCCTGCGCTACGTAGCGCACACCATCAACCGCGTCCCGGAGAACGGCATCACAGCCGAACTGTTCTGTGCAGCCGACGAATGCGGACTTTCCTCCGGCCCAGAGGGCAACCCCGACGACGCCCAGGACTGGGCCCTGAGACACACCGGGCGCAACCCCGGTCACGACCTGTTCCGTCGCGAATACACCGACCACGCGCGCGTAATCCGCGCCGAGTAGTCCCCGGCTCGCTGAGCGACGGCGAGCAACACAGCTCAGCGAGTCGGCTCGCGCCCCCGTCGAACGTCCTCCAACGGCGTGAGGCGGGGGCGTTCTCCTGCCGTTGACCACCCACTACGATCAGAACTGCTAGACCGGAGTGTTCGGGTCGGCGAGGACCGTCCACGGCACGGCGCCCTGACCTACGTCGACGGGCGTCGCACCGAGTGCGCGCAGGCGCGCGACCAACTCCGCCTGATGGGCCGCGGAGGTGGTGGCGAGATCGAGGTGCATACGGTTCTTCGCCGCAGTCTTGCCCTCCGGGACGGGGACGACATTGATGCCGACGGCGACCGGGTCCGGCCAGACCAAGCCCCCAGGGGGTCCGACGTACGTGGTCACGCCGGGGCTGTAGGCGCTCCAGCCGAGCGCCTCCGCCCAGAACCGGCCGACCGTCGAGTGATCAAGAGCCTTGATGTTCACCTGAACAGGTCGCAGTGCCATGGCGGTGATCTTAGGATGCGACGGCCTGGGAGGGCGTGCATGGGCTGACCTGCGACGGCTCGGGGCCAGGTGGACCGGGCGCCTTGACGTTGACAGGCCCCCTGTCAGGTCTTGCTCCGCACCCGTCGGCGTCGGCCTGGCGGCCGTCCAGACCGGCGCCGACGGGGCGACGTCACGCAGGGGCGCCGAGCGGGGGGTGCTCCAGCACGCGGGGCTTGTACTCGACCAGCTGGATGCGGCCGTCGAAGGTGCGGTGCTCGATCATCTCGAGGGCAACGTCCGGATAGCCGTCGTAGATGCGTTCCTCGCCCGTGGCCCCGGTGATCACCGGGAACATCACGACCCGGAAGCGGTCGACGAGTCCGGCTCGTAGCAGGGACCGGCACAGGCTGAGGCTGCCGATCGTGCTGAGGAGCCCCGAGCCGCTCGACTTCATGGCGCGGACCGCCTCGACGGCGTCGTCGCGGACGAGCGTGGAGTTGGCCCACGTCAGTGGCTCCTCGAGTGAGGAGGAGAACACCACCTTGGACGCTTGCGTGAGCTCGTCGACGGACGCCTCTTCTTCGGGCCTGAACTCGTCTTGGCCATTCGGGACCTCGCCTGCGGCGAAGCCCGACATCAGACGGTAGGTGTTCGCTCCCATCAGGTAGGTGGCCTCGGGCTGCTCGCCGAGCCATGCGAGGTACTCCGGGCCCTCGAGGCCCCAGAACCCGGGCCATCCCTCTCCCGATGCGTGGCCGTCGAGGGAGGTGATGAAGTCGACGAGAAGCTCCGACATGGTGGTGTCCTTTCCTGGGGTGTCACGAGCTTGGACCGGCCGGGAGCCACCAACTCATCGGCCGCGCTGTGAAGCAACGAGAAAACCCATGACGCGGCAGCCGATCGGATCGGCGGAGCGCCACCCGCGAACGGCCCGGGCGGGCCGTCACGCTCGGCCGGGCCAAGGACAACGCTCAGGGGCCGACTGAAACGCTCGGTCACAGCGGCGCGGCCCCGGCTCCGGCCCCCATCACCCCATTGCATAAACGTGCATGGAAACGTATAGTCATGCCCCATGGAGGAGGCATCATGACCATACGAGTCGCAGTCGCCGGAGCGAGCGGATACGCGGGCGGTGAGCTGCTGCGCCTGCTCGTGGGCCACCCCGAGGTCGAGATCGGTGCGCTGACCGGGAACTCCAACGCCGGGCAGCGGCTCGGTGCGCTGCAGCCGCATCTGGTGCCGTTGGCCGAGCGCGTCCTTGAGGCGACCACGCCCGAGGTCCTGGCGGGGCACGACGTGGTCTTCCTCGCTCTGCCGCACGGGCAGTCGGCGGCGGTTGCCGAGCAGCTCGGGCCCGAGGTGCTCGTGGTCGACATGGGGGCCGACTTCCGGCTGCGTGACGCCGGTGACTGGGAGCGGTTCTACGGGTCGCCGCACGCGGGGACCTGGCCGTACGGGCTGCCGGAGCTGCCCGGGGGGCGGGAGGCGCTCGCGGGGACGAAGCGGATCGCGGTGCCGGGGTGCTACCCGACCGCCGTGTCCCTCGCTCTGTTCCCGGCCTACGCCGCGGGGCTCGCCGAGCCGGAGGCCGTGATCGTCGCCGCTTCCGGCACCTCCGGCGCGGGCAAGGCGGCCAAGCCGCATCTGCTCGGCTCCGAGGTGATGGGGTCCATGTCGCCGTACGGAGTCGGGGGAGTGCACCGGCACACTCCGGAGATGATCCAGAACCTCAGTGCCGTCGCGGGCGAGCCGGTCTCGGTGTCCTTCACGCCGACGCTGGCGCCGATGCCGCGCGGCATCCTCGCCACCTGTTCGGCCAAGGCCGTCGCGGGAGTGGACGCGCAGGCGCTGCGGACCGCGTACGAGAAGGCCTTCGCCGACGAACCCTTCGTGCACCTGCTGCCCGAGGGGCAGTGGCCGGCCACCGCCTCGGTGTACGGCTCCAACGCCGTGCAGATCCAGGTCGCCCACGACACCGCGGCCGGACGGATCCTCGCCATCGCCGCCATCGACAACCTGGCCAAGGGCACCGCGGGCGGCGCCCTGCAGAGCATGAACCTCGCCCTCGGCCTGCCCGAGCGACTCGGTCTGCCGCTCACCGGGCTCGCGCCCTGAGCCGGTGACCGTCCCCCGTCAGATGAGAACGGCCCACCTCAACCCGTAGGAACGGCCCACCCCCACTCGCAAGACCAGCACCCGGCCGCCCGCCCGTCGCGGCCCGATCCGGCGGGCTCAGCAAGGAGAACGCAGTGAGCGTCACGGCAGCACAGGGATTCACGGCCGCGGGTATCGCGGCCGGAATCAAGGAGAACGGCAATCCCGACCTCGCCCTCGTCGTCAACAACGGGCCACGACGGGCCGCCGCGGGCGTCTTCACCAGCAACCGTGTGAAGGCCGCGCCGGTGCTCTGGTCCGAGCAGGTGCTCAAGGGCGGCGCCCTCGCCGCGGTGGTCCTCAACTCCGGTGGCGCCAACGCCTGTACGGGACCCAAGGGCTTCCAGGACACGCACGCCACCGCGGAGAAGGTGGCCGAGGCGCTGAAGGTCGACGCGGCCGAGGTGGCCGTCGCCTCCACCGGCCTGATCGGTGTCACGCTGCCGATGGACCGGCTGCTGCCCGGCGTGGACAAGGCGGCCGCCGAACTGTCCGCGCACGGCGGCGAGAAGGCGGCCATCGCCATCAAGACCACCGACACGGTGCACAAGACGGCCGTCGCCGAGGGGGCGGGCTGGACCGTCGGCGGCATGGCCAAGGGCGCGGGCATGCTCGCCCCCGGCCTGGCCACCATGCTGGTGGTGCTCACCACCGACGCGGACGTGGAGTCGGCCGAGCTCGACCGGGCGCTGCGCGCGGCGACCCGCACCACCTTCGACCGGGTCGACTCCGACGGCTGTATGTCCACCAACGACACCGTGCTGCTGCTCGCCTCCGGCGCCAGCGGGATCGCCCCCGCGTACGCGGAGTTCGCCGAGGCCGTACGCGCCGTCTGTGACGACCTCGGACGGCAGCTCATCGGTGACGCCGAGGGCGCGAGCAAGGACATCCGGGTCGACGTGATCAACGCGGCCGGCGAGGACGAGGCGGTCGAGGTCGGCCGTTCCATCGCCCGTAACAACCTCCTGAAGTGCGCGATCCACGGCGAGGACCCGAACTGGGGGCGGGTGCTCTCCGCCATCGGCACCACCTCCGCCACCTTCGAACCGGACCGGCTGAACGTCGCCATCAACGGCGTCTGGGTGTGCCGGAACGGCAGCGTCGGCGAGGACCGCGAGCTGGTCGACATGCGCTACCGGGAGGTCGTCGTCACCGCCGACCTCGCCGCGGGCTCGGCCGCCGCCACCATCTGGACCAACGACCTGACCGCCGACTACGTCCACGAGAACAGCGCGTACTCCTCATGAGCACTCCCAGCACCCGGCCGGGGGGATCCCCGCGCAAGCACACCGCACTGCCCAAGGCCGAGATCCTGATCGAGGCGCTGCCCTGGCTGACCCGGCACCACGGCAAGACCGTCGTGATCAAGTTCGGCGGCAACGCCATGGTCAACGACGAGCTCAAGGCCGCCTTCGCCCAGGACGTGGTGTTCCTGCGGCACGCCGGACTGCGTCCCGTCGTGGTGCACGGCGGCGGCCCGCAGATCAGTGCCCAGCTCGACAAACAGGGCCTGGTCAGCGAGTTCAAGGCCGGGCTGAGGGTCACCACGCCCGAGGCGATGGACGTCGTACGGATGGTGCTCGCCGGGCAGGTGCAGCGCGAGCTGGTCGGGCTGCTCAACCAGCACGGGCCGCACGCGGTCGGGCTCACCGGCGAGGACGCGCACACCATCACCGCCGTCAAGCACCAGCCGCAGATCGACGGCGAGTTGGTCGACATCGGCCGGGTCGGCGAGATCACCCGGATCGACACCGGGGCCATCGAGGCACTGCTCGACGACGGCCGTATCCCGGTCGTCTCCTCCATCGCCCGTGCCGAGGACGACGGCCACATCTACAACGTCAACGCGGACACCGCCGCCGCGGCGCTCGCCGCGGCCCTGCGCGCCGAGACCCTGATGGTGCTCACCGACGTCGAGGGCCTGTACGAGGACTGGCCGCACAGCGACGAGGTGATAAGCCGTCTGACCGCTTCCGAACTGGAGGCGCTGCTGCCCGAGTTGGCCAGCGGCATGGTGCCGAAGATGGAGGGCTGTCTGCACGCGGTGCGCGGCGGGGTGACCACGGCCCGGGTGATCGACGGGCGCGTACAGCACTCGATCCTGCTGGAGATCTTCACCGACGAGGGAATCGGCACCATGGTCGTGCCGGACCCGCCCGAGGCGACCGGAGGCAAGACGCCGTGAGCGGCAACCAGGAACTGACCACGCGCTGGCAGGGCGCGCTGATGAACAACTACGGCACTCCTAAGCTGTCGTTGGTGCGCGGCGAGGGCGCCAGGGTCTGGGACGCCGACGGACGCGCGTACCTGGACTTCGTCGGCGGTATCGCGGTGAACGCGCTCGGGCACGCCCATCCCGGCGTGGTCCGCGCCGTCTCCGACCAGATCGCCACGCTCGGCCATGTCTCCAACCTGTTCGTCGCCGAGCCGCCGGTCGCCCTCGCCGAGAAGCTGCTCGCCGCCTTCGGGCGCCAGGGCAGGGTGTACTTCGCCAACTCCGGCGCGGAGGCCGTCGAGGCGGCGTTCAAGATCGGCCGGCTCACCGGCCGCCCGCACATGGTCTCCACCGAGGGCGGCTTCCACGGCCGGACCATGGGCGCCCTCGCCCTGACCGGTCAGCCCGCCAAGCAGCAGGGCTTCGGCCCGCTGCCGGGCAGCGTCACCCATGTCCCGTACGGGGACGTCGACGCGCTGCGGGCGGCGGTCACCGAGGAGACCGCGCTGTTCGTCGTGGAGCCGATACAGGGCGAGAACGGTGTCGTGGTGCCGCCGCCCGGCTATCTGGCAGCGGCCCGCGAGATCACCCGTGCCACCGGAACGCTGCTCGTGCTCGACGAGGTGCAGACCGGTATCGGCCGTACCGGGCACTGGCTCGCCGGTCAGGCGCAGGGCATCGAACCGGACGTGGTCACGCTCGCCAAGGGACTCGGCGGCGGGCTGCCGCTCGGCGCGACGGTCGCCTTCGGTGCGACCGCCGAGCTGCTGAATCCCGGGCAGCACGGTTCGACCTTCGGTGGCAATCCGGTCTCCTGCGCGGCCGGACTCGCCGTTGTCGACGCCATCGAATCCGAGGGACTGCTGGAGAACGTCAAGCGCGCCGGGGAGCGGCTGCGCGACGGAATCGAGTCGCTGGGGCATCCGTTGGCCTCGCACGTCAGGGGCGCGGGCCTGCTCCTGGGTATCGTGCTCACCGAGCCACTGGCGCCGCAGGTGCAGCAGGCGGCTCAGGACGCCGGCTTCCTGGTGAACGCGCCCGCCCCCGATGTCGTACGGCTGATGCCGCCGCTCAACCTCCGCGACGACGAGGCCGACGCCTTCCTCGGGGCGCTCGTCGGCATCCTCGACGGGGCCCTGCGGGCGAGCGGGGAAGGACGATCCGGAGATTGAGGCGACGATGAGCCAGCCGCAGGACAACGACCAGGCGGGGCCCGCGGTACCGCAGACCCGTACCGCACGCCACCGCAGGATCGTGGACATCCTCAACCGTCAACCGGTGCGCTCGCAGAGCCAGTTGGCCAAACTCCTCGCCGACGACGGGCTGAGCGTCACCCAGGCGACGCTCTCCCGGGACCTCGACGAGCTGAACGCGGTGAAGATCCGCAACACCGACGGCGACCTCATCTACGCGGTGCCGAGCGAGGGCGGATTCCGTACCCCGCGTGCCCCGCTCGGCGAGTCGGCGAAGGAGGAGCGGATGCGGCGCCTCTCGGCCGAACTGCTCATCTCGGCCGAGGCGTCCGCGAACCTCGTCGTGCTGCGCACGCCCCCGGGCGCGGCCCAGTTCCTCGCCTCCGCCATCGACCAGGCGGAACTGCACGACATCCTCGGCACCATCGCCGGGGACGACACCCTGATGCTCATCAGCCGGGACCCGGCGGGCGGCAAGGCCCTGGCGGAACACCTGCTGCGGCTCGCCCAGAACGGGCACCACTGAGCGATCACCCCGGGCAGCCTGAGGCGGAACGTGCCTGCACGGGCGGGGCCGTTCGCGGCGTAAGCCGGTTTTGCGGGCCGGTCGAGCCGCCGCGTACGAGCGCTCCCCGGGGCATACGGCCCGGGGAGCGCCCGCGAGGTCCCGGCGGACGGCTCGGCCGCCAGGCCGAGAGGGGGACTCGGCCGGGCGGCGGGGGACTCAGCCCTCGGCGGGGACCAGGACGCTCACGGCACCCGGCACGCAGGTCACCGTGAGCGGCAGGTCGTCGATGAACTCCCCGTCCGCGTAGGCGAAGGCGCCCGGGGCGCCGATCTCCACCTCGCGGCCCCTGAAGGTGCGCACCAGCGGGTCGGACACATGGGTGCCCTGCCGCATGCGGGGGAGCAGCCGGGCCAACTTGAGGCGTCCGGCCGCGCGCACCAGCGTGACGTCGAGCAGACCGTCGTCCGGTACGGCGCCCGGACAGATCTTCAGACCGCTCCCGTAGTACGCGGTGTTGCCGACCGCGACCAGGGTCGCCTCCTCCTCGACCGTCTCGCCGTCCACCCGGATCCGGAAGGGCACCGGGCGCAGCCTGAACGCCTCGATGCCGATGGCGAGTTGATAGCGGGCCCGGCCGCGCGGCCAGCGCAGGGTGTTGACGCGATGGCTCACGGCGGCGTCGAAGCCGGAGGTGAGCACGGTGGCGTACCAGGTGTCGCCGCACCGGGCCAGGTCGAGCGTGCGCGGGACGCCGTCGGTGATCAGCCGGGCGGCGGCCGCCGTGTCGCCGCGCGGGATGCCCAGCATCCGGGCGAAGTCGTTGCCGGTGCCCGCCGGGATCACCGCGAGCGGCACACCGGTGCCCGCCACCGCCTGGGTGCCCAGATGCACGGTGCCGTCCCCGCCGACCGCCGCGAGCACCTTCGCGCCCGCGGCGACCTCCTTGTGGGCCTGGGCCAGCGAGTCCTGGGCGTCGGTGCCCGAGATCAGGTGCGTCTGGTGGCCCGCGGCCCGCAGCAGCTCCGCCGCCCGGTCCGCGATCGCCGCCGAACTCCCTTTCGCGGACGCCGGGTTGACCAGGAGTACGACCCGGCCCGTCATACGTCTTCCGGGATCAGCTTGCCGGGGTTGAGGATCCCGGACGGGTCCAGGGTGCGCTTGACGGCGGCGAGGACCTCCACGCCCAGCGGGCCGATCTCCGCCTCCATCCACGGCCGGTGGTCCATACCGACGGCGTGGTGGTGGGTGATCGAGCCGCCCGCCGCGGCGATCGCGTCGCTCGCGGCGCGCTTGGCCACCGCCCAGCGGCCCTGCGGGTCGTCCGTCGCGTCGGCGGCGACCGTGAAGTAGAGCGAGGCGCCGGAGTGGTAGGCGTGCGAGAGGTGGCAGTACACCACCGGGCTGCCGCTCTCCTGGGGCAGGTTCTCGGTGAGCGCGCGGGTCACCGACTCGCGCAGCTCGTGCAGGCCGGACCAGGAGGTGACGGTCTCCAGGGTCTCCGCGAGCACACCCGCGTCGAGCAGGGAGTCGCGCAGGTAGGGAGCGGTGAACCGGGAGCGGCGCCAGGTCTGGGCGCTCTCGGAGGCGATCCGGCGCGCGCCGTGGCGTTCGAGGACCTCGGCCACCTCGGACCGCCGCCGCTCGACCTGGGCGGCACTCCCCTCGAAGTGCACGACGCTCTGACAGCCCTCGGGGGCCTGGCCGCCCGCGATGGCCGCGTTGATGAAGGTCTCCGTCTCGTCGGAGATGCGGATCGCCGTGGGGAGCCCGCCAGCCTGGGCCAGCTCGCGTACCGCCGCGGTGCCCGCCGCGAACGTGGGGAACGCCCAGGACTCCTCGACCCGGCTCTCGGGGACGCGGCGCACGCGTACGGTGACCTCGGTGATCACGCCGAACACGCCCTCGGAGCCGAGGAAGAGCTGGCGCAGGTCGGGTCCCGCGGCGGTGGCGGGGCCGCGGTCGAGGGTGACGGTGCCGCGCGGGGTGGCCACCTTCAGGGCCGTGACCATCGCGTCGAAGCGGCCGTAGCCCGCCGAGAACTGTCCCGAGGAGCGGGTGGCCGCATATCCGCCGATGGAGGCGAACTCGAAGCTCTGCGGGAAGTGACCGAGCGTGTGGCCCTCGGCGCCGAGCAGCTCCTCCGCCTCCGGGGTGCGCAGACCCGCCTCGAGCGTGGCCGTGCCGGACTCCTCGTCGAGGGCGAGGAGCGCGTCGAGGCGCCGCAGATCCAGGCTGATCACGGCCGGGAAGTCGCCCCGGAAGGGCTCGACCCCGCCCACCACGCTGGTGCCGCCGCCGAACGGTACGACCGCGATGCCGTGCTGCGCGCAGACGTCGAGGATGCCCTGCACCTCGTCGTGCCCGGCGGGGGTGAGTACGGCGTCGGGAGCCTCGGCCACCTCGCCGGCCCGGCGGCGCAGCAGGTCCGGGGTGCTCTTGCCGCCGGTGTGCCGCAGGCGCGTGGGCTCGTCGGTGTGCACGTGCTCCACGCCGACCACCTCGGCGAGCGCCGTGAGCGCCTTGCCCGGCAGCGCGCTGGGCCGCAGGGCGAGCGCCGCCTCCGTTACGCGGGCGGGGGCGGCGCTGCTGATCCCGAGGGTCTCGACGATCAACTGCCGGGTGGCCGCGTCGAGTTCCTGCGCGGCGGCCGGATCGCCCCAGGCGTTCCAGGCCATCTCGGGCACGTGCTGAGTGGGTCGCTTCATGCAGTACAGTCTTACACATGACGCCAATGCGTAAAAGTGAGGACGACATCCTGGATGCCGCGCGCGAGTGCGTGGAGGCCTTCGGGGTGCGCCGCACGACCCTGACCGACGTGGCGCGCAGGGCCAAGGTCAGCAGGCCCACCGTCTACCGCTACTGGCCCGACATCTCCTCGCTGGTCGCCGATCTGCTCACGCGCGAGCTGCGCGCCGTCTTCGCCGCCTCGGTGGCCGAGGCCACGGAGGCCACCGCGCTGGCCCGGATCGTCCACGGCTGCACCGGCACGGTCGGCGCCGTCTGGCACCACTCGATGTTCACGCGGTTCATCGACAGCGAGGCGGACCTGCTTGCCACCTACGTCTTCCACCGGCTCGGCTCCAGCCAGCTCGCCGCGCTCGACCTGCTCCGCGCCCAGATCGCCGAGGGCCAGCGGGACGGCTCGGTGCGCCCCGGCGACATCGAGGAGCTCTCCCGCATCGTGCTCCTCACGGTGCAGTCGATCACCTCCTCGCGCCGCCTGGTCGAGGACACCCTGAGCGAGGAGCGGCTGCTCGCCTCGCTGGCCCACCTGCTCGACGGCTACCTGAACAACCGGGAGACCGCCTGATGACCGACCTTCGCGCCCACCGCTCCGCCTCCCTCGACGCCGCGCGCCGCGCCCGCTCCCTGGAACTGCTCGGCACCGGCCCGACCGTGGACGTACTGGTCGTCGGCGGCGGCGTCACCGGTACCGGCATAGCCCTGGACGCCGCCTCGCGCGGACTGAGCGTCGTCCTCGCCGAACGCCACGACCTGGCCTTCGGCACCAGCCGTTTCAGCTCCAAGCTGGTGCACGGCGGACTGCGCTACCTCGCCTCGGGCGAGCTCGGCGTCGCCTACGAGAGCGCCCGCGAGCGCGGCATCCTGATGGGCCGCACCGCCCCGCACCTGGTCCGCGCCATGCCGATGGTGCTGCCCCTGCACCGCTCGGTCACCCGCCTCCAGGCCCGGGTGACCCGTGCCGGATTTCTCGCCGGGGACGCCCTGCGCCTGAGCGCCCGGGTCGGCGCCGGCACGCTGCCCGCCTCGCGCCGCATCCCGGCCGCGCTCACCCTGGCCCTCGCCCCCGCACTCGACCCCACGGGACTGCGCGGCGGCCAGCTCTCCTACGACGGCCAGCTCGTCGACGACGCCCGGCTCGTCACCGCGCTCGCGCGCACCGCGGCTTCTCGGGGCGCGCACATCCTGACCCGCTGCGGCGCGCTCGAACTCGACGGTGACAGCGCCCTGTTGCGCGACGAACTCACCGGTACGGAACTGACGGTCAGGGCCCGCTGCGTCATCAACGCCACCGGGGTGTGGGCGGACCGCCTGGTGCCCGGCGTGAGCCTGCGCCCCAGCCGCGGTACCCATCTCGTGCTCCCGGCCGAACGGCTCGGCAACCCGCGGGCGGCCGTCACCGTGCCGGTGCCCGGCGAGACCAACCGTTTCGTGTTCGCGCTGCCCCAGCCCGACGGCCGGGTCTACGCGGGCCTGACGGACGAGCCCCTGGACGGACCCGTACCCGAGGTGCCCGAGGCGCCGGAGGAGGACGTCGAGTTCCTGCTCGCCACCCTCTCGCGGGTGCTCACCGTGCCGCTGAGCCGTGCCGACGTCATCGGCACCTTCGCCGGACTGCGCCCGCTGCTCGACTCCGGTACCGGCCGCAGCGCCGACCTGTCCCGCCGCCATGCCGTACTGACCGCTCCGAACGGCGTGATCACCGCGGTCGGCGGCAAGCTGACCACCTACCGGGCGATGGCAGAGGACGCGGTGGACGCGGCGACCGCCCGGGCCGGACTGCACACCGGACCCTGCCGCACCCGGGACCTGCCCCTGGTCGGAGCCGGTCCGGTACCCCGCGACGCCGGGCTCCCGGCCCGCTTCGTCGCCCGCTACGGCAGCGAGGCCGCCGCGGTGCTCGCCGAGGCCGAGGGCGACCCGGCGCTCCTGGAACCGGTCGCCGCCGGGGTCACGGGCGCCGAACTGCGGTTCGCCGTACGCCACGAAGGCGCCCTCGACGAGGGGGACCTGCTCGACCGGCGCACCCGTATCGGGCTCGTCCCGGCGGACCGCGAAAAGGCACTGGCCGCGGCCAGGGAGGCGCTGGCCTCGTCGCGGACGGCCCTGGCCGCCGACTGAGCGTCCCGCCGGTGGACCGTCGGCGCGCTGTCGGCGGACCGCGAGCGAGCCGCCGGGCCCGGGCGGGTTCGCTCAGTAGCGGGTGACGGCGGTGGGCCCGGACCGGGTGCCGACGGCGAGATGCGGGCGGCGCTCCGGCCGGGCCCACCGCAGCAGACGCACCATCGTCTCGCGCGGTACGGAGACACAACCTGCCGTCGCCCCGCGGCCGTTGACGTGCACGAAGATCCCCGCGCCGCGGCCGCGCACCGGCCGCTCGTAGTTGAAGCCGACCACGAGGGCGTACGCGTACTGCGGGTCGTAGTCCGCCAGGCGCTCCGACTCGCTCGCCCGGCAGTCGGCGGGCAGTGGCCGGGTCATCCGGTTGTACGCCGCCGAGCGGGGATCCTCGCACCACCAGGAGTCCGGCCGCACCCGCCGGTGGGGGAGCCGGGTGCCGACCGGCGCGGGCCGGATGCCGAAGGCGAACGGCAGCGGATACAGCCCGGCCGGTGTGGTGCTCGTCCCCTGGCGGCGCCGGACGCCCTCGACCAGCCCGTTCGCGCCGAACCGCGCGGGCGCCGAGCCCACCGCGCGCCAGCTGCCGCGCTGCCGCTCCCACCAGGTCAGCACGCCGTGGGTGGCCCGGGTGTGCCCGGCCACCGCCGTGATGAGCTGGCTGCCGCCACCGGTGTCGGCCATCCGGTCCGGCAGCGGCTCGGCGTGCCGGGGCGGCTCGGCGGGACGGGACGGTGCGGCGGCCACCAGGGGGACGGCGGCGGCGAGGACGAGCAGGGCGGCGCGGACGCGGCCCGGGGGCTTGCGCATGGTCAGACGCTACGGGGCGGCAGCGGCAACGGCAGCCCCGGCAGGCCGTCCATGCTCGTCGCGATGTACTCCTTCTTCGCGAAGTAGGCGCTCAGCGAGGCGTCGTCCTCCCGCGCGAAGCGCTTGGCGTGCAGGTCGCGGTCCTCCTCGTACGCCATGAACGGGACGGCGTAGCCGCAGGTGTCCCGGATGAGTTCCGCGCCGACGACGATGATCGCGCGCAGCCCGTGCGGCTCGGGGTCGATGTCCGGGAACCGCGCGAGGAGAGCGTCGAAGCGCGGGTCGTCGCGGAACACGGGCTCGCCGCGGCCGTGCACCCGCACGATGTTCGGCGGCCCCTGGAACGCGCACCACATCAGCGTGATGCGGCCGTTCTCACGAAGGTGCGCGATGGTCTCGGCGTTGCTTCCGGCGAAGTCGAGGTAGGCCACGGTCAGTTCGTCGAGTACGACGAACGAGCCCGTGAGGCCCTTGGGCGAGAGGTTGATCGTCCCGTCCCCGGCGAGCGGGGCGGTGGCCGTGAAGAACATCGGCTGCGCCTCGATGAACTCGCGCAGCCGGCCGTCTATGCGTGCGTGTGTTTTACCCATGTGGCCGATTATTCGCCCCTGCCCGCCGCGCGAGATCGCCGGGGCGCGGACGCCGCCGCCTGGGGTGACGATGGGCTCATGGCAGACAGCGCGGACGCAGCCGGGACGCTGCACCTGGGACGCATCTACGACCCCGTGGAATCCGGGCAGGGCGCCCGCATTCTCGTCGACCGGCTCTGGCCCCGCGGCGTCTCCAAGGAGAAGGCCGAGCTCGACCTCTGGCTGCGCGACGTGGCGCCGTCCGGCGACCTGCGTACCTGGTACGGCCACCGGGAGGCGCGCTACGAGGAGTTCGCCGAGCGCTACCGGGCCGAGCTGGCCGAAGGACCGGGAGCAGAGGCCCTGGACCGGCTCGCCGGGTACCTGGAGGAAGGGCCCGTACTCCTGCTCACCGCGACGAAGGAACTGGACGGGAGCCATCTGACCGTGCTCGCGGAGCTGCTCACCGGGGGCTGAATCACGGCTCGGACTCCCTTCCCGGGCGTTGCTGTTCGTCCCGGATTTTGTCCCGGATTCTCCGCGGTCGGCGCGGGGCGCGGGGCGGGCGCCGAGGCCGACGCGCCCTGCTCACGACCCTCGCGTTGACGAATCATGCAGAGCAATGCATACTCATGCATGTCAGCGAATGCACTGTGAGGAGAAACCCGTGACCGAGCGCGTCGTACTCGCCTACTCGGGCGGCCTGGACACCTCCGTCGCCATCGGCTGGATCGCCGAGGAGACGGGCGCCGAGGTCATCGCCGTTGCCGTGGACGTCGGCCAGGGCGGCGAGGACCTGGACGTCATCCGCAAGCGCGCGCTCGCCTGCGGTGCCGTCGAGGCCGAGGTCGCGGACGCCAAGGACGAGTTCGCCGAGGAGTACTGCCTCCCGGCGATCAAGGCCAACGCCCTCTACATGGACCGCTACCCGCTGGTCTCCGCCCTCTCGCGGCCCACCATCGTCAAGCACCTGGTGGCCGCCGCCCACAAGCACGGCGCCGGGATCGTCGCGCACGGCTGCACCGGCAAGGGCAACGACCAGGTCCGCTTCGAGGCCGGTATCCAGGCGCTGGGCCCCGACCTCAAGTGCATCGCCCCGGTCCGTGACTACGCCATGACCCGGGACAAGGCGATCGCCTTCTGCGAGGAGAAGCGGCTCCCGATCGCGACCACCAAGAAGTCCCCGTACTCCATCGACCAGAACGTCTTCGGCCGTGCCGTCGAGACCGGGTTCCTGGAGGACATCTGGAACGCGCCGATCGAGGACATCTACGAGTACACGCAGAACCCCGCCGCCGCCCGCGAGGCCGACGAGGTCGTCCTCACCTTCAAGGAGGGTGTGCCGGTCGCGATCGACGGCAAGCCCGTGACCGTCCTCCAGGCGATCCAGCAGCTCAACGAGCGGGCCGGGGCCCAGGGCATCGGCCGGATCGACATGGTCGAGGACCGTCTCGTCGGCATCAAGTCCCGCGAGGTCTACGAGGCGCCCGGCGCCATCGCGCTGATCACCGCCCACCAGGAGCTGGAGAACGTCACCGTCGAGCGCGAACTCGCCCGCTACAAGCGGCAGGTCGAGCAGCGCTGGGGCGAACTCGTCTACGACGGCCTGTGGTTCTCCCCGCTCAAGCGCGCCCTGGACGGCTTCATCAACGAGGCCAACCAGCACGTCAGCGGCGACATCCGGATGACCTTCCAGGGCGGCCGCGCGGTCGTCACCGGACGACGCTCCGAGCAGTCCCTGTACGACTTCAACCTGGCCACCTACGACTCGGGCGACACCTTCGACCAGTCCAAGGCCCAGGGCTTCATCGACATCTTCGGACTCTCCTCGAAGATCGCGGCCAAGCGTGACCTCGGCTGAGGCCGCGGCGCACCAGGGCCTGTCCGGCGGATCTTCGCGGGCCCGCGACGCCTGGCACGCACTCTCGCCGCACGCCCGAACCACCCGAGTACGTCCAGTACGAGGGTGATCCGGGCGCACGCCGAGAGCACGCACCAGACGCCGCGAGCTATTCCACGAAAATCCGCCGGACAGGCCCTAGCCTGAACCGCCTCCCTGGTCCACGACCGGGGAGGCGGTCGCACATCCGGCCGTGGCCCCTCGGGAAACGGCCGTGCGACGCGAGCAGTTGAGCAGTTGAGCGGTTCTCTCCACAGCAGACCTCGAACGAAAGCAGTAGCGACGTGAGCAGCAACAGCGGTGACGTACGGCTCTGGGGCGGCCGGTTCGCCGACGGTCCCGCCGAGGCCCTGGCACAGCTCTCCGCCTCGGTGCACTTCGACTGGCGCCTGGCCCCGTACGACATCGCGGGTTCGCGCGCGCACGCCCGTGTCCTGCACAAGGCGGGCCTGCTCACCGAGGACGAGCTGACCCGGATGCTGGCCGGTCTCGACCGGCTGGAGGCCGATGTCGCGGACGGCTCCTTCACCGGCACCGTCGCCGACGAGGACGTCCACACCGCCCTGGAACGCGGTCTCCTGGAGCGCCTCGGCCCCGACCTCGGCGGCAAGCTCCGCGCCGGACGCTCCCGCAACGACCAGGTGGCCACGCTCTTCCGGATGTACCTGCGCGACCACGCGCGGATCATCGGCGGCCTGCTCACCGACCTCCAGGAGGCCTTGGTCGGCCTCGCCGAGGCGCACCCCGCGGTGGCGATGCCGGGCCGTACCCACCTCCAGCACGCCCAGCCCGTGCTCTTCGCGCACCACATGCTCGCCCATGTGCAGTCGCTGTCCCGGGACGCCGAGCGGCTGCGGCAGTGGGACGCCCGTACCGCCGTCTCCCCGTACGGCTCCGGGGCGCTCGCCGGGTCCTCGCTCGGGCTCGACCCGCAGGCCGTCGCCGCGGACCTCGGCTTCGAGAACGGCTCGGCCGCCAACTCCATCGACGGCACCGCCTCGCGTGACTTCGTCGCGGAGTTCGCCTTCGTCACGGCGATGATCGGGGTGAACCTCTCCCGGATCGCCGAGGAGATCATCATCTGGAACACGAAGGAGTTCTCCTTCGTCACCCTCCACGACGCCTTCTCCACCGGCTCGTCGATCATGCCGCAGAAGAAGAACCCGGACATCGCCGAGCTCGCGCGCGGCAAGTCCGGCCGCCTGATCGGCAACCTGACCGGGCTGCTCGCCACCCTCAAGGCGCTGCCGCTCGCGTACAACCGTGACCTTCAGGAGGACAAGGAGCCCGTCTTCGACTCCTGCGACCAACTGGAGGTCCTGCTCCCGGCGTTCACCGGGATGATGGCCACCCTCACCGTCAACGCCGCGCGTATGGAGGAGCTGGCGCCCGCCGGTTTCTCGCTCGCCACCGACATCGCCGAGTGGCTGGTCAAGCAGGGCGTGCCGTTCCGCGTCGCGCACGAGGTCGCGGGCGAGTGCGTCAAGGAGTGCGAGGCCGCCGGGATCGAGCTGGACCAGCTCACCGACGAGCAGTTCGCGCGCATCTCCCCGCATCTGACCCCCGAGGTGCGCGGTGTCCTCAATGTGCCCGGCGCCCTCGCCTCCCGCGACGGCCGCGGCGGCACCAGCCCGTCGGCGGTCGCCGTCCAGCTCGCCGAGGTGAAGCAGGACCTCACCGTCCAGCGGAACTGGGCCGAGGCGAAGAGCTGAGCCGTCGGGCTGAGCCGTCGCGCTGAGGCGGCGAGCCGAATGCCGGGAGCCAGGAGCCGAGAGGCAACAGGCGGCAGGCCGAGGCTCAGCCCGCCCGGCGCTGCTTCGCGCGGCCGGGTCCCGTACCCGGTACGGGGCGCGGCCGCAGGGCGATCAGGGCGATGTCGTCCTGGTTGTCGGTCGGCCGGGACTGTTCGAGCAGGCGGTCGCAGAAGATCTCCAGCGGCTGTTCGGCGAGCGCGGAGGCGTGCTCGCTGAGCCGTCGCAGACCGTCGTCGAGCGAGCCGCTGCGGGTCTCGATCAGGCCGTCGGTGTACAGCACCACGGTCGACAGGGGCGGCAGCGCGGTGACCGCGTCGGTACGGGACATCGGCATGTCGGTGCCGAGCAGGACGCCCTCGCCGCCCTCCAGGAGCGCGGTGCGGCCGTCGTGCCGTACCACCAGCGGCGGCGGATGCCCGGCATTGGTCCAGCGAAGCTGCCAGGGACCGCCCTCCGGGCCTTCGAGTCTGGCAAGTACCAGGGTCGCCATCGGGGCGTCGCTGATGTGCGCGAGCGCGCTGTCCAGGCGGTCCACGGCGGCGCTCGGGGACAGCCCCTCGTGCCAGGCGAAGGCCCGCAGCATGTTCCGTACCTGCGACATATGGGCGGCCGCCGCCAGGTCGTGCCCGACCACGTCGCCGATGACCATCGCTACCGAGCCGTCCGGCAGCGGGAAGGCGTCGTACCAGTCGCCACCCACCTTGGAGGCGTGCGCGGCGGGCGCGTAGCGGGCACAGGTCTCCAGGCCGAGGATCTTCGGCATCGGCGGCAGCAGATGGCGCTGCATGTTCTCGGCCACCCGCCGCTGGCCCTCGTAGAGCTGGGCGTTGTCCACCGCGAGCCCGGCCCGGCGGGCGATGTCGTCGACGAGCGAGAGCTCCGAGGCGCCGTAGGGCCGGGCCAGGTCGGTGCGGCCGACGGTGAGGGCGCCGATCACCCTGCCCTGCACGCCGCCGAGGGCGCGCAACGGGGCGATGACCGCCGAGCGCATTCCGACCGCCTCGAAGAACTCGCGCTGCCGTGCGGCGAGTTGGGACTCGTCGTACTCCTCGTCCTGGACGACCACGACCGGCGCGCCGCCGCGCAGCACCCGCGCCAGCGGGATCCGCGAGTCGTCTCCGACCGGCGGCAGCGGTCCCGAGAACTCGTCCATGTCGACATAGCGGCCGTGGTGGTAGCGCACCACGGCCACCCGCCGCACCTGCCCGGACTCCGCGATCAGATCCACCACCGCCCAGTCGGCCAGGCGGGGGACCATCAGCCGGACCAGGCTGCGCAGCGCGGTGTCCGGGTCCAGGGAGAAGCTGAGCACGGTGGTGGACTCCGCGACCAGGGCGAGACGGTCCTTGACCTCGGCGTCCGCGGTGGGCTCCCGCCCCGCTGCCGGCACGGGGGCGTCGAGGAAGATCACCGCGCCGCCGGTCGTCCCGCCCACGTCCAGTGGGACGGTCAGACAGCTGGCGGTCAGCAGTGAACCGTCGCCGCGCTCGAACCACTCGGGCGCCGAGAACCAGGTCTGCCCGCCGAGGAAGGCCTCCAGGAGTCGGCAGGTGGACCGCTGGATCGGATTGCCGTCCACGGTGCGGTGCAGGAGGTCGTGCGCGTCGTGCCCGACCAGTTCCCCGGCCCCTCGGCCGAGCAGTTCCTCGGCGCGCGGATTGACGGCGACGATCGCCCCCGAGCCGTCGAGTGCGTACACCCCCGCGGCCGCATCGCGCAGCACCCGGCCCAGGAGACGGGGATCGGCATGCGGGCCCACCGCACCCCCGTGGTCGTCGCCGAGCGGCACGCGACTCCTCCTCGCTGGTGGGCGGGGCCTGTACCTCCAGGCTCCCCCTGCCGCCCGCCGGGTGCCAGCCGACGAGGAGTGCCGCGCCGGGCGCGCGGGCGGACGCGGGGGCAACGCGAAGGGGCGGGCACCCGGTGCCCGCCCCTTCGCGTTGCCGTCGTGTCCCCGGCAGCCGCCGTGTCTCAGGCGGCCTTCGCCTTGGTGGCGTACATGTCCACGTACTCCTGGCCGGACAGCCGCATGACCTCGGCCATCACCGAGTCGGTCACCGCGCGCAGGACGTAGCGGTCGCGGTCCATGCCCTCGTAGCGGGAGAACTCCATCGGCTCGCCGAAGCGGACGGTGACCTTGCCGGGGCGGGGCAGGCCCGCGCCGCCGGGCTGGAGCTTGTCGGTGCCGATCATGGCGAACGGGACCACCGGGGCACCGGTCATCAGGGTCAGCCGGGCGATGCCGGTACGGCCGCGGTACAGGCGGCCGTCGGGGGAGCGGGTGCCCTCGGGGTAGATGCCGAAGATCCGGCCCTCCTCCAGGACGCGGCGGCCGGTCATCAGCGCCGCGACACCGCCGTTGGCGCTGTCCCGGTCCACCGGGATCATGCCGACGCCGGTGAAGAACCAGGCCATCACGCGGCCCTTGAGGCCCTTGCCGGTGACGTACTCGTCCTTGCCGATGAAGAAGACCTGACGCTCGCAGACCAGCGGCAGCACGATCGAGTCGATGAAGGTGAGGTGATTGCCCGCCAGAATCACCGGACCGTCACCGGGAATGTGCTCCGCGCCCTCCACCCGCGTGCGGAACATCAGGCGCATGACCGGTCCGAAGACCGCCTTGATGAGCGCGAAACGGGACAACTGACCCTCCGGAGCAAAGGAACGACGGTGAAGTCCGTGCAGGTGAGGACATTACTCGTCGGCGGGGTCCGGACGCACACCGGGCGCTCGCGCCCGCACGCCCGGCCGCGCCTGTTCGGGTGCCACCGCCGGGGCCGGATACGGGCACCCTCACCAGCGCGAACGCCCGGACCTGGCCAACTCCCGGGTGCCTGCCGGGCGTTGGACCGCCGCCCCGAGGACACCGGACAGCACCTTCGAGTTCCGCCGCGAGCCTCCCGCCCTTCACCCGGGTCCACCTACGATCTGTCTCGATTTGACAGGTCGAGGCCCGGCGACGGGCACCGAACGAGGGGAGACGCCGATGGCGACGCAGGGATCCGGCCAGGAACGGCAGCGGGGCACCACGGGACGCAGGGCGCTGCTCGGCGCGGCGGTGCTCGGTGCGGGCGGTGCCGTGCTCGGCGGGGCGGGCACTGCCGAGGCCGGCGCCGCTCCGGCGGCGCGCGGCACGAGCGGCCGCCACCGGCTGCCGGTGCCCACCGTCATCGGCCACCGCGGTGCGAGCGGCTACCGCCCCGAGCACACCCTCGGCTCGTACCAGCTCGCCCTCGACCTCGGCGCCGATGTCGTCGAGCAGGACCTGGTGCCCACCAAGGACGGGCACCTGGTGTGCCGTCACGAGAACGACATCACCGGCACCACCGATGTCGCCGCGCACCCCGAGTTCGCCGGTCGCAAGACCACCAAGACCGTCGACGGCCAGCAGTTCACCGGCTGGTTCACCGAGGACTTCACGCTGGCCGAGCTGAAGACGCTGCGCGCCACCGAGCGCATCGCCGTCAACCGCCCGCACAACACCCTCTACAACGGCCGTTGGGAGATCCCCACCTTCGAAGAGGTCCTCAAGTGGGCCGAGAAGGAAGGCGAGCGGCGCGGCCGGCCGGTGTGGCTGCACACCGAGACCAAGCACCCCTCCTACTTCCGGGGGCTCGGTCTGCCGCTGGAGGAGACCCTGGTCAAGCTGCTGCGCCGGTACGGCCGTCACACCAAGGACGCCCCGCAGTTCCTGCAGTCCTTCGAGCCGAGCAGCATCCAGCGCCTGGCCCGCCTGGTGCGCACCCCGCGCGTGGTCCTGCTCTCCAGCGCGAACAGCCGCCCCTGGGACTTCATCGAGTCCGGCGACCCGCGCACCGTCGCCGACCTGGTCAAGCCCGAGGGCCTGAAGTGGATGGCCTCCTACGCGCAGGGCATCGGCCCGACGCTGGACCTGATCATCCCCAGGGACGCCGCGGGCAAGCTCACCGAGCCGACCACACTGGTACGCGACGCGCACGCGGCGGGCCTGATCCTGCACCCGTACACGATGCGCAACGAAAACCCGTTCCTGCCCGCCGAGTTCCGCAAGGGCACCGACGCGGACGCCTACGGCGACGCCTTCGGCGCGTTCCGCGTCTACTTCGAGACCGGCATCGACGGCATCTTCACCGACCAGCCCGACACCGGTGTCCTCGCCCGCGAGGACTTCGTCAACGGGCGGTGAACGCCGCCCCGTTGAGCTGAACGGCCGCGGCCCCGGCAACCTCTGCCGGGGCCGCAGCCGTTTGCGGGCACAGGCGGCAGTGTCTCGACCCGCTGAGCGCACCTACCAGGCAATCGCAGGGGAGTTGGGTATCTCACAGGGAAGTCCGGGGCCCGATCGTTCCCGATGCCTGGGATGTCTGCGCAGAATGCTCGCTGCGGAGATTCCCGCTCCCCAGCCGGGGGGTAAGGAGTGGGAGACGACATGATGAACGGGTGAGCGGAAGGCTGGGGCGCATGGGCATGAGCGTGACCGTCACGGCGGCCGGGGAGCGGGAGGCGGAGCAGATCCTCAAGCTCCAGTACCTGTGCTACCAGAGCGAGGCCGCGCTCTACGGGGACTACTCGATCGAACCGCTCACCCAGACACTCGACTCCCTGACGGCCGAACTGCGCACCGCCACCGTGCTGGTGGCCCGGCTCGGCGACGAGGTCGTCGCCTCCGTGCGCGGCACCGTCGACGCCGAGGGCACCGGCCACATCGGCAAACTGATCGTCCATCCCCGGATGCAGCGGCACGGGCTCGGTGGACGGCTGCTCGCCGCGATGGAACGCGCGCTGTGCGAGGACGGCGGGGCCGACCGCTTCCAGCTCTTCACCGGGCACCGCAGCGAGGGCAATCTGCGTCTGTACCGCAAGCACGGCTACACCCGGCTCGCCACTGTTCCCGGCCAGGGCCGGGCGATGCTGGTGACCCTCGTCAAGAGCGCCGAAGACGCCCAGGCGGGGACGTACGTGCAAAGCGCCTGAGCGGGGTCGGGTGGCCGGGCCCGCGCGGATGCGAGTGCCCCCGCCCGCGTGTGCCGGTCAGCCGGTCTCGCGCGGGCGGCGCAGCCACCACATCGCCGTCAGCGGCAGGATCACCGGGATGAACAGGTAGCCCATCCCGAAGTCCGACCACACGGTGGCGTCCGGGAAGGCGTCCGGGTCGGCCATGGTCCAGGTGCCCACCACGAGGACCCCGGCCAGCTCCGCCGCACAACAGGCGAGCGCCGCCTTGCGGGCCGCCTCGCCGCCGCGCACCAGCGAGTACGTGATGAAGCCGTACACGAGCCCGGCGACCGCCGACAGCGCGTAGGCGAGCGGGGCGCGGTCGAAGTCGGTGGAGATCTGCACCGCCGAGCGCGAGACCGCGCCGACGACCATCACCCCGTACACCCACAGGAGCAGGGTGCCGGGGCCGCTGATGAGGCGGTTGCGAGGCTTGGTGGCCTCGTCCGGTCCGTCCTGAGCCGCCGTCAACTCAGCCTCCCCAGATGTCGTAGAGCCGAAGTTCCAGGACGGCGAGCAGAACGCCGCCCCCGGCGGCCGTCGCCGAACCCCAGCGGGTGCGTTCCATGAGGGACATGTAGCCCGCCGCCGGGACACAGAAGAAGGTGCCGAGCAGGTAGGAGACGAACAGCGCGGTGCCCTGCTCCGCCTTCTCGCCGCGGGCGAGCTGGACGATGCCGACGATCAGCTGGACCAGGGCGAGCAGGGTCACGACCGCCATACCGATGAAGTGCCAGTCCTTGGTCGACTGGTCCCGGTAGGCCGCGAAACCGCACCAGGCCGCGAGCGCGAGCGCCGCCACACTGGTCACGATCGTCAGGACTACAAGCATGTGGCGACTTTATTACGGGGTACGGACGCCTTCGGCCCCGGCCCCCGAACCTGGCCGGAACCGTGGCCTTTCCCACATCCCGCACCCGGCGCTCCGACAAAACCGCAGCGTACGGGGCCCTTCTGAGCTGCGGCGGAGCCGTTGCGGGCGGCCTGCCCACTGACTGGTCACTCGCGTCCGGAATGCGGACAGGACCCCTGGGGGAGCCCCTTGCGTCTGCTTTACTTTCGGCATGACCGCAACGAGCTACCGCATTCCTGCGACCGAGACGCACATGACGTCCGGTGCTCGCTGTCTGTGTCGAATGTGTGCCCGCTGAGGGCCCCTGACCAACGCCTGGACTCGCGCCCCGAAGCGAGCCCGCCGAGCCCCCGCCCGTACTGAAGCCCGCCTGCCGCGGCCTTCGGACGAGGCCCCACGCACACACCCCTGACCGCGCCCCGCGGTGAGCTGTGCCGTGCGCCGAAACCGATGCCCCGTGCCCGGCCGCAACGCGCCGTGCACTCGACAGTGACGGAAACCCTGTGATCACCACTTCGGGCCTGACGAAGATCTACCGGGCCTCCGGCCCGCGCGGTCGCGACATCACCGCCCTCGACGACGTGAACCTGCACGTCCGCGAGGGCGAGGTGTACGGCGTCATCGGGCAGAGCGGAGCCGGGAAGTCCTCGCTCATCCGGTGCGTCAACCTGCTTGAGCGGCCCACCTCCGGCACGGTCACCGTGGCCGGGCAGGACCTGACCGCGCTGGCCGGACGCGGGCCGCGCGCGGGCCGCGAACTGCGGGCGGCCCGCAGCCGTATCGGCATGGTCTTCCAGCACTTCAACCTGCTGTCCTCGCGCACCGTGCAGGACAACGTCGAACTGCCCCTGGAGATCCTCGGCCTCTCCGGCCGCGAGCGCGCCCGCAGGTCGCGGGAGCTGCTCGACCTGGTCGGCCTCGCCGACAAGGCCCGGGCCTATCCGGCCCAGCTCTCCGGCGGCCAGAAGCAGCGCGTCGGCATCGCCAGGGCACTGGCCGCGGAGCCGAAGGTGCTCCTGTCCGACGAGGCCACCAGCGCGCTCGACCCGGAGACCACCCGCTCCATTCTCGGCCTGCTGCGCGAGCTGAACCGCGAACTGGGACTGACCGTGCTGCTCATCACGCACGAGATGGACGTGGTCAAGAACATCTGCGACTCCGCGGCCCTCATGCGAGACGGGCGCATCGTGGAGTCCGGCACCGTCGACGAACTGCTCGCCACCCCGGGCTCGGAACTGGCGAGCGCGCTCTTCCCGCTGAGCGGCACCGCCCAGTCGCCCGACCGCACCGTCATCGATGTCACCTTCCACGGCGACACCGCGACCCAGCCGGTCATCTCGCAGCTCGCCCGTACGTACAACATCGACATCTCGATCCTGGGCGCCGCCATGGACACGGTCGGCGGCCGCCAGGTCGGCCGGATGCGCATCGAACTGCCCGGGCGCTACGAGGACAACGTGGTGCCGATCGGCTTCCTGCGCGAGCAGGGACTTCAGGTGGAGCAGGCCGAGCACCCGGCCCCCGCCGCGGTGCCCGCCCCCGCCCCCGCTCCGGCGCTCGCCAAGGAGGACGCGAAGTGACCTGGTCCGAGATGCAGCCGCTGCTCGAGCAGGCGAGCTGGGACACCCTCTACATGGTCGGCTGGTCCACCCTGATCGCCGTCGTCGGCGGACTTCCGCTCGGCGTACTGCTCGTCCTGACCGACCGCGGCGGACTGCTCGGCAACCCGCTGCTCAACAAGGTCATCGGGCAGGTCGTCAACGTCGCCCGGTCGATGCCGTTCATCATCCTGATGGTCGCCCTGATGGACTTCACCCGCTGGACGGTCGGCACCACCATCGGCCGGGAGGCCGCGATCGTGCCGCTCGCCATCGGCGCCATCCCGTTCTTCGCCCGGCTCGTGGAGACCGCCGTACGCGAAGTGGACGGCGGACTCGTCGAAGCGGTGCAGTCGATGGGCGGCAACACCTGGACCGTCGTCCGCAAGGTGCTCGTACCCGAAGCGCTGCCCTCGCTGGTCTCCAGCGCCACCACCACGATCGTCGCCCTGATCGGCTACTCGGCCATGGCCGGGACCGTCGGCGCGGGCGGCCTCGGCGACATCGCCGTCCGCTACGGCTACCAGCGCTTCGAGACCGACCTGATGTGGATCACCGTGGCGATCCTCGCGGTCGTCATCTCCGTCATCCAGTTCCTCGGCGACTTCGCGGCCCGCGGCCTGCACAGCCGCGGCCGGGGCTCGGGCCCCGCCCCGCGGCTGAGGTTCCTGCGGCCGCGCACCGCCGGGCCCGCACAGGCCGCCGCCGCGCAGAGCCCTGAGCCCGCGCAGGCCCCCGAGCCCGCGAAGACCCCCTGACTCCCCCCACACCCACCTCCCGCGTCCCCGCCCACCCCAAGCGGGGAGCACCCCTGAAGAAAGAGGCACTTTTCGTGCGTAACACCCTTCGGATCACCACCGCGGCACTTGTCACCGGCGCGCTCGCCCTGGGCCTTACGGCCTGCGGCGGGGACGACAAGGCGAACTCGGACCCGAACTCCCCGCTCGTGGTCGCCGCCACCCCCGTCCCGCACGCCGAGATCCTGAACTTCGTGAAGGACGAGCTCGCCGACAAGGCCGGACTCGAGCTCGACGTCCGGGAGTTCACCGAGTACAACACGCCGAACCGGGCCACCGAGGACGGCTCGGTCGGCGCCAACTACTTCCAGACCCAGGCTTTCCTCGACGACTTCAACAAGAAGGAGGGCACGCACATCGTGCCCGTCGTCACGGTCCACCTGGAGCCCCTCGGCCTTTACTCCGACAAGGCAGAGAAGGCGGCCGACCTGCCCAAGGGCGGCACCATCGCGATACCGAGCGACGCGGTCAACGAGGCCCGTGCCCTGAACCTGCTCGCCGCCAACAAGCTGATCGAGCTCAAGCCCGGCGCCGGTCAGGGGGCCACCCCGAAGGACATCACCAAGAACCCGCACGGCTTCACGTTCAAGGAGCTGGAGGCCCCGCAGGTCGCCCGGTCCCTCAAGGACGTCGACGGCGCCGTGATCAACGGCAACTACGCGATCGAGGCGGACCTCAAGCCCGCCGAGGACGCCCTCGTCCTGGAGTCCGTGAAGAACAACCCCAACGGCAACTTCCTGGCCGTGAAGAAGGGCAACGAGAACGACCCGCGCGTCAAGAAGCTCGCGAAGCTGCTGACCTCGCCCGAGGTGAAGAAGTTCATCGAGGACAAGTACGCCGGTTCGGTTCTGTCCGTCGTCTGACATGTCCGGCAGGGGCCCCGTCCGTCCACCCCGGCGCGGCGGGGCCGCTGCGCGCCCGGGGGCGCCAACAGGCGACCCCCGTGGTGCGGTTGACGCCCGCGATGCTGCATGCTGGGCCCTTCAGCTCGCCTGAAGGTTACGGAGTGCCGCATGACGACCACCTTCCCCGACATCTCCATCAGTACGGAGAGGCTGGTGCTGCGTGCTCTGGAGGAGGCCGACGCCCCGGCCTTCGCGGAGATGATGAACGACGAACTGGTCATCTCCTGGACCTCGGTGTCCCACCCGTACACCGAGGCCGAGGCCCGCGCCTGGCTCACCGAGGGCGCACCGGCCGAGCGCACCGAGGGCCGCGGGATCGTGCTCGCCGTGACCGAGTTCCTCACCCAGCGCCTGGTGGGGGTCGTACAGCTGCGCGCCGCGGACTGGCGGGTGCGTTCCGCCGAGGCCGCGTACATCATCGCGCCCTGGGCGCGCGGCGAGGGCTATGCCTGCGAGGCGCTGCTCGCCGTGGCCCAATGGCTGTTCCAGGACCAGAAGTTCGAGCGCATCGAGCTGCGCACGGCCGCCGACAACACCGCCGCCCAGCAGGTGGCCCAGAAGATCGGCTGCATCAGCGAGGGCGTGCTGCGCGGTGCGTGGATAGCGCGCGGCAAGGACACCGAGGGCGGCTGGCAGGAATTCCGTACCGATCTGATCGTCTGGAGTCTGCTCCCGGAGGACCTGGAGGGCGTCGCCGACCAGCTCGCCGACTCCGGCGGGTTCACCGCCTTCTCCGACTGGAGCTGAACCCGGGCCTCGGCACCCGCACCGTCCGTCTTTTACCACACGGTTGAGGAGAGAGCGGCACTCTTCGGCCGTCCTGGGGCCCGCCTTCTTCACACCGCGTGCACACAGCCGCCCCTCACCAGGTACGCTCGCCGTGCCCGCGCTCGCGGCTGCCCCACACAACCTGCGAGAACTTCAGGAGACTGACAACGATGGCCGACCGGGTCACGGTGATCGGCTGGGACGGTTCGCCGCTGACCGAGGCGGCACGCGGCGCCCTGTCGGCCGCCACCCTCATCGCCGGTGCCGCACACCACCTCGCGCTGCCCGAGGTGCCGCCCGGCGCCGAGCGCATCCGGCTGGGCAGCCTCGGCCTTGCCGCCCGCCGCATCGTGGCGCACCGCGGCACCGCCGTGGTCCTCGCCGACGGCGACCCCGGCTTCTTCGGCGTCGTACGCGCCCTGCGCGCGCCCGAGTACGGCCTGGAAGTGGAGGTCGTGCCCGCCGTGTCCTCGGTGGCCGCCGCCTTCGCCCGTGCCGGGACGCCCTGGGACGACGCCCAGATCGTGGTGGCCCACGGCCGCACCCTGCGCCGCGCGGTCAACGTCTGCCGGGCCCACCCCAAGGTCGCCGTGCTCACCTCGCCGGGCGCCGGACCCGCCGAACTCGGCCTGCTCCTCGAAGGCGTCCACCGCACCTTCGTCATCTGTGAGGAACTGGGCACCGAACGCGAACAGGTCACCGTGGTCACCTCCGACAAGGCGGCCGATCACAGTTGGCGCGATCCCAACGTGGTGATCGTCCTCGGCGGACCCGGCACCGGTGACACCGGCTGGATCGCGGGCCGCGACCCCGAACGAGGCCCGCGCGGCTGGACGCTGCCCCCCGAGTACGGCGAACCCGCGCCCGCCGAGGGCGAGAACGAGCGGCTGCGCACCGCCCAACTCGGCCGTCTGGGCCCGCGCGTGGGCGACCTGGTCTGGGACATCGGCTGCGGCTCCGGGGCCTTCGCGGCCGAGGCGGCGCGCTTCGGTGCGGCGGTCATCGCCGTCGACCGGGACCCCGGCAACTGCGCCCGCACCCTGGCCGCCGCACGCCGCCGAGGCGTCGAACTCAGCGTCGTCGAGGGCAGTGCGCCGCACATCCTGGAGAACCTTCCGGAGCCCGACGTGGTGCGGGTGGGCGGGGGCGGCGCCGCCGTGGTCTCGGCCGTCGCCGACCGGCGCCCCGAGCGGATCGTGACCCACGCGGCCACCCGCGACGAGGCCGAACTCATCGGCAGGGACCTGGCGGAGCACGGCTACCAGGTCGAGTGCGCCCTGCTGCAGTCCGTCGAACTGGACACCAGGACCTGGACCGAGCGTGAACGCGCGGTCGCCTTCCTGCTCTGCGGGCTCCTTCCGGACCGCGCCCCGTGAGCGTCCCCGACAGTGGCGGCAGGTAGGCTGACCGACCGTTGCCGGGCCCGGACGCAGGGGATTCACGGCCTCAATGTCCGGAAAGCGGACCCCTTTTGAGGGGTATAGGTCCGGTGAGGCCGAGAGTGCACGTGGTGCAGTCCACAGCGACCCGTGGCCGATCCACGTGCCCCGGGTGCGGTCCGCACAGGACAATGCTGTTGTCGGCGGGCGGTACGTGCCGCAGGGCGCGCACGCTCGTTCTTCATGTGGGCGGTCGGTGCGCTGCCACCGGCGGAGCACGACCCGGCCCCGACCGGGCACGGTCCGAGTAAGCACTGAGCGAGGGGTTACGCATGACGGACACCGGCCGGATCCCGGGCGAGGGACTGCCGGAGGGCGGAGGCATGGTGGAACAGCCCGGCGTCCACACTCCGGGTGCGTACACCTACCTGCCCCCCTCCGCCCCTTCCGAGGACGACGACCTGCTGCTCATGCCCGGTGCCCAGAGCGCCTGGACGGAGGGCATGGAGGGCGAGCCGCCGGTGCAGGAGCCGTACCCCGCGCAGCAGGGCGCCCACGAGCGCTCGGGCCGCGACAGTACCGACGTGGACATGAGCGCGCACACGGCGGCCGTCGCCCACTCCGCCCCGGCCCGGCGCCCGTTGCACCCCGGCCCGCACACCCCGGCCGGACCGGTCCGCTCCCTCGCCGACCGCGGTCCCGCCGCCGATCCGACCCCGGTGACCGTGCCCGGCCCCGCGACCGGCCCCGAGTATCTGGACATCCGCGCGGAGTCCGCGCTCAGCGGTGACGCGCAGCCGCAGGGCGCCGAGCCCTGGACCGCGCAGCCCCTGACCGAGGCACCGGCAGAAACGGTCGTCCCGGATTCCACCGCTTTCGCCCAGGATCCCGCGTACCTGGCGGCGGAACCGTATCCGCAGCAGCAGGGCGGACAGCACGACGGGCACCACCAGGGCCAGGAGCCGGTCAACGGGCCCGCCGCGGGCGCGGATTCGGGGCAGTACGCCTACCCGGCCCAGGCGCCGCAGGAGTACGCACACGGCGACCCGGCGCAGCAGGCCTATGCCGAGGTGCCGGCCGGTGCCGTGCTGTCCGGTGCCCCGGGAGCGCAGGAGGCCGGGGTGTTCGACGGCGCACCGCAGGCCGGTGCCGTGCCCTCCGTCTACCGCCCCGCGTCCGAATCCGCCGCGCAGGGCGTGCCGTTCGACCAGCCGCAGGTTCCCGAGCAGCCCGGAATGCACCAGGACCCCGCCTTCGCCGGTCCCGCCGACGCCGGTACGTACCCACAGGACCAACTCGCCGTACAGCAGGGCGACGACCCCGAGGCGATCGACCGCTTCGTCCCCGTCGACGGCATCCTCCCGACCACCCCGCACCTGGCCCCGACCCCGCCGCACGCGCTCCGGATCCCCCAGGTCCACCAGGACACGGCCCCGGCGGACGCGACGCAGTTCCCGGCCGAGGCCCACCCGCAGGCACCGCACGGCGAGTACGGGGACCAGGCCGCGTACGCCGAGCAGGGCCACCACACGCCGCAGGAATCGGACCCGCACGCTGAACCGGCCCCGGAGCAGGCGCAGTTCGAGGAGCAGACGGCCTACGAGCAGCACGCCTCGTACGAGCAGCAGGGCGCCTACGACGAGTCGCGGGCGGGTTACGAGGAGCCGCAGGGGCCGCAGGTGGCCCCCGTGGTCGAGTCGGCCGAGTCGGTCGAGGCGGCGGGGGGTGCCGAGGACGCCGTAGCCGCGCACGGCGCCGTGCAGTTCGCCGAGGACCCGGCGGGCGGTGGGGCTGCCGTGCCCGGTCCGCAGGGTGACGGTGTTCCGCAGGGTGAGGGTGTCGGGTCCGAGTACGCGATCCCGGCCGAGCAGGCCGTCCAGCCGGAGCCCGGCGCGTCCGCCGGAGGGGCCGACGGTCTCGCGGTGGCCCCGATCCCGGGGCCTGCCGATCCTGAACTCGCCGCTCCAGAGGGCCAGTTGGCCTCGCAGGAACAGTCGCTCAACGAGCAGTCGCTTCACGAACAGCCGCAGCAGAACCAGCCGCACCGGACTCAGCAGCACGAGAACCAGCCGCACCACGAACAACCGCACCAAGACGCACCACACGCGCAGTCCCCGGAGCAGGAAGCCGTACAGCAGGAAGCCATACAGCAGGAAGGCCCCCAGCAGGAGGCCCCCCAGCAGGAACTCCCGCACCCGGACGCGCCCCACCAGCCCGAACTCACCTCCCAGCAGCACGAGATGCCCGAACAACACGAATCCACGCCGCATCAGCACGGCGTACCCGAGCAGCACCAGGCGCCCGAGACTCCCGCCCCGGAGCAGGGCGCCGCGTACGGCCACGTCCCCGCACCGGCGGCCGAGCCCGTACCACTCGCCGCGGACCCGGCCGCCGGACACGGTGCGACGGGGGAGCAGCCCGTCGCAGGTGTCCCGGCCCCGCGCGACGGCGAGACGGTGGTCGCGGCAGGGCAGGCGCAGCCCGTACCGGCGGAGGCGGCCGACGGCTCCGCGACAGCGGCACCGGACGGCACCGCGCAGCAGGAGGAGCGGCCGGAGCGGCCGCCCGCCGCCCCCGCCTACGGGGACGCCGAGCGCGAGGCCGTGATGCGGGTGATCCGCGAGCGGCGTGACATCCGCAACGGCTTCCGTGACGACCCCATCCCGCACGAGGTGCTGCTGCGGGTCCTGGAGGCCGCGCACACCGCGCCGAGCGTCGGGCACAGCCAGCCCTGGGACTTCGTCGTCATCCGCTCCGCCGAGACCCGTCGCACGATGCACGAACTGGCCATGCGCCAGCGCGAGGCGTACGCGAAGTCACTGCCCAGGGCGCGGGCCAAGCAGTTCAAGGAACTCAAGATCGAGGCCATCCTCGACACCCCGGTGAACATCGTGGTCACCGCCGACCCCACCCGGGGCGGGCGGCACACCCTCGGCAGGCACACCCAGCCGCAGATGGCGCCGTACTCCTCCGCCCTGGCGGTGGAGAACCTCTGGCTCGCCGCGCGGGCCGAGGGGCTCGGGGTCGGCTGGGTCAGCTTCTTCGACGAGCGCGAGATGGTCCGCACCCTCGGACTGCCCGAGCACCTGGAGGTGGTGGCCTATCTCTGCGTCGGCTACGTCGACGAGTTCCCCGAGGACCCCGAGCTGATGCAGGCCGGCTGGTCCAAGCGCCGTCCGCTGTCCTGGGTCGTCCACGAGGAGACGTACGGCCGCCGCGCGCTGCCCGGCGAGGAGCCGCACGACCTGCTGGCGGAGACCGTCGCGGGCATCCGGCCGCTGGACGCCAAGGCGCTCGGCGAGGCGTGGGAGCGTCAGAAGCGGATGACCAAGCCCGCGGGCGCGCTCGGCATGCTGGAGATCATCTCCGCCCAGCTCTCGGGCCTGTCGCGGATGTGCCCGCCGCCGATCCCGGAGCCCGCCGCGGTGGCCATCTTCGCCGGTGACCACGGGGTGCACGCCCAGAAGGTCACCCCCTGGCCGCAGGAAGTCACCGCGCAGATGGTGAACAACTTCCTGGCGGGCGGGGCGGTCTGCAACGCCTTCGCCTCGCAAGTCGGTGCCGAGGTCTGCGTCATCGACGTGGGCGTGGCCTCCGAACTGCCCGCCACCCCCGGTCTGCTGCCGCGCAAGATCCGCCCGGGCACCGCCGACATGACCGAGGGCCCCGCGCTCAGCCGCGAGGAGGTCGTCGCGGCCATCGAGGTCGGCATCGAGACCGCCCGCGATCTGGTCTCCGCGGGGAACAAGGCGCTGCTCACCGGCGAGATGGGCATCGCCAACACCACCGCCTCGGCCGCCCTGATCTCCGTCTTCACCGACACCGACCCGGCCGAGGTCACCGGCCGCGGCACCGGTATCAACGACGAGATGCTGGCCCACAAGACCGAGGTGGTACGCCGCGCGCTCGCACTCCACCAGCCGGACCCGGCCGACCCCATCGGCGTCCTCGCCGCGGTCGGCGGCCTCGAACACGCCGCCCTGGTGGGCCTGTTGCTCGGCGGAGCCTCGCTGCGCACGCCGGTGATCCTGGACGGGGTGAGCGCCGGTGCCGCCGCCCTGGTGGCCCGCGCCATCGCGCCGGAGTCGCTGGCGGCCTGCATGGCCGGTCACCGCAGTGCCGAGCCCGGCCATGTGGCGGCCCTCAACAAGCTCGGCCTGCGCCCGCTGGTCGATCTGGACCTTCGCCTCGGTGAGGGCACGGGAGCGCTGCTCGCGCTGCCCGTGGTGCAGAGCGCCGCCCGCGCTATGCACGAGGTGGCCACGTTCGATTCGGCCGGGGTCACCGAGAAGTAGAGAGGTCACGCGCGCGGCGGCCTGGGGACGGCCCGCCCGCGCGTGGCCGCACCACCGCCGTCCGCGCCTGCCGCACCGGCGGGCGCGCCCCGCTCGGGCGGCGCCCGAACTGGGCCCCGGGCCGCCCGCGCCGTAAGGTGAGGCTCCGGGAAACCGCACGTCACACGCCGCTTCAGTGCCGCAGCGGCCCGCAAAGCACCGCCGCACGAGGAGCCGTACCGCCATGGCCGAACACCCCGCCTACCCCGTCGGACTCAGACTGTCCGGTCGGCGCACCCTCGTACTCGGCGGCGGCCAGGTGGCCCAGCGCAGGCTGCCCGCGCTGATCGCGGCGGGCGCGGACATCGTCCTTGTCTCGCCCTCGGCGACAGCTTCGGTGGAGGCCATGGCGGACGCGGGTGAGCTGGTCTGGGAGCGCAGGCGGTACAGCGAGGGCGATCTCGACGGCGCCTGGTACGCGCTCATCGCGACCAGCGACCCGGAGGCCAACGCGCGTGCCTCGGCCGAGGCCGAGCGGCTGCGCGTGTGGTGCGTACGCTCCGACGACGCCGAGGCGGCCACCGCGCTGACCCCGGCGACCGGCCGCAGCGAGGGCGTGACCATCGCCGTCCTCACCACCGATGTGCACGACCGCGACCCGCGCCGTACCGCCGCGATCCGCGACACCCTGGTCGAGGCGCTGGGCGACGGCACCCTGGCCGTGCCCGCCGCGGGCGGCCGCGAGCCGGACGGCACCCGGGTCCGCCCGGTCGCCCTGGTCGGCGGCGGCCCCGGCGACCCGGACCTGATCACCGTCCGCGGCCGTCGGCTGCTCGCCGAGGCGGATGTGGTGGTCGCCGACCGGCTCGGCCCGCGCGATCTGCTGGCCGAACTCCCGCCGCACGTCGAGGTGATCGACGCGGCGAAGATCCCCTACGGGCGTTACATGGCGCAGGAGGCCATCAACAACGCCCTCATCGAGCACGCCAAGCAGGGCAAGTCGGTGGTTCGGCTCAAGGGCGGCGACCCGTACGTCTTCGGCCGGGGCATGGAGGAGGCGCAGGCGCTGGCCGCCGAGGGCATCCCGTACACCGTGGTGCCGGGCATCTCCAGCTCCATCTCGGTACCCAGCGCCGTCGGTATCCCGGTCACCCACCGGGGCGTGGCCCACGAGTTCACCGTGGTGAGCGGCCACGTGGCCCCCGACGACGAGCGCTCCCTGGTCGACTGGGCCGCGCTCGCCCGGCTGCGCGGCACCCTGGTGATCCTCATGGGCGTCGACAAGATCGGCCGGATCGCCGAGGCGCTCATCGCGCACGGCCGGGCGTCGGACACCCCGGTCGCCCTGATCCAGGAGGGCACCACCGCGGCCCAGCGCAGGGTCGACGCCACCCTGGCCACGGTCGCCGAGACGGTACGCACCGCCGAGGTGAAGCCGCCCGCCGTGATCGTCATCGGCGAGGTCGTCCGGGTCGGACCCGAGGCCGAGGGCACAGGGGCCCCGGCGGACGGCGCGTAGGCCCCCGGCCCGCACTCTCCGCGCAGGCCCCCGGCCCGCACACCCACCCCACCGGCACCGCTCACCCCGCCCAAGCCCCGGCCCGACGACAAGGCAGCAGCACCCCGTGTCCGAACTCCTCACGATCGACGATCCCGGCGACCCCCGGCTGCACGACTACACCGGCCTGACCGACGTCGAACTGCGGCGCAGGCGCGAGCCCGCCGAGGGCCTGTTCATCGCCGAGGGCGAGAAGGTCATCCGGCGTGCCCTGGACGCCGGGTACCGGATGCGCTCGATGCTGCTGAGCGCCAAGTGGGTCGACACCATGCGCGCGGTGATCGAGGCCTGCGAAGCCCCGGTCTACGTGATCAGCCCCGAGCTCGCCGAACAGGTCACCGGCTACCACGTGCACCGGGGCGCCCTCGCCTCGTTCGGCCGCGCACCGCTGCCCTCGGCGGCGGACCTTGTCGGCTCCGCACGCCGGATCGCGGTACTCGAATCGGTGAACGACCACACCAATGTCGGCGCCATCTTCCGCAGCGCCGCAGCCCTCGGCATGGACGCGGTACTGCTCTCGCCGGACTGCGCCGACCCGCTGTACCGTCGCTCGGTCAAGGTGTCGATGGGCGCCGTCTTCGCCGTCCCGTACGCCCGGGTCGAGCCCTGGCCGAGGGGACTCGAAGCGGTCCGCGAGGCCGGGTTCGAACTGCTCGCGCTGACCCCCGAGGAGACCGCGGTCAGCCTGGACGAGGCGGCCCCGCACCGCAGGGAACGGGTGGCCCTGCTGCTCGGAGCCGAGGGTGATGGCCTGTCCCGGCGCGCACTGGCCGCGGCCGACGCCCGGGTCCGTATCCCCATGGCACACGGCGTCGACTCGCTCAACGTCGGAGCCGCGGCGGCGGTGGCCTTCTACGCGGTGACGGCCGGGCGTCCTCAGCCCTGAACCGCGGGCGGCGCGGCGGCCGTTCGCCCGGTGGGTGCCGCCGGTCCCGCGGCCGGTGGGGCCACGACCGGTGGGGCCACGAGCCGTTCGGTGGCCCGGCTCACCGGCGCCGGGCGGTCGCCGTCGCCGAGCCCCGTGGACGGGCCCTGGCAGCCCTGGGCCGCGGCGATTCCCAGTGCCACCAGCAGGGTGACCACGACGAAGACGAAGAGCCGCTGGCGCAGCAGCCGCGGATTGGCGGGACGGCGTCCGGTGCCCTGCCGCTGCCCGGGGCGCCCGGCGTTGGACCGGGGGCCGGGCCGCGCGCCCTGGCGCGGTGTGCCACGCCCCGACGCCCCGCGAGGCGCCGTGCCATGGGGAGCGGCCTGCCGGGACGCGGGACGCTGCACGCCGGAGCGCGATCCGGACGTGCCCCGGTCCGGCGCGCCCCTGCGCTGGGTCGGCTGATCGGCGTACTGGCCGGTGCGCCGGTCCGCTTCCTGTTCCGCCCTGCGCTGGGCGGGCGGCTGCGGCAGCCCCTGTGCCTCACGGGCCGCGATCTCCTTGAGCCGCAGCGAGAGCTGGAGGGTGCTCGGCCGCTCCTGGGGGTCCTTGGCCAGGCAGGTCCGCAGCAGCGGCGCCAGTGCGTCGGGCACTCCGGTGAGCTGGGGCTCCTCGTGCACCACGCGGTAGAGCATGACCTCGGAACTGCCGTGCCCGAAGGGCGAGTCGGCGGTCGCCGCGTAGGCCAGGGTGGCGCCGAGCGAGAAGACGTCGGTGGCGGGCGTGACCGCCGCGCCGCGCACCTGCTCCGGCGCGAGGAAGCCGGGGGAGCCCACCGCGGTCCCGACATGGGTGAGGGTGCTGGCCCCCGTCGCCCAGGCGATACCGAAGTCGATGATCCGGGGGCCCTTCGGCGACAGCAGGATGTTGGAGGGCTTGAGGTCGCGGTGCACCACACCCGCCTCGTGCACGGCGACCAGACCCTCGGAGAGCGCCGCGCCGACCGCCGCCACCTCGGCCGCGGACAGCGGCCCGGCCTCGGCGACCTTGTCGTGCAGCGAGGGCCCGGGGACGTACTGCGTGGCGAACCAGGGGCGCTCGGCCTCCAGGTCGGCGGCCACCAGGCGGGCCGTGCAGCCGCCGCGGATGCGCCGCGCCGCGGAGACCTCGCGGGCGAAGCGGGAGCGGAACTCCTTGTCCTCGGCGAGGTCCGGCCGGATCACCTTCAGGGCGACCCGCTGGCCCCTGCGGTCGGAGCCGAGATAGACGACACCCATCCCGCCCGCACCGAGCCGGCGGTGAAGCCTGAACGAGCCGACGACTCGCGGGTCCTCGCGCCGGAGCCGCATCATCGCCATGTTCATCCCCGCTGCCGAGCCTTCTGACGGGCCACAGCTTACGTTCACCGCAAGCCGTGCGCGCAGAGGCCGCGCCTTCGTCGCCGATCTGTCTTCGGTACGGCACAAGCGAATTGAGGCAGCCTCAGAGCCGCCGGGGTGAGCGTCACCCCGCTGTGCACTCCGTCAACATCCTTTGGCAGCAGGTCAGTTGACCCCTAGGGGGCGTATCCCGTCGCTGCCCGGCGGGTCGGGCGGCAGTGGCGGCGGGCCGCCCTCGCGGCGGCTCCCGGGGGCGCTGTGACCGGACGGGGACCGCGTGTGATCGTCCGCGGTGAGCGATGTCACCCGGGCCTCGGCCGGGTGGCGTGGTGTCCCCTCCGGGATGACCCCGAAGGGTCCCCGGCCCTCTCCACCCCAGCGCAGTAGTCGGACTCCACCCAGCGCAGTAGTCGCCCTCGGGGCGGTCATCCTCCGGGAGGCCCGGCAATCGGTACGAGGGCATGACGTCGCCGACCCGCCGCCGACCTAGATTTGAGGTCAAGCGGCGGGTGCAGTACTCGTCCCCCGAGGTCCCGTGCCCGCCGCTGCAGTGAGGACGGTGCCGGGGGACGGCATCGACAACGAACCGGTCAGGAGAGGGACCATGGCGGACATCGCAGCGCGGCACACACCGCGTACGTCGCGGCGCAGGGTGCACACCCACCTCGCGCCCGTCGCCGTGACCCTCGTCGGCTCGACCGTGCGTCGCACCGTGACGGGGCTGGGAGTGCGCCCCTCCGGTACCCGCCACCCCGTGGTGGCGGCGGCCATGGTCCTGCCCCTGGCGGCCCTGCTCGCGGTCGCTTTCGGCGGCTGGGACGCAGTGGTCACACAAGCGTCGTCCGTGGGCGTGATGCTGGAGCGCTGAGCGGCGCGCCAGGCCCGGGAGAGCGGCCCGGGCGGGGACATCCGGCCTGGAAACCCCGTGGGGACGGGGGTGCGGCGGACGGCACAAATGCCGGCGCAGCTGGGGAGCTGCGCCGGCATTGCTTTGCCCGCGAACAGGGGCCGAGGCGCCCCGGTCGCGGAAGCTCTCGCGACCGAACCCTCCACCGGAACACCTGGCTTCCGGCATCCCTTTCGGCATCCGCCCCCGTGCCACGTACGCTCCCCGGGTACACCGCACCACCCGGGGGAGCCATGTCCGCAGCCGTCGCGTCCGAAGCCGTCCTGTCCGAGCTGACCGCGACGCTGCGCGCGGCCGTGCACCGTACCGGCGGCCCCGACGGCTGCGCGTGTGCCACCGCCGACAGCGTGCTCGCCGACCGGCCCGACGTCACCGTGGTCCGGCACGGGAACACCGTGGCGAAGGCCCACGCCCCCGGCACCGACCCGGCCGCCCTCGCCCGCCGTACCGCCGTGGCCGCGCACCCCGCACTCCGCGACATCCTGCTGCCCCCGCTGCGCCCGGGCCCGGTATTGCTGCATGACAGACCGGTCACCCTGTGGCCGCACGGCGATCCGGTCGACCCCGAGGACCGTGACGCCGCGCCCTGGGAGGACATGGCCGGGCTGCTCGCGGCGCTGCACCGCACCGATCCGGCGGCGCTGGGCTGCGGGCAGTTGCCCCCGATGGGCGGCCCGGCCAGGGCGGCGCGCGCGGTGGCCCGCCTGGCGGCCCTCGCGCCCCGGCACCCGGTGGCCGCTTCCGTACGCGCCGCCTGGGACGCCCTGCCCGGCTGGGCGCGGGGCGAACGGCCAATGGAGCGCGGGGAGTTGTGCCACGGCGACGTGCATCTCGGGCAGCTCGTACGTCCCGTGGGCGGCGGCTGGCGGCTGATAGACGTGGACGATCTGGGCCTCGGCGATCCCGCCTGGGACCTCGCCCGGCCCGCCGCCTGGTACGCCTGCGGACTCCTGGACGCCTCGGAGTGGACACGCTTCCTGGCCGCCTACCGCCTCGCCGGGGGCACCGCCGTCCCGCCGCAGGGCGACCCGTGGCCGGTGCTCGACGTCCCGGCGCGCGCGGTGACGGTGCAGTCGGCCGCGCTGGCGCTCGTCAAGTCCACCCGGGCGGGGCGGGAGTTGGACGAGGCGGAGCGGTGCGTCGTCGACGCCTGTGCGCGGATCGTGGGACTGGACGCGGGGCCCGGGGCCGGTACGGCCGAGGGCGGGGGCGACGGCGGCGCCGAGTAGGGTCGGGGAACCGACGCCGGGCGGTCCCCCCGGCAGAGCCGTCCGATCGGCGAGGAGTTGAGCCGAGCATGCAGTGTCCCAAGTGCCACGCGCCCATGCACACGTACAACCGCAATGGCGTCCAGATCGAGCAGTGCAACGGTTGCCGCGGAATCTTCCTGGACTACGGCGAGTTGGAGGCCCTGACGCGCCTGGAGTCGCAGTGGTCGCAGCCCGCGCCCCCGCCGCCGCCCGCCCCGCAGGCCTACCCCTCCGCGCCCGCCCCCGCCTGGGGCGCGCCGCAGCACGGCGGCCACGGACACCACCACGGCTCCCGTCGGCACAAGAGCTTCGGGCACATGCTCTTCTCCTCCTGAGCATCTCCTTCCGAGGAAGGGGCCGTTCCCCCTACGGGGCCCCAAGTCCCGTACGGGGAACGGCAGAAGCCCCGGACCGCATCGAGCGGTCCGGGGCTTTGCGGTACGTGGGGCCGGGCGCGGGGGAGGGGCGGGAACGACGAAGGCGACCCGGGGGCCGCGGTGTTCGCGGGCCGGATCGCCTCGTCAGCGTGGACGATACTGGGATTGAACCAGTGACCTCTTCCGTGTCAGGGAAGCGCTCTCCCGCTGAGCTAATCGTCCTCGGGATCACGGCCTTGCGGCCGTTTCACGTGCGCGATACTGGGATTGAACCAGTGACCTCTTCCGTGTCAGGGAAGCGCTCTCCCGCTGAGCTAATCGCGCGGGCTGAACCTCTGCTGCCAGTGGTTCGAGTGGACGATACTGGGATTGAACCAGTGACCTCTTCCGTGTCAGGGAAGCGCTCTCCCGCTGAGCTAATCGTCCTTGGAGGTGGAGACGGGATTTGAACCCGTGTAGACGGCTTTGCAGGCCGTTGCCTCGCCTCTCGGCCACTCCACCAGGCGTCGCAGGGGTTCCGTTGGGATCCCCCACTTCGAGCGGACGACGAGATTCGAACTCGCGACCCTCACCTTGGCAAGGTGATGCTCTACCAACTGAGCCACGTCCGCCTGTCGTTTCGTTCCGCTCCCGCGGCCCGGCGACGAAGTGAACTCTAGCGGATTCCCCGGCCAGTACAAAAACGCGTTTACGCAGCGTGCTGCGCTGTGACCGCTCCAGGGCACCCGGAGGTCACCCGGCCTAGACTCGCCACTGTGCACCAATTGCCCCCGATCGCCCGATTCGGGACCCGTCTCGCGTACGGACTCCTCGATGTCACCGACGACCCCGCGGCCCTGGACTCGTCGGGCTTCTGGGCCGTGTGCCAGGACTTCGAGCAAGGGCTGGTCTGCGCCCGCTTCGCCGAGGTGAGCCGGGTCACCACCCCGCCCGCACTGTCCGGTTCGTGGACCGGCCCCGCGACCGGCGACTGGCGGTCCACGCTCGGACACGAGGCGTACACGGCGGGGGTGCGGCGGATCCGTGCCTACGTGGCGGCGGGCGAGGTGTACCAGGTCAACCTCTGCCGGGTGCTGTCCGCCCCGCTCGCCGCCGACGCCGACATCGACGCACTCGCCGCGCTCCTCGCCCGCGGCAACCCGGCCCCGTACGCCGGAGTGCTACGGCTGCCCGGCCACGGCGTCGAGGTGGCCAGTGCCTCTCCGGAACTCTTCCTGCGCCGCACCGGCCCCGTCGTCGAGTCCGGACCGATCAAGGGCACCGGGCGCACCGAGGCGGATCTGCTGCCCAAGGACCGCGCCGAGAACGTGATGATCGTCGACCTGGTCCGCAACGACCTCGGCCGTGTCTGCGCCACCGGCTCGGTGACCGTCCCCGAACTCTGCGCCGTGGAACGGCATCCGGGCCTGGTCCACCTCGTCTCCACCGTCCGCGGTTTGTTGCCCGCGGGCGTGGGCTGGCCGCAGTTGCTCGCGGCGCTTTCGCCGCCGGGCTCGGTCAGCGGGGCCCCGAAGTCCAGCGCGCTGCGCATCATCGGCGAGCTGGAGCCGGGCCCGCGCGGGCCGTACTGCGGGGCCGTCGGCTGGGTGGACGCGGACCGCCGCCGCGCGGAGCTGGCCGTCGGCATCCGGACGTTCTGGGCCGACCGCGACGCCGGTGAACTGCGGTTCGGCACCGGCGCCGGGATCACCTGGGGATCCGATCCGGAACGAGAATGGCGCGAGACCGAACTCAAGGCCGCCCGGCTGCTCGCGGTAGCGTCGGGGGCAAGCGAGCCGAGTGGAGGATCAGCGGCGTGAAGATCTGGCTGGACGGCGCACTGCGGGACCAGGAGTCCGCGCGCATCTCCGTGCGCGACCACGGACTCACCGTGGGCGACGGCGTGTTCGAGAGCGTCAAGACCCTCGCGGGCCGCCCCTTCGCCCTCACCCGGCACCTGGACCGCCTCGCCCGCTCCGCCGCCGGGCTCGGCCTGCCCGCACCCGACCCGGACGAGGTACGGCGCGCGGTGGCCGCCGTAACCGCCGCCGACCCGGCGCCGCTCGGCTTCCTCCGCATCACCTACACCGGCGGTGTCTCACCGTTCGGTTCGCAGCGCGGTGACGAGCCGCCGACCCTCGTGGTCGCGCACGCCGAAGTCACCCGCAGGCCCGACACCACGGCCGTGATCACCGTCCCCTGGACCCGCAACGAACACGGCGCCACGGCCGGTCTGAAGACCACCTCGTACGCCGAGAACGTGATCGCCCTGGCCCGCGCACGCGAACAGGGCGCCTCCGAGGCGCTGTTCGCGAACACCGCCGGGCAGCTGTGCGAGGGCACCGGCTCGAACGTCTTCGTCGTCCTGGACGGCGAACTCCTCACCCCGCCGCTCGACTCCGGCTGCCTCGCCGGAATCACCAGGGCGCTCACCGTCCAGTGGACCGGCGCCCGCGAGAGGGCGCTCCCCCTCGACGTACTGGAACGGGCCGAGGAGATCTTCCTGACCTCCACCCTGCGCGACGTCCAGGCCGTGGCCCGCGTCGACGGGCGCCAACTGCCGGGCGCCCCGGGCCCGGTGACCACCAAGGCGATGCGCGTCTTCGCCGAACGCGCCGCGGCGGACCTCGACCCCTGAGCGTGCCCGAACACCGGCGCCCGGGCGTCCGCGTACGGTGCGCCGGGCCCGCCGCGGGGTAGGACACGCGGCATGACGACCACACTGCGCCCCACCGAGCCGCTCCAGCGGGCCGCGGACGGCTCGCTGTCCCGCCGCTATCAGGTGTGTGTCAACGGCCGCCCGGTCGGCCGCGTCCACCTCGCCACCGATCCGGTACGGGGACCGGGCGTCGCACGCCTGCGGGAGCTGTGGATCGACGAGGCCGACCGCCACCGCGGCCGCGGAGCGGTGGCCGCCCTCGCCGCCGAAGAGGCCGCCCGCGCCTGGGGCTGCGGCACCCTGACGGCGAGTGTCCCCGAAACGTCCGTACCCGCCCTGCGCCTGATGGCCGCGCTCGGATACACACCGGTGGCCCGGGAGGCCGCCCAGGGGACATGCGGGGAGGCCGGCGCGGAGGGGGACTCGGTCACCCTGGAGAAGCGACTGCTCTAGCGGGACTCGGTGCGAGGCGCATCCGTACGGAATCGGGTGCGGCTTCAGCCGTGCTCGGCGAACAGCCGGTCCGCGATCTCCTCGATGCGCTCGCGCAGGCCTTCCTGGCTCTTGCCGCCGTCGAGCCGCTCGCCGCCGATCACATACGTCGGTGTGCCGGTGACACCGATCGCCTTGCCCTCGGCGTGGTCGGCGTCGACCATCAGGATGTGCCGCCCGTCGATCAGGGCGGTGTCGAACTCCTCGGCGTCCAGGCCGAGTTCGCGCGCCACCTCGACGAGCAGCGGCTCTCCCTTGCCGTCCAGCTCGGCCACCCGCTCGAGGACGGCCTCCACGTACGGCCAGGTCCTGCCCTGCATCGCCGCCTCCTCGGCGGCCTGCGCGGCGGCGAAGGCGTGCTTGTGCTTCTCCAGCGGGAAGTGGCGCAGCCTGATCTCCAGCCGGTCGCCGTAGCGTTCGCGCAGGGCCCGTACGTCGTCGAGGGCGGTCCGGCAGTCCGGGCACTGCAACTCGCACCAGACGTCGAGTACCGAAAGCTGGGCGGAGCCGGTGGCGGGGGAGTCACTCATGCCGCCAGTCTCCCAGCCCCGCGGCCCCGCGCCCAACTCGGACCTGCGGAGGATGCGGCACCCCGAGATGACCCTGAAGTCGTAGGGGCCCGTGGCCCCCGGTGGGACAACGGGTGCAGGATGGGAGGAGAGCCGTGACCGGCACGGCCCTGCCCGCCCGGGAGGCCAGCATGCTTGCCGAGACCGTGTGTTCCGCCGTGGCCGTGGCGGGCCTGGGCATCGCAGGGGTCACCGCCTACCGCAAGCGTTTCCTCGCGGCGGCCCGCCTCGTCGCGTACTCCCTCGTCCCGCTCGGTCTGGTGATGACCGGAGCCGTCGAATGGGCCGTGGACACCGCGTTCAGCCCAACCGCCTGGGCGGGCTTCGGCGTGCTCGGCGGCGCCTGGCTGCTGTTCACCGCGACCAAGGCCCTGGAGCGCCGCGGCGAACGCCGCGCGGCCGAGGCCGCCGGACCCGGCCCCGACGCGGTGGCACCGCAGGCCCCGCGCTCGCTGGGCCGGTCCGGCAAGGCGTCCGGACGCGGCGGCTCGGCTTCCCCCAAGGGCGGCTCCGAGGACTTCAGCGACATCGAGGAGATCCTGAAGAAGCACGGGATCTGACGCGAACCCACGGGATCCGACGGCCCGAAACGGGATCCGACGCGGCAGCTCCCACGCCGAGCACACCGGGCGCTGGTCCGGTCCCGGGCGGGCGGACCGTGCCCGTCTCCTCCCGGCCTCGACCGCTACGGAAAGTCAGTACGTACGGTCCGGGGAGCGGTCGTCGACGAGGCCGTACCGGCACGACCACGGGCGCCTCTCCGCGATCAGGAACGGCCCCGGGCTGTCCCAACCGTGTCACAAGATCCGGCGAACTCCGTTTGTTTACGGGCGTGTTCGATCAGAGCACGGTCGGAGCTGCGCAATGATCATCGCGAGATGCTCGACACTTCGCACACCGATGCCTTCCCGCAGGCCAAGACGCTTCCGCAGGCCGAAGAGCTCCCTCCGCCCCTGCGCGGCGAGGTGGCATTCCCCGAGCAGGTGGCCCGAGTCCCGGCCACCGCGACACCCGGACCGGCGGACCGCCCGGCGCTTCCCGTGCCGCCCGCTCCCGCCGAGGGGCACCCGGCCGGAAACAGGGCGGCTCCCAGCCCTCCGGCGCCCCGCAGACCGGACACAGAACGTGACGAAAGGCCGGACCGGTCCCGGCCCGCACCCGACGAGGAACCCCGAGGCTGTCTCTACGCCCTCTCGCAGCCGCCTCTGATGATCTTCCTGTCGGTGATCGGTGTCCTGCTGCTCTCGGCCTCGCTGCACGACCTGTTCCTGCTCTGAGCGCGGGACTGCCGGGCGTCACCTTGTGTGACGGGCCGACCCCGGTGGGAGCCGTCGTCGCCGGGTCTCACCCGGCGGCTTCCCGCCTCCGTGCGCGGTAGGCGGCGACGTGCAGGCGGTTGCCGCAGGTGCGGCTGTCGCAGTAGCGGCGGGAACGGTTGCGGGAGAGGTCCACGAAGGCGTGGCGGCAGTCCGGGGCGTCGCAGCGGCGCAGCCGGTCCTGCTCCCCGGCCACCACGAAGAAGGCCAGGGCCATGCCGCAGTCCGCGGCGAGGTGGTCGGCCACGGAGGCACCCGGCGCGAAGTAGTGCACATGCCAGTCGTAGCCGTCGTGGTCGGTGAGCTGTGGGGTGGTTCCGGCCGCCGCGACCAGCTCGTTGACGATCTTGGCGGCGCTCCGGGCCTCCTCGGCCGCGAAGACCTCGGCGAACTTGGCGCGCACCTCGCGGACCGAGTCGAGGTCCGCCGCCGTCAGGCTCCCCACCCCGCTCACATCGTGCTCACGTACGAAAGTGCGCAGGTCGTCGACCGTGCCGAGGCCGTCGGGCTGGTCGTCCTCCGGCGCGGTGTTCACCAGGTCGACCACCGTGAGCAAAGCACAACGGGTGTCATGGGTGATCAGCACGGGTCGCTCCCTGGCCTGGGTCGGTCGGATGCCCGCAGATGCTAGCCGCTCGTGCGCGCGCCGTCCGGCCTGGCCAAGAACGCGAACCGGCGCCGCACCGCGGAGAACCGCGGCGACGGCGCCGGCCTGTCGCTGGCTGTCGTGGTCCGCGCCGTCTCCCCGAGTGGACGGCGGCGGGTTGCTCCCGGGACTCCCGGCCTCAGCTCTCGGCCAGGATGTGCGAGAGCTCCGTATCGAGATCGAAGTGCCGGTGTTCGGTGCCGGGGGGCACCGCGGCGTCGGTTCGCTTCAGGAACGACTCCAGGGCCCGCGCCGGGGCCTCGAGCAGAGCCTCGCCCTCCGGAGAGCTCAGGGCGATGCAGACGACGCCCTGACCGTGGCTACGGGACGGCCAGACACGGACGTCGCCGGTGCCGGTGGGCCGGTGCAGGCCCTCGGCGAGGAGATCGCGGGCGAATACCCACTCGACGGTCTCCTCGGCTCCGGTGTGGAAGGTGGCGTGCACGGCATACGGATCGGCCGTGTCATACCGCAGTCCTGCGGGAACAGGCAGTGAGGACTCGCTCGACACAACGAGGCGCAGGTGCAGCTCGCAGCTGACCGTGGTGTTCATAAGCGCCATGGCCTTTCGCTCAGTGTGCGCTCGGGGATTCGCACGTCGGCGAAATCGACATGCCACCTACGGTGCCGTTGTAAACCCCTCTGAGCGTTTTGAGTGGCTTTAGGTACCTCGTATGGCGGAGCGATTCTTCAGACCCTGGGACCATTCCGGTGACATGTTTCTGTCGGGTAGGTTTAGTGTCATGAATACGGGGAGTGACGGAACGGCGGAAGGTGTGGTGTTGGTCGACGAGGAGCCGGGGGGTAAACCACTCGGTTCGCGTGCGCCGGAGTTCATCAAGTCGCGTCGGCTGCTGCATCTGAGCTGGCAGGTCGGCGTGTTCGTGGTGGGACTCGCGGTGGTCGTCGTGGGGATCATCCTGCTCCCGCTGCCGGGTCCCGGCTGGGTGATCATCTTCGGCGGCATGGCGATCTGGGCGACCGAGTTCGTATGGGCTCAGCTGGTGCTGCGCTGGACCAAGCGCAAGGTCACCGAGGCGACCAAGCGGGCCCTGGACCCCAAGGTCCGGCGGCGGAACATGATCCTGACGGCGATCACGCTGGTGCTCATCGGTGCGCTGGCCGGGGTGTACCTGTGGCGCTTCGGCATGGAGATGCCCTGGAACATAAAGGAGTGAGCGGCCGCGCGCGGCGGCCCGGCTCCGCGGAGCCGACAGGGGTGGTCGGGAGCACCGCTGACATGCGGTAATGTTCTCCGTGCGCCCGGGCGATTAGCTCAGTGGGAGAGCGCTTCGTTCACACCGAAGAGGTCACTGGTTCGAACCCAGTATCGCCCACCCTTCCTTGTGGCCCGGAGGCCAAGTGCCTCCGGGCCACAAGCATGTGCGGACGCGGAACGGATTCCCCTTCCGCCGCCTTCGCGGGCGCGCGTTCCTCGGGGGCCTTTGTGCCTCACCGCTGACGGTTGCTCAGTTTTCGGCGCGGTCGCCGGTGGCGCCGAGGAGAAATGCGAATCTTCGTATTCCGATTCGCTCCGGGGCGGACAGGATTTCTCCTCGGCCGGTGCCGCGTACCTCCAGACAATTTCCGGCCATCGGTGCGAAATTCTTTCGGTCGGCCCGAACTCCGCCGTGCCGTGGCCAATTCGTGCGGCACACGGCGCGGAGCCCCGTCAGCGCATTCTGGCCAGTGCGCCGCGCAGCCGTCGTGCGTCCCGCAGCCTGCGCTCGTAGGTGGCCCCCACGGCGAGCAGCAGCAGCCCGGTCAGCGCGGGCGGCACCCAGCGCGGCAGCGCGTCCGTGAACTGGACGAGGTACGGCGCGAGTTCGTGCAGCGCGTCGAGGACTAGGACGACTCCGCCCAGGACGAGTGGGGCGAGCAGCCGCGCACGGGCCCCGGCCAGGGTGAGCGCGAGTGCCGCCAGGCCGAGCAGCAGGGGCCGGACCCATCCCGCGTCCGCCCAGGCCGCGGCCAGGCTCGGCAGCAGCGTCGCCGCGAGTCCGGGGCCGTACGCCGTCCACGAGGAGGCCTCCGGGCGGCGCCGCCGGTGCAGCAGACCGACGGCGAGGGCGGGCACGGTGACGGGCAGGGTGTACGCCTCCGGCGTCGTGACGTCCCAAGTGGCCAGGCGTACCCACAGGGCGAGGACGAACAGGACCGTCGCCAGGTATCCGGCCTTCCTGCGGTCCTCGCGCAGTGCGGCGGCGGTGGCGAGCACGCCGCACAGGCCCAGCACCGGCGAGAGCATCGCGGGCTCGGTCGCGGCGAGGCCCAGGGACACCGACGCGGCGCAGACACCGGCGACTTCGGCGGCAAGCCGGGCCGCCGACCGGCCCGGCAGCGGGGCCGCCGCCTTGCCCGGTGCGGTGGCCGATGCGCCCGCCGCTGCCGCCTCGCCCGCGAGCAGCGACGAGAGCAGTACGGCGACGGCGGGGACGAGCAGAACGAGCAGCGCGGTGTGCTCGGGGCGCCAGTTCGCGGCGTACCCGGAGGCGACCAGGAATGCCGTGGCCGAGGCGAGTGCGCAGGACACGGCGAGCGGGCGCAGAAGGGCGGGCCGGTGGGCGGGAGTCGAGGCGGTCGCGTACAGGCCCGAGGTCGAGCCGGTGGCGTGTGAGCCCGGTGAGGAGTCGGCCGCCTGCGGGTCCGACGCCGAGGTGGCCGTGTCCGGGGCCGGTATCGAGAGGGCCGCGTACAGGGCCGGGGTCGAGGCGGACGCGTAGAGCGCCGTCAGCGCGGCGAGTGTCGCGAGGGTCCACGGCTTGTCCGCCAGCGAGAGGAAGGCGGCACTCAGGGACGAGAGCACGGCGCAGGCGAGCGAGGTCGCGGCCAGCGGGAACGGGCGCACACGGGCCGAGGCGAGCAGCAGTCCCACGGTAAGGGCGAGTTGGCTCAAGAGGACGACGGCGTAAGGGAGTTGGGCTCCCTCGGGGAGGCAGTACAGGGCCAGCCAGAGGCAGCCGAGCGCGGCGGGTCCGGCCGCTGCGCGGAGCGGGCGCGGAGCCCCTTCCGCCAGGCGGTCCACAAGGAGCGCGAAGAGGCCGAGCAGTGCGAGCACCACGAGGGCGGGCAGGGCACCCGGCTCCTCGGGCCCCCGGTCCGGCGCTGCCGCCCCCTCGCCCTGCCAGACCTCACCGGCCAGGCGCAGCGGCGACGCGAGCCCGTACAGCCCGGCGGGCAGCGCCCATACGGCGGCCAGTGCCATCACGGCCGCGGTTCCGGCGAGGAAGCCCTGCCGCAGAACCGCGAGCGAGGCGTGGACCGGAGCTGAGGCCGGCGGAGTTGGAGCAGCGGGTGCCGGGGCGGGCGCAGTCGGGACCGGTGGGCCAGTGGGTGCAGGGGCGGGCGGAGTCGGGGCCGATGGGCCAGCGGGTGCCGGGGCGGGCGGAGTTGGGCCCGGTGGGGCAGTGGATGCCGGGGTGGGTTCGGTGGTCCCGGGCGCGGCGGTGTACGTGAGTCCGGCTCCGGCGGCGATGAGCAGGGCGCAGAGCAAGTAGCCGGGCATGGCCCAGTCCTGGGGGAGCAGGGTGCGCAGGATGCCGCCCGCCGCTGCCGTGGTGAGGAGGGCCGCGATGGCGGAGAGGGGGATCGGCAGGCCCAGTGGGGCGGAGTGCCTGGCCGCGGCCAGGGCGAGGGCGGCTGCCGCGCCGAGGAGGACGGCGGCGCCGATGGCCTGGCCCGGTCCGGTGGCGTCCGCGGAGAGTTGTGCGGCCAGCGAGACCGTGCCCAGGAAGGCGGCGGTCGCGGAGATGCCCGCGGCCAGGCGTACGGAGCGGATCCCTGCGAACAGGGTCAGCGCCAGGTCGGCCGCGGCCGTGAGCAGGAGCAGCCAGGCCCAGGCCCACGGGCCCGCGGACGCGTGGAGCGCCCACAGGGGGAGGGGGAGCTGGGCGAGGACCACCGCGGCGGGGAGGGGGTGGCGCAGGGCGCCGAGGGTGCGGCCGTAGGCGGCCCAGATGCCGCTCAGCAGGGTGAGGGAGACGGCCGCGTAGGGGGTTCCCGCCACGTCCGGGAAGACGGTGCGGTGCAGCGCGTAGGTGTCGAGCAGGGTGAGGGCGAGGCCGAGCGCGGCCAGTGCTTCGGCCGTCGAGCGGAGACGGCGGCGGAGGAGCAGTGCGGGCGTGCCCAGCGCCGCGAGCGTGACCAGGCCGAGTACCGCGGCGCGCGGGCCGAGCCCCATGTGCCCCCAACTGACGAGGGTGAAGGCCAGGGCCGCGACGGTGAGCAGCAGTCCGCCGAACAACAGCAGCAGGTTCTGGATCCTGGGCCCGGACGCCTCCGGCCCGGCGCCGGAGCGTCGGGCCGCCGGGTGTACGGGGTGTCGGGGCGCCCAACCACCGGGCGTGGAAGGCCAGTTGGCGGCAGGGTTCTGCGGCGGACCGAACAGGGGGCGCCCGGCACCGGGTGCCGCGCTCCAGCCGCTGCCGGGCGGCCGCGGCCCATGTTGTGCCGGGTAGGGCGGCAGGGCTGCGGCCGGGCCCGGTCCGGGGGCGCCGAACTGGCGTGCCAGGCCCTGCGGTCCGGCGAGCAGGGAGAGCAGCCAGGCTCTGCGGGCCAGCAACTGGCCCCGGCGCGCGTCGAGTTGACGCAGCTCCTGGTCCAGGAGGCGTAGCTCCTGCTCCGGTGTCGGGGTTTCGGTCATGGCGTGATTCTGGGGTGGTCGGCCTGCCCGGGGCATGGGTGCGGATACTCATCTCGTACTCATGCCCGGGCTCAAGCGGGGCTTTTGGGGCGCCGACGACCCGTGCTCGCCGATGCCCGCCGAGGTCGCCGGACGACCCGTGCCCGCCGACGCCCGGTCACGCCGTCCACGAGCCGCGACCGCCGACACCTGCCCGATTTGCCCGCGTCTCGCGGGGCTCGGAGCGCCCCGGATGGGCAGACTCTCCGCATGGCCTTCACCCACTACCGCTTCCGCAGTGTGTGGACCCTGCCCGTGCCCCCCGGCGCCGTGTACGAGGTCCTCGAACGCGGGGAGGACTATCCCCGCTGGTGGAAGCAGGTGCGCGAAGTGATTCCGCTCGACGAGCACAGCGGGCGGGCGCGCTTCCGATCGGTGCTTCCGGTGGATCTGGTGATCACCGCCTGGGAGACGCGGCGCGATCCGGACGCCGGGATCCTGGAGATCGGGATGGCGGGCGATCTGGAGGGCTGGGCGCGCTGGACGGTGCGCGGCGGGCCCGGTGGCCGGGGGACGCGCGCCGTGTACGAGCAGGAGGTCGAGGTACGCCACGCCCTGATGCGGGCGTTCGCGTTGCCGGGGCGTCCGTTCTTCCTGGTCAACCACGCGCTGATGATGCGCTCTGGTCGCCGTGGGCTCCTCGTGCATCTGGCGCGTCTGGACGCGGACGGCTCGCGGGACTGAGCGCCGCGCGAGCCCGCAGGTCGACGGCCGAAGCCCGGACGCCGAAGACCTCGTGGCCCCGGACACCGCACACCCTGTGGCCCCGGACATCGAAGGCCCCGTGGATCCGGATGCCGCAGACCTCCGTAGCCCCTGATGCCCGAGGAACCCCTACCGCCTGACGGCACATCCGCCCAACCCCCGGGCGGTGAATTCGGTTTGTGGCCGGGGCGTCGGCACCTGTATGGTTCAGTGCGTTCCCGGGCGATTAGCTCAGTGGGAGAGCGCTTCGTTCACACCGAAGAGGTCACTGGTTCGAACCCAGTATCGCCCACCCGGAAATGGCCGGTTCGTCGTACGACGAACCGGCTTTTTGCTTGCCGTGGGCCGGGTTCCGTCCCGGCTCAGGCCGCCTCCCGGAACTCGGTACGCAGCGGCCAGGCCGGGTCCACCGCCTCCTGGGAACCCTGGCGTGAGAACCACTCCTGGAGACCGCGGGCCTGCGCGGCGTGCCACAGGGCCTGCAGGGCGTGCAGTTGGGCGGGGGAGAGGTGGCCGAGCCGTCCGGTGTGACGGCGGCCGATGGCGCGTACGACATCAAGGGCGGCGAGGGCGTCGGCGGCCGCCTCGTGGGCGTCGGTGAGGCTGACGCCGTAGTGCAGGCAGAGGTCGGTGAGGGTGCGGCGGCCCTTGCGGTAGCGGTCCAGGTGTTTGTCCAGGACGCGGGGGTCGAGCACGGCGGGCGGACAGTTCTCCAAGCGGCGGCCGAGGGACGACGCGCGGTGGCGGCGCAACTCCCGGTCCAGCAGCGTCAGATCGAAAGGCGCGTTCATCACTACGAGCGGAATTCCCGCGGGGCCCAACTCCCCCAGGGCGCGGGCTATTTCCTCCATCACCATGGCGGGCGGGCGTCCTTCCCGCGCGAGCAGCTCGTCGTCGAGCCCGTGCACCGCCCGCGCCGCGGGCGGCACCGGGATACCCGGGTTGACCAGCCAGCGCCGCGCCCGGACCGGGCCGCCGGGCCCGTCCTGCACGACGACGGCCGCCGACACGATCCGCTCGCATTCCACGTCCACGCCCGTCGTCTCCGTGTCGAAGGCGGCCAGCGGTCCCTCGAACCAGCACGTCATACGGACACAACTCCCTGTTCACTTTGCGCAGTTGATGGGCTTTCAGCAGCCTTGACAGGTGATACCCGGGCTGTTTGCGCGGTACGCCGGAAGGAGACAACACAGGTACCGGTTGCGCCAATTCGGCCACTGGTTCGGGGATTCACCATTTGTGGAAGGCATGTTGAACATGGCGCTTGCGCAGCCCGAAAGAGGTGGGCTGACCCCCGCAAGCGAGCGGCTCGCCCGGAACGACCCCCTGGCACCGCCTCGCGGCTCGCTGGCCACCACCGCCTGCATGGAGACCCTTCAGGTGGGATATCTGCACGCCGTCGCGGCGGCTGCCGGATGTTCCCTCTCCCAGCCCTTTCCCGACAACGGCATCGACTGGCACGTGAGCCACAGCGCTCCCGGGCACACCGTGGACGACGAGGTCACCATCAAGGTGCAGCTCAAGTGCACGTATCAGATCGCCCCCAAGCCCGTCCGACGCCCGTCACCATCCGCGAACGACGGGTCTGCGGCCCGGGGCCGTTCACTTGGGCCCGCGTTCTCCTTCACCCTCGACAACGAGCACCTCACGAAGCTGGCGCGGACACCCGTGTCGGTGCACAAGATCCTGGTCGTGATGCTGGTGCCGCGCTCCCAGGACGACTGGATACGCGCCGGTCACGACCGGCTCGACCTGCGCCACTGCTGCTACTGGGCCAACCTGGCCGGGCACCCGGTCACCGGCCGGCGCAGGACCAATGTGCGCATCTCCACCGCACGCATCTTCGACGACCGGGCGCTGTGCGAGATCATGACCCGGGTCGGGACGGGAGGCAGACCGTGACCCACCGCCCCCTCGCCGGGCGTCCGGCGCCGGAGCCCGCCGCGGGCCGTCCGCACCCCGACGACCCCGCCGGGCTGTGGCACCGGCCGCCCGAGCCGGAGCAGGTCGACCCCGCCGTACTCGGCGAGTTGCTGCTGCGGCACGGCTGGCAGCGGCGCGGCGGGGCGCCCGGACGGTACGCGCGCTGGACGCCGCCGGAGCCCGCGGGCGCCGGCACCAGCCTGCTCGTGCCGCAGAGCCGGGCCTTCCCGGACAGCGCCGACCTGCTCCAGGAGGCGGTCCAGGCGCTGGCCCGCAGCATCACGCCGTCGGCCCGCGAGGTGCTTGTCGGTCTGAGCGTGCCCAGCGACGAGGTGCGCTGGTGGCGCGACGCACCGGCCGGGCCCGCCGGGTCCGCCGCCTGGGCCGTGGAGGAGCAACTGCGCGCCGCCGCACGGCAGATGCTCCTGGCCGGGGCCCAGGCCGCCCGCGCCCGTGCCGGGTACCACGGCGCCCGGCACCGCCGCGAGGCCGCCGCGGCGCTGCAGAGCGTCCTGGTCACCGCCCCGCCGGGCGGCCGCGGTCTCACCGCCTTCGTCCCCGTCGACACCGGCCGGTCGCTCTCGGTACGGCTGCACCAGGCCCTGTTCGCGGTGCGCGAGGCCGTCGACTACCGCCGCGCCACCGGTGGCATGGACGCCTTCGACGGGGCCGTCGAGGCGGGCGTCAGCCACGAGCTCACCGAATCACTGGTCGCCCTGGTGCGCGGCACCGAGGGCGCCCGGATCGCGGTGCAGTGGGCGCCCGCCGCCGGAGTCCCCGAGGGCTGCACCAGCCCGGTCGACCCGGTGGAGTTCTCGCCGGGCGACCTGCCCGCGCTGCGTGAGGCCGGTGCCCGCTATCTGCGCCAGGAGCCGTCGGTGCCGGTGCGCCTGACCGGCAGTGTCGTACGGCTGCGCAGGGCCGGGCCGCGCGGCGAGGGAACCGTACGGCTGCGCGTCATCGCGGGCGCCGAGGTGCCGCACGTACGGCTGACGCTGGACGAGGACGCGTACCGCACGGCCGGGCACGCGCATCTGGTGGGGCTGCCGATCCGGGTCACCGGGCGGCTGGAGAGCCGGGGCGGGTTCCGGCGGCTGACCGGGGCCTCGCGGGTAGAGCCCGTGCAGGTGGACGAGGCGGAGCGGGACCGGCTGATGAAATCGCTCCAGGACAATCTGGAGTTCTTCGAGGACGCCTGCGGCGGGGACTGAGCGCCCCGCGCGGGCGGGACGCCGGAGCGCGGAGTGAGGGGTGCGTGCTTACTGCTTCGCGGAGGGTGTGCCGGGCTCGGTACGATTCCCTACGCGCGTGACACGAACCTCGCCCGCGCGACCACCTTCAGTCAGGAGAGACCGGTGTCAGACGTCCGTGTGATCATCCAACGCGATTCCGAGCGGGAAGAGCGCGTGGTGACGACGGGCACTACGGCCGCCGACCTGTTCGCGGGCGAGCGGACCGTGATCGCCGCCCGGGTCGCGGGCGAGCTGAAGGACCTCGCGTACGAGATCGCCGACGGTGAGCAGGTCGAGCCCGTCGAGATCTCCTCCGAGGACGGTCTGAACATCCTGCGCCACTCCACCGCGCACGTCATGGCGCAGGCCGTGCAGGAGCTCTTCCCGGAGGCCAAGCTCGGTATCGGCCCGCCGGTCAGGGACGGTTTCTACTACGACTTCGACGTCGAGAAGCCGTTCACGCCCGAGGATCTCAAGGCCATCGAGAAGAAGATGCAGGAGATCCAGAAGCGCGGGCAGCGCTTCTCGCGGCGCGCGGTCAGCGACGAGGACGCCCGCGCCGAGCTGGCGGACGAGCCGTACAAGCTGGAGCTCATCGGCATCAAGGGTTCGGCCGGCGCCGAGGACGGCGCGAACGTCGAGGTGGGCGGCGGCGAGCTGACCATCTACGACAACCTCGACGCCAAGACCGGCGAGCTGTGCTGGAAGGACCTGTGCCGCGGCCCGCACCTGCCGACCACCCGCAACATCCCGGCCTTCAAGCTGATGCGCAACGCCGCCGCCTACTGGCGCGGCAGCGAGAAGAACCCGATGCTCCAGCGCATCTACGGCACCGCCTGGCCCTCCAAGGACGAGCTGAAGGCCCACCTCGACTTCCTCGCCGAGGCCGAGAAGCGCGACCACCGCAAGCTGGGCAACGAGCTGGACCTGTTCTCCATCCCGGAGCAGATCGGCTCCGGCCTCGCCGTGTTCCACCCCAGGGGCGGCATCGTCCGCCGGGTCATGGAGGACTACTCGCGCCGCCGCCACGAAGAGGCCGGATACGAGTTCGTCTACACCCCGCACGCCACCAAGGGGAAGCTCTTCGAGACCTCGGGCCACCTGGACTGGTACGCCGACGGCATGTACCCGCCCATGCAGCTCGACGAGGGCGTGGACTACTACCTCAAGCCCATGAACTGCCCGATGCACAACCTGATCTTCGACGCGCGCGGCCGCTCGTACCGTGAACTGCCGCTGCGTCTCTTCGAGTTCGGGACGGTGTACCGGTACGAGAAGTCGGGTGTGGTGCACGGTCTGACCCGGGCCCGCGGCTTCACGCAGGACGACGCGCACATCTACTGCACCAAGGAGCAGATGGCCGACGAGCTCGACTCGACGCTCACCTTCGTGCTCGACCTGCTGCGCGACTACGGCCTGACCGACTTCTACCTGGAGCTGTCCACCAAGGACCCGGAGAAGTTCGTCGGCTCGGACGAGATCTGGGAGGAGGCGACCGCGACGCTGCAGCAGGTGGCCGAGAAGCAGGGGCTGCCGCTGGTGCCCGACCCGGGCGGCGCCGCCTTCTACGGGCCGAAGATCTCCGTGCAGTGCAAGGACGCCATCGGCCGCACCTGGCAGATGTCGACCGTGCAGCTCGACTTCAACCTGCCCGAGCGCTTCAACCTGGAGTACACCGGTCCCGACGGGACCAAGCAGCGCCCGGTGATGATCCACCGCGCCCTGTTCGGCTCCATCGAGCGGTTCTTCGCGGTGCTCCTGGAGCACTACGCGGGCGCGTTCCCGGCCTGGCTGGCGCCGGTGCAGGCGGTCGGCATCCCGGTGGGCGACGCACATGTCGAGTACCTGCAGAAGTTCGCGGCCGACGCCAAGAAGCAGGGCCTGCGGGTCGAGGTGGACGCCTCCTCGGACCGGATGCAGAAGAAGATCCGCAACCACCAGAAGCTGAAGGTCCCGTTTATGATCATCGTCGGTGACGACGACATGGCCGCGGGCACCGTCTCCTTCCGCTACCGCGACGGTTCGCAGGAGAACGGCATCGAGCGCGAGGCGGCCCTCGCGAAGCTGGCCGACGTGGTGGAACGCCGCGTCCAGGTGTGAGGTGACCCCCGCGTGAGCGGGGCTTCGAGGGGCGGTCCGGAGGCGGGCCGCCCCTCGATCACGTGGGGCGCGGGGGCCCCATATGCTGGCTTCCATGACGACTGAGCCGGAGCAGCAGTTCGGGGTCGGGGCGCCCGACGCGTTTCAGCGCCTGTGGACGCCCCACCGGATGGCGTACATCCAGGGGGAGAACAAGCCCAGCGGACCGGGTGCGGGGGACGGCTGTCCCTTCTGCCTGATCCCGTCGAAATCCGACGAGGACGGTCTGATCATCGCCCGCGGTACGTACGTCTACGCCGTGCTCAACCTGTACCCGTACACCGGCGGTCACACCATGATCGTTCCGTACCGGCACATCGCGGACTACACGGAACTGGACGAGGCCGAGACCGCCGAGCTCGCGGCCTTCACCAAGCAGGCGATGACGGCGCTGCGCACGGCATCCGGCGCGCACGGCTTCAACATCGGCATGAACCAGGGCTCGGTCGCGGGCGCGGGGATCGCCGCCCATCTGCATCAGCACATCGTGCCCCGCTGGGGCGGCGACACCAACTTCATGCCGGTGGTCGGACACACCAAGGTGCTGCCCCAACTCCTCGCGGACACCCGCAAGTTGATCGAAGGGGCCTGGCCGGTCGGCTGATCTCGCGGGGCCGCTCGGGCGGCCCCGTCGCGCCCCCGTCAGGCGTCGTAGAGATCCGCCTTCTTGGGCGAGGCGTCCTGGACCGAGCCGCTCAGGACCATGGAGCGGTTGCCGAAGCGGGTGGTGTCGACGCCGTTCTCGTCGAGCACCTTGAGCGCGGCCGCGTGCACCACGCGCAGTACCGGGGCCGCGGCGCGCAGCGCGTCGTCGGCCATGAAGCGGTGGCGCCAGGGCTGGTCGGCCCAGGCGTGCCGCAGGCCGAAGGGCTCCGGCAGGACCAGCTTGCCGCCGAGGTGGTCGAGCAGCGGCGGATACCAGGTGAAGGGCGCGCGCACGGCGAGCCGGACCACCTCGTCGGTCCCGACCAGCGGCAGCTTCTTCTCCGTCGTCTCCCAGAACCGCACGGGCTTGGCGACCGTCTTGGTCTTGGGCGACGGCTTGGTGGTGAACAGCGAGTGCACCGGGCCGAGCGCGTGGCCGGTGACCTCGATGCGCAGCGTCTCGTGCAGCACGGTCACCGTGATCAGCATGGTGATGACCAACTGGCCGTCCCAGAGCGTGAACTGGACGCCCAGGTAGTGCCGGTCGCCGCTGCCGAACTGCTGCTCGTTGCAGATCCGCTGGATCTCGTGCGGCTTGATCACGAAGGCGTCCACGTCGTCCCCGGACGGCCGCGCGACGCTGCCCGCGTTCTCGCCGACCGGGGTGACGATCCAGTGCTTGATCGACGGCTTCGGGAAGCCGCCGGTGTGCAGCGGGCCGCGCTCCAGCATGCGGAGCTGGTCGTGGATCGAGCGGATGACGTCCCAGCTGCGGAAGGGGTGGATCTCCTTGGCCGGGTCCTTGGCCACCAGGTCCTCGGCCAGGTGCCAGCTGCCCCAGCGGGTGCCCATGCCGAGGATGCCCTTGGGGCCCGCGTAGAAGACGGAGTTGGAGTGCTGCTCGGCGGTCAGCTTGGCCAGGCCCTGGCGCAGCCGCTCGGCGGCGGTCTCGTTCGGGTTGGTGGGCACCGCCTCGGGGATCTTGGCGCCGAGCCCGCCGCCGGACAGCAGGCTGTCCCAGCGGGCGAACAGGTCCTGTGCGGTGCGCTCGCAGATCCGCTTGGCCCAGTGCCAGCCGACGACCGGGGCGAGCACGGCGGCCCGCGCGTACCAGGCCCAGAAGCCGCTGAAGGGCGTCTTGAGCAGGAAGAGCAGGGCGAAGAAGCCCGCCACCACCAGCACTCCGGTGGCCAGCGAGGAGGCGCGCTTGTTCTCCGTGCGGTCGACCAGGCGCCGGAGCTGGAACACCAGCAGCCACAGAATCAGCCCGGGCAGGAAGACGAGGCCGCACAGCGCCATGACCGCGGTGAGCCAGGCGTCGCGCTGCTTACGGATGCCGTTGGCGGCCAGGCAGTGTTCCACCACGGTCTGCGGGTCTATGCCGAAGGACTGGATGAGCGGCTTGCGGGCACCGCCGAGCATGCGCAGCTGCACCGCCCTGCCGAACGCCTCACCGAGGTTCGGCTTGAACAGGGACCTGCTGCCGCCGGTCACCTTGGACTGGTGCCACTCGTTGTCCGCCTTGAGGATCTCCTCCACCGGGACGTCCCGGTAGGCCGCCGAGGCGAGGGCCTGGGTGGCCGCGGTCTGCCCGGCCGCGCCGGAGAGCGGAACCTGTGCTCCCGGCGAGAAATCGAATCCTTCCGACACTGCCCGCCCCCATCGCCGCCGCACTCACTGCTGCGGTCTTCCCGACTTCCTTGCCCCGCACACCTGTTGAGCGGGGACCGGAACAGGTCCCGGCCCTGATCAGGTCGTCAGCCTATCGGTCCGGGGCGCGTCCGTCAGCCGGGAACGGAGCGCGGGGCGCCGGTTGTGCGGTGGTGAAGTCCCGGCGTGCGTACGGGAGTTGAGGGCGGGGCAGACCGGGGGCCGGGCCGGTGGCGGCCCGGCGCCGCGGAGTCGTACGTGGGTGTGCGCGGGCGTGCGCCGATCAGTCCCGCTCCGCCTCCTGTTGCTCACGGAAGCGCGTGGCCACCGCGGCGGGCATCGGTTCGTGCCGGGCGTACGCCCGCGTGAACCGGGCGGTGCCGTGCGTCAGCGAGCGCAGGTCCACGGCGTAGCGGCCGATCTCCACATCCGGTACCTCGGCGCGGATCAAGGTACGGCCGCCCGGCGCCTGTTCGGTGCCGAGTACCCGGCCGCGACGGCCGGACAGATCGCTGAGGACGGTGCCCACGAAGTCGTCGCCGGTCAGTACCTCGATCTCGGCGACCGGCTCCAGGAGGTGCAGTGGGGTGTCCTGGGCGGCCTCGCGCAGGGCGAGCGCGCCCGCCGTCTGGAACGCCGCGTCGGAGGAGTCCACCGAGTGCGCCTTGCCGTCGACCAGGGTGACCCGTACGTCCACCAGCGGATGCCCGTGCCCGAACCCGCGCTCCGCCTGGGCCCGTACGCCCTTCTCCACCGAGGGGATGAACTGCCGTGGCACCGCACCGCCGACCACCCGGTCCACGAACTCGATGCCCGAGCCGCCCGGCAGCGGCTCCACCTCGATCTCGCAGATCGCGTACTGCCCGTGGCCGCCGGACTGTTTGACGTGCCGCCCGCGGCCCGCCGACGCCTCGGCGAAGGTCTCCCGGAGCGCGACGCGGTGCGGTTCCACGTCGACGTGCACGCCGTAGCGGGTGCGCAGCCGCTCCAGGGCGACCGCGGAGTGCGCCTCGCCCAGGCACCACAGGACGACCTGGTGGGTGTCCTGGTTCTGCTCCAGACGCATCGTCGGGTCCTCGGCGACCAGGCGGGCGAGCCCCTGCGAGAGCTTGTCCTCGTCCGACTTGCTGTGCGCCCTGACGGCGACCGGGAGCATCGGGTCGGGCATCGTCCACGGTGACATGAGCAGCGGGTCGTCCTTGGCCGAGAGCGTGTCACCGGTCTCCGCGCGGGACAGCCGGGCCACACACGCGAGGTCGCCCGCGACGCACTGCGGGGCCACCTGCTGCTGCTTGCCGAAGGGCACCGACAGGGCGCCGACCCGTTCGTCGACGTCGTGGTCCTCGTGGCCCCGGTCGGCGAGGCCGTGGCCGGAGACATGGACCGTCTCGTCGGGGTGCAGGGTGCCGGAGAAGACCCGTACCAGCGAGACGCGTCCCACGTACGGGTCGGAGGCGGTGCGGACGACCTCCGCCACCAGCGGGCCCTCGGGGTCGCAGGTGAGCGGCGGGCGGGACTGGCCGGTGACGCTGGTGACCTCGGGCAGTTCGCGCTCCAGCGGGGTCGGGAAACCGCCGGAGATCAGTTCGAGGAGTTCCACCGTGCCAAGGCCCTGACGGGCGCCGTCGGCGGCGGGCGCGGCGGCGAGCACCGGGTGGAAGGTGCCCCGGGCCACCGCCCGCTCCAGGTCCTGGACCAGCGTCTTGGCGTCGATCGGCTCACCGCTCAGATAGCGGTCCATCAGGGTCTCGTCCTCGCTCTCGGCGATGATCCCCTCGATCAGCCGGTTGCGGGCCCGTGCGATGAGCGGGATCCGGTCCCCGTCGGGCTCGGAGGCGACGCGTTCCCCGGAGGCGTAGTCGAAAAGGCGCTGCGAGAGCAGCCCGATCAGGCCGGTGACGGGCGTGTGCCCGTCCGGGGCCGCGGGTCCGTGCAGCGGCAGGTACAGCGGGAGTACGGCGTCGGGGTCGTCGCCGCCGAGGACCTCGGCGCAGATCCGGGTCATCTCCTCGAACCCGGCCCGCGCCGTCTCCAGGTGCGTCAGCACGATGGCGCGCGGCATGCCCACGGCCGCGCACTCCTCCCAGACCATCCGGGTGGCGCCCGCGACGCCCTCCGCGCCCTCGGCCGCCGAGATGACGAAGAGGGCCGCGTCCGCGGCGCGCAGACCGGCCCTCAGCTCTCCGACGAAGTCGGCGTAGCCGGGTGTGTCCAGGAGGTTGATCTTGAGTCCGTCCCAGGCCAGCGGGACGAGGGACAACTGGACCGAGCGCTGTTGCCGGTGCTCGATCTCGTCGTGGTCGGAGACCGCGGTGCCGTCCTCCACCCGGCCCGCGCGGTTCACGGCCCCGGCGGTCAGCGCCAGTGCCTCCACCAAGGTGGTCTTGCCGGCGCCGCTGTGGCCGACCAGCACCACGTTCCTGACGGACGCGGGCCGATCGGCCGACAGTGCCCTGCCGGCGGCTCCGGATTGTGCGTGTGCCTTGTCGCCCATGACGTGCCTCCCGGTGTCGCGCGCGGTCAGCTCGCGGCGCGCCCTCGGGGCGGTCGGTACGAGGACCGGGCGCCGGCGCGGGCGGTGAAGGACCCGTCCCGCCCGCGGGCGAACGACGCCGCTCTCACCACACGCCCCGGGCGGCTCCGGCGACGCCCGCGGTCCTTCGAGCTTTGCACCGCGGACACCTTCCGTCCATACGCCCGCACCTCGCCCCGCCCGCCGCCCCGGCGGGTGGACGGGGGAGCCCGGGTGAGGGGAGGGCGGCGCCCGAGCTCGGTCCGGCCCGTAACCGGCGGCACCCTGCGTCACGACTACGATGGCCGGGTCGGCGGCCAGCAGGGGCCGTGCGGCGCACCCAAACCCCCGGGAAGGCCATGCTGAACAAGTACGCGCGTGCATTCTTCACGCGTGTCCTCACCCCGTTCGCCGCGTTTCTCATCCGCCTCGGGGTGAGCCCCGACACGGTCACCCTCCTCGGTACCGCGGGTGTGGTCGCGGGAGCGCTCGTGTTCTTCCCGATGGGCGAGTTCTTCTGGGGCACCGTCGTCATCACGCTGTTCGTCTTCTCGGACCTGGTCGACGGCAACATGGCGCGCCAGCTCGGCCGTTCGAGCCGCTGGGGCGCCTTCCTCGACTCGACCCTCGACCGGGTCGCCGACAGCGCCATCTTCGGCGGGCTCGCCCTGTGGTACGCGGGCGGCGGGGACGACAACATCCTGTGCGCGGTGAGCATCTTCTGCCTGGCCAGCGGGCAGGTGGTCTCGTACACCAAGGCACGCGGCGAGTCCATCGGGCTGCCGGTCGCGGTCAACGGCCTGGTGGAGCGCGCCGAACGCCTGGTCATCACGCTCGTCGCGGCCGGATTCGCGGGGCTGCACAAGTTCGGCGTCCCGGGCATCCAGTACCTGCTGCCGGTCGCCCTGTGGGTCGTGGCCCTCGGCAGCGTGGTCACCCTCATCCAGCGGGTGGTGACGGTACGCAGGGAAGCCGCCGAGGCCGACGCCGAGACCGGGTCGGCCCAGGAGAGCGGGGCGAGGTCGTGAGCGGTGCCGGGGACCGGCTCACCGACACGCTCTACGGCCTCGGCTGGAGCACCGTGAAGACGCTCCCCGAACCGGTGGCCGCCGGGCTCGGCCGCTCGATCGCCGACGTGACCTGGAAGCGGCGCGGCACCAGCGTGCTGCGGCTGGAGGCGAACCTGGCGCGGGTGGTCCCGGACGCCGGGCCCGAGCGTCTCGCCGAGCTCTCCCGGGCGGGCATGCGCTCGTATCTGCGCTACTGGATGGAGTCCTTCCGGCTGCCCGCCTGGAGCGAACAGCGCAGGCGCACCGGCTTCGACCCCGAGGACGTGCACCACCTGACCGACGGGCTCGCCTCCGGCAAGGGTGTCGTCCTCGCCCTGCCGCACCTGGCCAACTGGGACCTCGCCGGAGCCTGGGTCACCACCGCACTCGGCGTCCCCTTCGCGACGGTCGCCGAACGGCTGCGCCCGGAGAGCCTCTACGACCGGTTCGTCGCCTACCGCGAGAGCCTCGGCATGGAGGTGCTGCCGCACACCGGCGGCACCGCCTTCGGCCGCCTGGCCCGGCGGCTGCGCGAGGGCGGCCTGGTATGTCTGGTCGCCGACCGGGACCTGTCCGCCTCCGGAGTGGACGTCGACTTCTTCGGCGAGAAGGCCCGGATGCCCGCCGGACCCGCCGCGCTCGCCCAGCAGACCGGCGCGCTGCTGCTGCCGGTCATCCTCTGGTACGACGAGAGCCCCGTGCTCCGGGGCCGGGTGCACCCGCCCGTCGAGGTGCCCGCCGAGGGCACCCGGGCCGAGAAGACGGCCGCCATGACCCAGGCACTGGCGGACGTCTTCGCCGCGGGCATCGCCGACCACCCCGAGGACTGGCACATGCTGCAACGGCTGTGGCTGAGCGACCTGGACCCCGGACGCGATCCGGCGCCGGGCGCCCGGCCGGGCGGGGAGAGCTCCGCGTGAAGATCGGGATCGTCTGCCCGTACTCCTGGGACGTGCCGGGCGGCGTCCAGTTCCACATCCGCGATCTCGCCGAGCACCTGAGGGCCCTCGGGCACCAGGTCTCCGTCCTCGCCCCGGCCGACGACGACACCCCGCTGCCCGAGTACGTGGTCAGCGCGGGCCGGGCCGTACCCGTGCCGTACAACGGCTCGGTCGCCCGGCTCAACTTCGGCTTCCTGTCCGCCGCGCGGGTCCGCCGATGGCTGCACGACGGCACCTTCGACGTGATCCACATCCACGAACCCACCTCGCCCTCCCTCGGGTTGCTCACCTGCTGGGCGGCGCAGGGCCCGATCGTGGCCACCTTCCACACCTCCAACCCGCGCTCGCGGGCGATGATCGCCGCGTACCCGATCCTGCAAGCGGCCCTGGAGAAGATCAGCGCCCGGATCGCGGTCAGCGAGTACGCGCGCCGCACGCTGGTCGAGCACCTCGGCGGCGACGCGGTGGTCATCCCGAACGGCGTGGACGTCGGCTTCTTCGCCGGGGCCGAGCCGCGCCCCGAGTGGCAGACGCCCGCCGAGCAGCGCGAGACCGGCGGCACCATCGGCTTCATCGGCCGGATCGACGAGCCGCGCAAGGGCCTGCCGGTGTTGATGAAGGCCCTGCCCGCGGTGTTCGCCGAGCGCCCGGACACCCGGCTCCTGGTGGCCGGACGCGGCGACGAGAAGGAGGCCGTCGCGGGCCTGCCGCGCGAGATGCGCGGCCGGGTCGAGTTCCTCGGCATGGTCAGCGACGAGGACAAGGCACGGCTGCTGCGCAGCGTCGACCTGTACGTGGCACCCAACACCGGTGGCGAGAGCTTCGGGATCATCCTCGTCGAGGCCATGTCGGCCGGTGCGCCGGTGCTCGCCGCCGACCTCGACGCCTTCGCCCAGGTACTCGACCGGGGCGAGGCGGGCGAACTCTTCGCGAACGAGGACGCGGACGAACTCGCCACAGCGGCCCTCGGCCTGCTCGGCGACCCGGACCGGCGGGCCGAACTGCGCGCCCTCGGCAGCGCGCACGTACGCCGCTTCGACTGGTCGACGGTGGGCGCCGACATCCTCGGCGTCTACGAGACCGTCACCGACGGGGCGGCCTCCGTCGGCGCCGACGACCGGACCGGGCGGCGGCCGCGATTCGGGCTCGCCCGCAGCTGAGGCGGCCCGCCGGTGCTTCGGAGCCGGGTCGCGGCGGCGGGCGCGGAGCGCCTTGAGCGCGCGGTGCCCCCGGTAGCCTTCCGCCCGTGATGCCCACCCTGATCTGGATCGCGCTGGCCCTGTTCGCGATCGGCCTCTACCTGAGCTGGACCGCCGGGCGCCTGGACCGGCTGCACGCCCGGATCGACGCCGCCCGCGCCGCGCTCGACGCCCAGCTGCTGCGCCGCGCCTCGGTGGCCCAGGAACTGGCCACCGCCGAGGTGCTCGACCCGGCCGCGTCGATCGTCCTCTACGAGGCGGCGCACGCGGCCCGCCAGTCGGGGGAGGAGCAGCGCGAGGTCGCCGAGAGCGAGCTGAGCCAGGCACTGCGGGCGGTCTTCGGGGACACCGGACAGGTCGAGGCCGTCCGCGAGGCGCCCGGCGGGGTGGCCGCCGCCGAGGAACTCGCCCGTGCCGTGCGCCGGGTGCCGATGGCCCGCCGCTTCCACAACGACGCCGTACGCGCGGCCCGTGCGCTGCGCAGGCACCGCAAGGTGCGCTGGTTCCGCCTCGCCGGACACGCTCCGTTCCCGATGGCCTTCGAGATGGACGACGAGCCCCCGGCCGCCCTGGCCGACCGTCCAACAAGCTGAGTTCTTACGGAGGTTGAGCGAGCGGGCAGCCGGTCCACTGTCGGGGCCGAAGCGGTCCGGGGGCCGCCCCGGCACGTCATCTCGCGGCCACCTGGCCCCCCACCCGGGTGCCAAAACGATCCACCGGCTGTTCATTGGCCCTTGCTGTGGCCTGCTCCACAAGGGTTTGCTCGGTCCAGCAATAAGCCTTCTTCCCCCGAGTGAGGTCATCCGTGTCCAGCACGCTCCCGAACACCGCCGCCGAGACTCCGCAGACCGGCACCACCCGCGTCAAGCGGGGCATGGCCGAGCAGCTGAAGGGCGGCGTGATCATGGACGTCGTCACCCCGGAGCAGGCGAAGATCGCCGAGGACGCGGGCGCGGTCGCCGTCATGGCCCTGGAGCGGGTCCCCGCCGACATCCGCAAGGACGGCGGCGTGGCCCGGATGTCGGACCCCGACATGATCGAGGGCATCATCGGCGCGGTCTCCATCCCCGTGATGGCCAAGTCCCGCATCGGCCACTTCGTCGAGGCCCAGGTGCTGCAGTCCCTCGGCGTCGACTACATCGACGAGTCCGAGGTCCTGACCCCCGCCGACGAGGTCAACCACTCCGACAAGTGGTCCTTCACGACCCCCTTCGTGTGCGGCGCCACCAACCTGGGCGAGGCCCTGCGCCGGATCGCCGAGGGCGCCGCGATGATCCGCTCCAAGGGCGAGGCCGGTACCGGCAACGTCGTCGAGGCCGTCCGCCACCTGCGCCAGATCAAGAACGAGATCGGCAAGCTGCGCGCCCTCGACAACCACGAGCTGTACGCCGCCGCCAAGGAGCTGCGCGCCCCCTACGAGCTGGTCAAGGAGGTCGCCGAGCTGGGCAAGCTGCCCGTCGTGCTGTTCTCCGCGGGCGGCGTGGCCACTCCGGCCGACGCCGCGCTGATGCGCCAGCTCGGTGCCGAGGGCGTCTTCGTCGGCTCCGGCATCTTCAAGTCCGGCGACCCGGCCAAGCGCGCCGCCGCCATCGTGAAGGCCACTACCTTCTACGACGACCCGAAGATCATCGCGGACGCCTCCCGCAACCTGGGCGAGGCCATGGTCGGCATCAACTGCGACACCCTCCCGGAGACCGAGCGCTACGCCAACCGCGGCTGGTAACACCCGCCGGGCAACGGCCCGACGGCAACAGAAGGCACAGAAGGTACTGATGAGCAGCACACCCGTGATCGGCGTCCTGGCACTGCAGGGCGACGTACGGGAGCACCTCGTGGCCCTCGCCACCGCCGACGCGGTGGCGAGGCCCGTGCGGCGCCCCGAGGAACTCGCCGAGGTCGACGGCCTCGTCCTGCCGGGCGGCGAGTCGACCACGATGTCCAAACTGGCCGTCCTCTTCGGCCTGATGGCCCCCCTGCGCGAGCGCATCGCGGCCGGGCTCCCGGTCTACGGCACCTGCGCCGGACTGATCATGCTCGCGGACAAGATCCTGGACCCCCGCTCCGGCCAGGAGACCCTCGGCGGCATCGACATGATCGTCCGCCGCAACGCCTTCGGCAGGCAGAACGAGTCCTTCGAGGCCGAGGTCGCGGTCAAGGGGATCGAGGGCGACCCGGTGCACGGCGTCTTCATCCGCGCCCCGTGGGTGGAGTCGGTCGGCGCGGCCACCGAGGTGCTCGCCGAGCACGAGGGCCACATCGTCGCCGTGCGCCAGGGCAACGCACTCGCCACCTCGTTCCACCCCGAACTCACCGGCGACCACCGGATTCACGCCCTGTTCGTCGACATGGTGCGAAAGAATCGGTGACACCGGCCCGCGTCAGTGCGGGAACCGGGTACCCCGGGCCTCCTTGTAGGATCTCCGGGGGTACCTCCCGGACTCTTGGAGTTCCGGGGGAGTTCGTACGGAGATGGGTTACGCGAAGGAGACAGGCAGATGTCCGGCCACTCTAAATGGGCCACGACGAAGCACAAGAAGGCCGTGATCGACGCCAAGCGCGGCAAGCTCTTCGCGAAGCTGATCAAGAACGTCGAGGTCGCCGCGCGGATGGGCGGTGCCGACGTGGACGGCAACCCGACGCTCTTCGACGCCATCCAGAAGGCCAAGAAGCAGTCGGTCCCCAACAAGAACATCGACTCGGCGGTCAAGCGTGGCGCGGGACTTGAGGCCGGTGGCGCCGAGTACGAGACGATCATGTACGAGGGCTACGGCCCCAACGGCGTCGCGGTGCTCATCGAGTGCCTCACCGACAACCGCAACCGCGCGGCCTCCGACGTCCGCGTCGCGATGACCCGCAACGGCGGCAACATGGCCGACCCGGGCTCCGTCTCGTACCTGTTCAACCGCAAGGGCGTCGTGATCGTGCCCAAGGGCGAACTCAGCGAGGACGACGTGCTCGGTGCCGTCCTGGACGCCGGTGCCGAAGAGGTCAACGACCTCGGCGAGTCCTTCGAGGTCCTCAGCGAGGCGACCGACCTGGTGGCGGTGCGCACCGCGCTCCAGGAGGCGGGCATCGACTACGACTCCGCCGACGCCAACTTCGTCCCGACCATGCAGGTCGAGCTCGACGAAGAGGGCGCGCGCAAGATCTTCAAGCTCATCGACGCCCTCGAGGACAGCGACGACGTGCAGAACGTCTTCGCCAACTTCGACGTCTCCGACGAGGTCATGGAGAAGGTCGACGCCTGAGCGACCGCACACCGGCACACCGAGCGGGCCGGCGGGGAGATTCCCGCCCGGCCCGCTCGTGTATGCGGGGCCGTGCGGCGGTGTCCGTACCGGCGTTGTCGGTGCCGGCCGATAGCCTGCACGAACCGATGAGCGAAGTCAGGGGAGGTCATGCGGGTACTGGGCGTCGACCCGGGACTCACACGCTGCGGCGTGGGAGTCGTCGAGGGCACCGCGGGGCGGCAGTTGAGCATGCTGGGCGTGGGCGTGGTGCGCACCGACCCCGGTGCCGACATCGCCCCCCGGCTGGTCGAGGTGGAGCGCGGCATCGAGGAGTGGCTGGACACCTACCGGCCCGAACTCGTCGCGGTGGAGCGGGTGTTCAGCCAGCACAACGTCCGTACCGTGATGGGTACGGCCCAGGCCAGCGCGGTGGCGATGCTGTGCGCCGCGCGCCGCGGACTGCCGGTCGCGCTGCACACGCCCAGTGAGGTCAAGGCGGCCGTGACGGGCAACGGCCGTGCCGACAAGGCCCAGGTGACCAGCATGGTGACCCGCCTGCTCCGGCTGGACGCGCCGCCCAAACCGGCCGACGCGGCCGACGCCCTGGCCCTCGCCATCTGCCACATCTGGCGCGCCCCCGCCCAGAACCGACTTCAGCAGGCCCAGGCCGCGGCCCTCGGCGCGCGGCGGCCCGCACCCGTACGGAAGGTCAGGCCATGATCGCCTTCGTCAACGGCACCGTCGCCGCCCTCGCACCCGACAGCGCGGTGGTCGAGGTCGGCGGTGTCGGAATGGCCGTGCAGTGCACCCCCGGCACCCTCTCCGCACTGCGCCTGGGTCAACAGGCCAAGCTCGCCACCTCGTTGGTGGTGCGCGAGGACTCGCTGACGCTGTACGGCTTCGCCGATGACGACGAGCGCCAGACCTTCGAACTGCTGCAGACCGCCAGCGGCGTCGGACCGCGGCTGGCCCAGGCCATGCTCGCCGTGCACAGCCCGGACGCCCTGCGCCGCGCCGTCGCCACCGCCGACGAGAAGGCGTTGACCGCTGTCCCCGGTATCGGCAAGAAGGGCGCCCAGAAACTCCTGCTCGAACTCAAGGACCGCCTCGGCGCCCCGCTCGGCGGCACGCCCCTGGTGGGCGCCCCGGTGACCGCGGGCTGGCGCGACCAGTTGCACGCCGCGCTCATCGGACTCGGGTACGCGACCCGTGAGGCCGACGAGGCGGTGGCCGCGGTCACCCCGCAGGCCGAACAGTCCGAGAGCCCCGAGGTCGGCGCACTGCTCAAGGCCGCACTGCAGACCCTGAACCGGGCCCGATGACCCCCTCGTCCGTCAGCCGCCGTCCGCCGATTCGCTCCCGGGCCCTACCGTCAAGGGAGTTGGGCCCCGCTCGATGCGGTGAAAGGTCCGGCATCAGGTTGACGTCCGCATCCGGCGGCAGCCCCGCCGACGGTGCACGACCGCCGTCCGTACCGCGGCAGCCGCTCCCGCGTATCCAGCCACCGCACACCGGCGGAACCCCCGCCACGACCCCGCGAGGCCCGAACCCGTGAACTGGGACGACACCTCACCCGCCCCCGAGGACGCCACCGAAGGACGGCTCGTCGCCGCCGACGCCGACGGCGAGGACCAGGCCGTGGAAGCGGCCCTGCGCCCCAAGTCGCTCGGGGAGTTCGTCGGCCAGGAGCGGGTGCGCGAACAACTCGACCTGGTCCTCAGGGCTGCCCGGCAGCGCGGCGCCACCGCCGACCACGTCCTGCTCTCCGGCGCACCCGGCCTCGGCAAGACCACCCTGTCGATGATCATCGCCGCCGAGATGGGCGCCCCGATCCGCATCACCAGCGGCCCCGCCATCCAGCACGCCGGTGACCTGGCCGCGATCCTCTCCTCCCTCCAGGAGGGCGAGGTGCTCTTCCTCGACGAGATCCACCGGATGTCCCGGCCCGCCGAGGAAATGCTGTACATGGCGATGGAGGACTTCCGCGTCGACGTGATCGTCGGCAAGGGCCCGGGCGCCACCGCCATCCCGCTGGAACTGCCGCCGTTCACCCTGGTCGGGGCCACCACCCGGGCCGGACTGCTGCCGCCTCCGCTGCGCGACCGCTTCGGGTTCACCGCTCACATGGAGTTCTACGAACCCTCCGAGCTGCGGCGGGTCGTCGACCGTTCCGCGAGCCTGCTGGAGGTCGACGTCGACGCGGAGGGCGCCGCAGAGATCGCCGGACGCTCCCGCGGCACCCCGCGTATCGCCAACCGTCTGCTGCGCCGGGTCCGGGACTACGCCCAGGTCAAGGCCGACGGCCGGATCACCCGCGAGATCGCCGCGGCCGCCCTCGGGGTGTACGAGGTCGACGAACGCGGCCTCGACCGGCTCGACCGCGCCGTCCTCACCGCGCTGCTCAAGCTCTTCGGCGGCGGACCGGTCGGCCTGTCCACCCTGGCCGTCGCGGTGGGAGAGGAGCGCGAGACCGTCGAAGAGGTCGCCGAGCCCTTCCTGGTACGCGAGGGACTGCTCGCCCGCACCCCCCGCGGCCGGGTCGCCACCCCCGCCGCCTGGGCACACCTGGGCCTGACCCCGCCCGCACCCGCCCCGGGCGGGGCGGGGCAGCAGGACCTGTTCGGGGCGTGACGCCGGGCGCGCCCGGGACGTCAGGAACCCCGTTGACTTGCCGGGCGTTGTTCCATTCGTGCGGACTCGCTTAGACTCCGCCGATGCCGCTCTTGTACGGCGGTGCGACCACCCCCAACGACCAGGCCCGCTCCCCAGCGCGGTCGCATGAAGGAAGTTCCGACCCGTGAGTCTCGTCACCCTTCTCCCGTTCGTCGTGCTCATCGGGGCCATGTTCCTGATGACCCGGTCTGCCAAGAAGAAGCAGCAGCAGGCCGTCCAGATGCGGGACCAGATCCAGCCCGGCACCGGCATCCGCACCATCGGCGGCATGTACGCCACCGTGAAGGAGGTCGGCGAGGACACGGTGCTCCTCGAGGTCGCCCCCGGCATCCACGCGATCTACGGCAAGAACGCCGTGGGTGCCGTGCTCGACGACGACGAGTACAACCGCATCGTCCACGGCACCGAGGTGCCCGACGACGCCTCCTCCCTCACCGGCGACGTCTCGGACTCCAAGTCCGACGACACGGCCGACTCCGCGGACTCGGACGACGACGCGCGCATCGACCTCGGCAAGCACGACGAGCCCGCCAAGGCCGAGAGCGAGGACGCCGCGCCGAAGAAGACCGACGGCGAGTCCGACGCGAAGTAGCCGCCACCGGGCCGGGCAGCCGCTCGCACTCACCGCACCCGGTCCCCGCGCGGAGTCCCCCACATCTGGCCATGGCCGGTCCGTTCCGCACAGTCGCGGGCGCTCGGCCCGAGAGGGAGTACGAGAAGGTGGCAGCACCCAAGAAGGGTCGGAGGTCCCCCTCCCAGGGCAATCCTGGGCGCACCCTGGTCCTCATCCTGATCGCCATCGCGGCGCTCACCGGCGGCATGTTCGCCTCCGGCCACACCAAGCCCCGTCTGGGCATCGACCTCGCCGGCGGCACGAGCATCACGCTGGAAGCGAAGAACCAGCCCGGTAAGAAGGGCGAAGTCCGCAAGGAGGACCTGGACACCGCCGTCGGCATCATCGAGCGCCGCGTCAACGGTCTCGGTGTCTCCGAGGCCGAGGTGCAGACCCAGGGCGACGAGCACATCGTCGTCAACATCCCCAAGGGCACCAACAGCAAGCAGGCGCAGGAGCAGGTCGGTACGACGGCGCAGCTGTTCTTCCGGCCTGTGCTGACCCGCGCGCCCGCGACCGGCCCGGAGCAGCAGCCGCCGAACCCCAAGCCCTCGCCGAGCGAGTCCGGGAGCCAGAAGCCGGAGAAGCCCGAGAAGGGTGACAGCGCCGAGGGCGACAAGAACGACAAGCCCGCCGACAAGGCCACCGAGGGTTCCTCCGACGCCCCGAGCGCCTCCCCGACGACTCAGGGCCGCGTCCTTCCCGAGGCTCTCAAGGCCGACCCCACCCCCACGCCGGAGGCTTCGACGAAGCCCGGCGACGGGGTGCGCAAGCCGACCCCCGAGCCCACCAAGCCGGGCGGCGAGGCCGAGGCCGCCGACCTCCAGAAGCGCTTCGAAAAGCTCGACTGCACCACCGCGAAGTCCCGCTCCGCGATCGCCTCCAAGCCGGTCTCCTCCAAGGAGCCCATGCTCGCCTGTGGCGAGGACGGCGAGAAGCAGTGGCAGAAGTTCATCCTCGGCCCGGTCGCCATGAAGGGCACCGAGGTCGACGGCGCCAAGGCACTCATCAACCAGCAGAACGGTGAGTGGCAGGTCTCGATGGACTTCACCGGCAAGGGCCGGGACCAGTTCGCCGACATCACCGGCCAGCTGGCGCAGAAGCAGTCGCCGCAGAACGAGTTCGCCATCCTGCTCGACGGTGAGGTCGCCTCGCACCCGTACGTGACCAAGAGCATCACCCAGGGCAGCGCCGAGATCTCCGGCAGCATGGACCAGCAGGAGGCCAAGGACCTGGCCAACATCCTGTCCTTCGGTGCCCTGCCGCTGACCTTCGAGGTACAGAGCGTCGACACAGTGGACGCGGCCCTCGGCGGTGAGCAGCTCCGCGCCGGTCTGCTCGCCGGTGCCATCGGCCTCGCGCTGGTGATCATCTACCTGGTGGTCTACTACCGCGGCCTGTCGCTGATCGCCATCGCCTCGCTGCTCGCGTCCGCGGCCCTGACATACACCATCATGTCGCTCCTCGGCCCGGCCATCGGCTTCGCGCTGAACCTGCCCGCGGTCTGCGGTGCGATCGTCGCCATCGGTATCACCGCGGACTCGTTCATCGTCTTCTTCGAACGCATAAGGGATGAGATCCGCGAGGGCCGTACGCTGCGGCCCGCCGTGGAGCGCGGCTGGCCGCGGGCCCGGCGCACCATCCTGGTCTCGGACTTCGTGTCCTTCCTCGCGGCAGCGGTGCTGTTCATCGTGACCGTCGGCAAGGTGCAGGGCTTTGCGTTCACGCTCGGCCTGACCACGCTGCTGGACGTCGTGGTGGTCTTCTTCTTCACCAAGCCGCTGATGACGATCATGGCGCGCAAGAAGTTCTTCGCCAACGGTCACCCGTGGTCCGGGCTCGACCCCAAGCGGCTCGGTGCCAAGCCTCCGCTGCGCCGTACCCGTCGTCGTCCCTCCGGTCCCGCCGACACGAAGGAGGCCTGAGATGTCGAAGCTCGGCAACCTCGGCGCCAGGCTCTACCGCGGCGAGGTCGGATACGACTTCGTCGGCAAGCGCATGATCTGGTACGGCCTGTCGATCCTGATCACCATCACGGCGATCCTCGGCCTGACGGTGCGCGGCCTCAACATGGGTATCGAGTTCGAGGGCGGCGCGGTCTTCACCACGCCCAAGACGAGTGTGTCCACCGAGGACGCGCGGCACAGCGCCGAGAAGGCCTCCGGTCACGACGCGATCGTCCAGAAGCTCGGCAGCGGCGCTGTGCGGATCCAGATCAGCGACGTGGACCCCACCAAGTCCACGCAGATCAAGGAAGAGCTCGCCAAGGATCTGAAGATCAGCGAGAACAAGATCAGCGCCGAGCTGGTCGGACCGAGCTGGGGTGAACAGGTCGCCCAGAAGGCCTGGACAGGCCTATGGGTCTTCATGGTGCTGGTGGTGATCTATCTGGCGATCGCCTTCGAATGGCGCATGGCGATCGCGGCCCTGATCGCGCTGATCCACGACATCACCATCACCGTCGGCATCTATGCTCTGGTGGGCTTCGAGGTCACCCCGGGCACCGTGATCGGTCTGCTCACCATCCTCGGTTATTCGCTCTACGACACGGTGGTGGTCTTTGACTCCCTCAAGGAGAGCTCGAAGGACATCCTCAAACAGAACCGCTGGACGTACAGCGAGATCGCGAACCGGTCGATCAACGGCACCCTGGTGCGGTCGATCAACACCACGGTGGTCGCGCTGCTCCCGGTCGCCGGTCTGCTGTTCATCGGTGGCGGCGCCATGGGCGCGGGCATGCTGAACGACATCTCGCTGTCGCTCTTCGTCGGCCTCGCGGCCGGTGCGTACTCCTCGATCTTCATCGCCACGCCGCTGGTCGCCGACCTCAAGGAGCGCCAGCCGGAGATGAAGGCGCTGCGCAAGCGCGTGCTCGCCAAGCGCGCGGCCGCCGCGGCCAAGGGCGAGTCGCTGGAGACGGGCCGGGACGAGCCCTCGGACGGGGACGACGACGGGGAGCCGGTGGCGACCGCCGGAGGCGCGAGCGCCGCGGCCGTCGTCGGTCCGCGCAACCAGCCGGTCTCCCGCGGTCGTGGCCGCGGGCGCCCCTCGGGGAAGCGCCGATGACCGACCCGGCCACCCTCAAGGAGCTCCTGCTCAGCCGGATCCGGGACGTGGCGGATTACCCGCAGCCGGGTGTGATGTTCAAGGACATCACCCCGCTGCTCGCGGATCCGCAGGCGTTCACCGCGCTCACCGAGGCGCTCGCCGAGTCGGCGGTGCGCAACGGTGCGACGAAGATCGTCGGCCTGGAGGCTCGCGGCTTCATCCTGGGCGCGCCCGCCGCCGTCCGCGCGGGCGTGGGCTTCATCCCGGTCCGCAAGGCGGGCAAACTCCCGGGCGCCACCCTGGGGCAGTCCTACGACCTGGAGTACGGCTCGGCCGAGATCGAGGTGCACGCCGAGGACCTCTCGGGCGCGGACCGCGTGCTGATCGTCGACGACGTCCTGGCCACCGGCGGCACCGCCGAGGCTTCCGTCCAGCTCGTCCGCAGGGCGGGTGCCGAGGTCGCGGGCGCCGTCGTCCTGATGGAACTCGGGTTCCTGAACGGCAGGACCCGGCTGGAGGCCGCACTCGACGGTGCTCCGCTGGAGGCGTTGCTCACGGTCTGATCGGGATCGCTGCCGGCCGAGGCCGCGGACGCCGCGAGCGGCGACCGGCGCGTACCGGAACGGCACGGCGGACAAAACGAGGCGGGCCCGGAGGAATCCGGCGCCCGCCTCGTGCGTTGACACGGGTCACGCTGCCCCACCGGAAGGCTCGGGGCGAGCCCCCTCCCCGCGCTCGCTACCATGGTTGTCCGGGGCCTGACCGGTGGACCCGGCTCGCGCACCGAGGAGCGCCCTTTGCCAGACGAGGCCCAGCCCATCGCCGCCGCGTCCGACGAGCAGTCCGGACGGCCCGCGGCTTCTGCCGCCCCCCGTGCCGAGACCGCCTCGGCCGACAAGCCCGCGACCGGTGAGCCGCGGGCGGCGCAGTCGCGTCCCGCCCCGCCCGCCGAACGCGGTGCCGTGGCGCCCGGGGTGCGCCCCACGGCCGGTGCCACGTCACGCAACGCCTCGTCCAACCGTGTCCGCGCCCGGCTCGCGCGCCTCGGCGTGCAGCGTTCGAACCCGTACAACCCGGTCCTGGAACCTCTGTTGCGGGCCGTGCGCAGCAACGACCCCAAGATCGAGACTTCGACGCTGCGCCAGATCGAGCGCGCCTACCAGGTCGCCGAGCGCTGGCACCGGGGCCAGAAGCGCAAGAGCGGTGACCCGTACATCACGCATCCGCTCGCGGTGACGACCATCCTGGCCGAGCTGGGCATGGACCCGGCGACCCTGATGGCCGGACTGCTGCACGACACCGTCGAGGACACCGAGTACGGCCTGGACACTCTGCGGCGCGACTTCGGCGACCAGGTCGCCCTGCTCGTCGACGGCGTCACCAAGCTGGACAAGGTCAAGTTCGGCGAGGCCGCGCAGGCCGAGACCGTGCGCAAGATGGTCGTCGCCATGGCCAAGGACCCGCGGGTCCTGGTCATCAAGCTCGCCGACCGCCTGCACAACATGCGCACCATGCGCTACCTCAAGCGGGAGAAGCAGGAGAAGAAGGCCCGCGAGACGCTGGAGATCTACGCTCCGCTCGCCCACCGCCTGGGCATGAACACCATCAAGTGGGAGCTGGAGGACCTCGCCTTCGCGATCCTCTACCCCAAGATGTACGACGAGATCGTACGGCTGGTCGCGGAACGGGCGCCCAAGCGCGACGAGTATCTGGCGATAGTGACCGACGAGGTGCAGGCGGACCTGCGCGCCGCCCGGATCAAGGCCACCGTCACCGGCCGCCCGAAGCACTACTACAGCGTCTACCAGAAGATGATCGTCCGCGGCCGGGACTTCGCGGAGATCTACGACCTGGTGGGGATTCGTGTCCTTGTCGACACGGTCCGCGACTGCTACGCGGCCCTCGGCACGGTGCACGCGCGATGGAATCCGGTCCCCGGCCGGTTCAAGGACTACATCGCGATGCCGAAGTTCAACATGTACCAGTCACTGCACACCACGGTGATCGGCCCCTCGGGCAAGCCCGTCGAACTGCAGATCCGCACCTTCGACATGCACCGCCGTGCCGAGTACGGCATCGCCGCGCACTGGAAGTACAAGCAGGAGGCCGTGGCCGGTGCCTCCAAGGTGCGTACGGACCCGGCACGCGGCGCGGGCAAGTCCGGCAAGGACGCCGACGCCGTCAACGACATGGCCTGGCTGCGGCAGTTGCTCGACTGGCAGAAGGAGACCGAGGACCCCTCGGAGTTCCTGGAGTCGCTGCGCTTCGACCTCTCCCGCAACGAGGTCTTCGTCTTCACGCCCAAGGGCGACGTGATAGCGCTCCCGGCGGGCGCCACTCCGGTCGACTTCGCGTACGCGGTGCACACCGAGGTCGGCCACCGCACCATAGGGGCACGCGTCAACGGACGTCTCGTACCCCTCGAATCCACCCTGGACAACGGCGACTTGGTGGAGGTCTTCACCTCCAAGGCCACCGGCGCGGGACCCTCCAGGGACTGGCTCGGCTTCGTCAAGTCACCCCGGGCGCGCAACAAGATCCGGGCCTGGTTCTCCAAGGAGCGCCGGGACGAGGCCATCGAGCAGGGCAAGGACGCCATCGCGCGGGCGATGCGCAAGCAGAACCTGCCCATCCAGCGCATCCTCACCGGCGACTCCCTGGTCACCCTCGCCCATGAGATGCGCTACCCGGACATCTCCTCGCTGTACGCGGCGATCGGCGAGGGCCATGTGGCCGCGCAGAACGTCGTACAGAAGCTGGTCCAGGCGCTCGGCGGCGAGGAGGCCGCCAACGAGGACATCGCCGAGACCGCGCCGCCGGTGCGCACCGGCCGCGGCCGGGGCCGTCGCTCCAGCGCGGACCCGGGTGTGGTCGTCAAGGGCGTCGAGGACGTCTGGGTCAAGCTCGCCCGCTGTTGTACGCCGGTTCCGGGCGACCCCATCATCGGCTTCGTCACCCGCGGCAGCGGCGTCTCGGTGCACCGCACCGACTGCGTCAACATCGACTCCCTGGCCAGGGAGCCGGAGCGGATGCTCGACGTCGAATGGGCGCCCACCCAGTCGTCCGTCTTCCTGGTGGCCATCCAGGTCGAGGCCCTGGACCGCTCCCGACTCCTGTCGGACGTCACGCGCGTCCTGTCCGACCAGCACGTCAACATCCTCTCCGCGGCCGTACAGACCTCCCGCGACCGGGTCGCCACCTCCCGCTTCACCTTCGAGATGGGCGACCCGAAGCATCTCGGGCATGTGCTGAAGGCGGTACGGGGCGTGGAGGGTGTGTACGACGTCTACCGGGTGACGTCGGCGCGCAGGCCCTGAGCCCCGGAGGCCGGCCTGCCCGTGCGGCAACGGCCCCGTACGACGAAAGAACTCCCGTACCACGAAAGAACCCCCGAACGCCCTCGCGGGCGCCGGGGGTTCTCCCGTACGGGCTCAGGGCCCGGCGGCTCAGCCGCCGAACTCCTGAAGCCCCTTCAGAGCCTGGTCCAGCAGTGCCTGGCGGCCGTCGAGCTCCTTCTGGAGCTTGTCCGCCCTGGCCGAGTTGCCCGCGGCGCGGGCGGTCTCGATCTGCTTGGTCAACTTGTCGACAGCGGCCTGGAGTTGACCGGTCAGACCCTCGGCACGGGCCCTGGCCTCCGGGTTGGTCCGGCGCCACTCGGCCTCTTCCGAGTCCTGGAGGGCGCGCTCCACGGTGTGCATCCGGCCCTCGACCTTGGGGCGGGCGTCGCGCGGTACGTGCCCGATCGCCTCCCAGCGCTCGTTGATCCCACGGAACGCGGCACGGGCGGCCTTGAGGTCCGTCACCGGGAGCAACTTCTCGGCCTCGGCGGCCAGTTCCTCCTTCAGCTTCAGGTTCTCCGACTGCTCGGCGTCGCGTTCGGCGAACACCGCCGAGCGCGCGGCAAAGAAGACGTCCTGCGCACCGCGGAAGCGGTTCCACAGGTCGTCCTCGTGCTCGCGCTGGGCCCGGCCCGCGGCCTTCCACTCGGCCATCAGCTCGCGGTAACGCGCCGCGGTGGCACCCCAGTCGGTGGAGTTCGACAGCGACTCGGCCTCGGCGACCAGACGTTCCTTGGTCTTACGGGCATCCTCGCGCTGGGCGTCGAGGGACGCGAAGTGCGCCTTGCGCCGCTTGGAGAACGCCGAGCGGGCGTGCGAGAAGCGGTGCCACAGCTCGTCGTCCGACTTGCGGTCGAGTCGCGGCAGGCCCTTCCAGGTGTCGACAAGGGCACGCAGCCGTTCCCCGGCCACCCGCCACTGCTCGCTCTGGGCCAGCTCCTCGGCCTCGTTGACCAGCGCCTCCTTGGCGTGCCGCGCCTCGTCGGACTGCTTGGCCTTCTGTACCTTGCGCTCCTCGCGGCGCGCCTCGACGGTCTCGACAAGCTTGTCGAGCCGCGTACGCAGGGCGTCCAGGTCACCGACCGCGTGGTGCGCGTCCACCTGCTCGCGCAGATGACCGATGGCGGTCTGCGCGTCCTTCGCGCTCAGATCGGTGGTTTTCACCCTGCGTTCGAGGAGGCCGATCTCCACAACCAGGCCCTCGTACTTGCGCTCGAAGTAGGCCAGGGCCTCGTCCGGAGATCCGGCCTGCCAGGAACCGACGACCTTCTCGCCGTCGGCCGTACGCACGTACACGGTGCCCGTCTCGTCGACGCGGCCCCACGGGTCGCTGCTCACAGCGCCTCCTCCACATGATGCCCCCCGGGCTTCGCCCGCCCCGGGCATCGTCCACAGTTTCGTCACGGCCAACATAGGCGACCGGCGGGGCGGCTGTCCCCCACCGCGCGGCATAGCGCACGCCATAACGGGCGAGGCAGGAGCCACCAGGGGCGCTTGAATACGCCCCGTGCGCCCCCGGATGCGAACAGTGGTGGAAACACGCCCGGGACGACCCGAATCCGGCGTCGTCAGGACCTGGTGACCCGCGCCTTGTCGATGACGACGTTCGCGCTGGGCGGACCGTCACCCTGCCCGGTGCTCTCACCCTCGTCGGCGATCTTCTTCAGAACCCGCATACCGTCCGCGGAGACGGTGCCGAACGGCGTGTAGTCGGGCGGCAGTTGGCTGTCCGCGTAGACGAGGAAGAACTGACTTCCGCCGCTGTCACGGCCCTTGCCGGTGGTGGCGTTGTACGTATTGGCCATGGCGACCGTGCCCGCCGGATAGACCCCGCCGCTCAGCCGCTTGGAGTCGAGGTTCTCGTCGGGGACCGAGTAGCCCGGGTCGCCCTCACTTGTGCCCGTGGGATCGCCGCACTGGAGCACGTTCACATTGCCCTTGGTGAGCCGGTGGCAGCGGGTGTGGTCCAGATAGCCCTTGCCGACAAGGAAGTTGAAGGAGTTGACCGTGTGCGGGGCGGCCTTCGCGTCCAGCGAGAGGTCGATGTCCCCGCAGGTCGTGTCGAGCTTCATCCGGTAGGCGGCCGACTTGTCGATACTCATCGCCGGTTCCTTCGGGAAACTCAGCTTCTTCGGCTTGCCCTTGGCGGGCTCGGCGCACGGGCCGCTCGTGGCCTCGGCGTCGTCGCCGTCGAAGACACCGGCCGCGAAGAGCCCGCCGACCACCGCGAGGACGGTCACAAGGGCTCCGCCGATCAGCGCGTTGCGCTTTCTCGCCTGGCGCTGCGCGGCTTCCCGGCGTTCGTGCTGCCGTATCCGCTTCTCTCTGGCGAGCTGCTTGCGCCGCTGTTCCTGGCTGACCACAGATCGTCTCCTGTACCTGCCGCCCGTGCTGCGACCGTCCGGCCCGTACCCGGCGGGGGCGGCCGGGAACGGGTGCCCCGTACCGTATACGGGTTGGCTGTGAAAACCGCACCGCCGGTAGGCTCTGAGCAGCCGCATTCTCCACTCGGAGCGGTGCGGCCGACTCCCGCCGACGACGAATGAAGGACGATCGTGCTCATTGCCGGGTTCCCCGCCGGGGCCTGGGGCACCAACTGCTACTTGGTCGCCCCCGCCGCTGGCGAGGAGTGCGTGATCATCGACCCGGGCCACCAGGCCGCCGAGGGCGTCGAGGAAACGCTGAAGAAGCATCGGCTCAAGCCCGTCGCGGTCATCCTGACCCACGGCCACCTCGATCACGTGGCCTCCGTCGTCCCGGTGTGCGGAGCGCACGAGGTGCCGGCGTGGATCCACCCCGAGGACCGCTACATGATGAGCGACCCGGAGAAGGCGCTCGGCCGCTCCATCGGCATGCAGCTGATGGGCGATCTGACCGTGGGCGAACCCGACGACGTACGGGAACTGACCGACGGTGCGCGCCTCCCGCTGGCCGGGCTGGAATTCGGCGTCTCCCACGCGCCCGGGCATACCAGGGGGTCGGTGACCTTCCGGATGCCCGAGACCCAGGAGATCCCCTCGGTCTTCTTCTCGGGCGACCTGCTGTTCGCCGGCTCCATCGGCCGCACCGACCTGCCCGGCGGCAGTCACGCGGAGATCCTCGAGTCGTTGGCCAGGGTGTGCCTCCCGCTCGACGACTCGACCGTGGTGCTGTCGGGGCACGGTCCCCAGACGACCATCGGCCAGGAGCGCGCCACCAACCCGTATCTGCGGCAGGTGGCCGCCGGCCTGGGGCCGGATCAGGGATCCGCCCCGCGACGAGGAATGTGACGAGACTTCCGTGACCACCTTTCAGGCCCCCAAGGGCACTTACGACCTCCTTCCGCCGGACTCGGCGACGTTCCTCGCGGTGCGCGAGGCCCTCGCCGCGCCGCTGAAGAACTCCGGGTACGGCTATGTGGAGACCCCGGGCTTCGAGAACGTCGACCTGTTCGCGCGCGGAGTCGGTGAGTCCACCGACATCGTGACCAAGGAGATGTACGCCTTCGAGACCAAGGGCGGCGACCGGCTCGCGCTGCGGCCCGAGGGCACCGCCTCCGTACTGCGCGCGGCGCTCCAGGCCAACCTGCAGAACGAGGGCAACCTCCCGGTCAAGCTCTGGTACTCCGGCTCGTACTACCGCTACGAGCGCCCGCAGAAGGGCCGCTACCGCCACTTCTCGCAGATCGGCGCCGAGGCGATCGGCGCCGAGGACCCGGTCCTGGACGCCGAGTTGATCATCCTCGCGGACCAGGCGTACCGCTCGCTGGGCCTGCGTGACTTCCGGATCCTGCTCAACTCGCTCGGGGACAAGGAGTGCAGGCCGGTCTACCGGGCCGCGCTCCAGGAGTTCCTGCGCGCCCTCGACCTCGACGAGGACACCCGCCGACGGATCGAGATCAACCCGCTGCGGGTGCTCGACGACAAGCGCGAGAGCGTCCAGAAGCAGCTCACCGGTGCGCCGCTGCTCGGCGACTACCTGTGCGACGCCTGCAAGGCGTACCACGAGCAGGTCCGCGAACTGCTCGCCGAGGCCGGTGTCGACTACGAGGACGACCCCCGGCTCGTCCGCGGGCTCGACTACTACACCCGCACCACCTTCGAGTTCGTCCACGACGGGCTCGGCTCGCAGTCGGCGGTCGGCGGCGGCGGGCGCTACGACGGGCTCTCGGAGATGATCGGCGGCCCCTCGCTGCCGTCCGTGGGCTGGGCGCTCGGCGTGGACCGGACCGTGCTGGCACTGGAGGCCGAGGGCGTGAAGCTCGAACTGCCGCCCGCCACCAGTGTGTTCGCGGTTCCGATGGGCGAGCAGGCGCGGCGGGTGCTGTTCGGCACGGTCACCGCGTTGCGCCGGGCGGGCATCGCCGCCGACTTCGCCTTCGGCGGGCGCGGCCTGAAGGGCGCCATGAAGATGGCCAACCGCAGCGGGGCGCGCTACGCCGTCATCGCGGGGGAGCGCGACCTCGACGAGGGTGTCGTCCAGCTGAAGAACCTGGAGTCCGGCGAGCAGAGCGCCGTCGAGGTGGACGCGGTGGTGGACCGGATCGCCCGGGAACTCGGACGGTAGGTGGAGGTGGGGGTCCCGGCCGCGAGCCGGGGCCCCGCACCCGAGGGCACGGTTCACAGCTCGTGCTTATGCGCAGCGAACGGACCGAACGGGTTGTAGTACGGCACAATGGCCCTGCCCGCAGACCGGCCGAGTGACGGAACAGGCGTGATGAGCGAGACGAAGACAGCCACCGACGGCGCCTCCTCCGGCTCGACGAGCCATACCGGCGCCTCCGGACGGCTGGTGGGCGGCAGTACCGCGTTCGCCCTGCTGCTGGTCCTCACCGGCGCGGCCGGTGTCCTCGCCTCCTGGGTGATCACCCTCGACAAGTTCAAGCTGCTCGAGGACCCCAACTTCACGCCAGGGTGCAGCATCAACCCGGTCGTCTCCTGCGGAAGCATCATGAAGAGCGACCAGGCGGAGGCCTTCGGCTTCCCGAACCCCCTGCTGGGACTGGTCACCTACGCCATCGTGGTCTGCGTCGGCATGAGCCTCCTGGCCCGCGCCCGCTTCCCGCGCTGGTACTGGCTCACCCTCAACTTCGGCACCCTCTTCGGGGTCGGCTTCTGCACCTGGCTGCAGTTCCAGTCGCTGTACCGCATCAACGCCCTGTGCCTGTGGTGCTGCCTGGCCTGGGCCGCCACGATCATCATGTTCTGGTACGTGACCTCCTCCAACATCCGGCACGGGCTGCTGCCCGCGCCGAGCTGGCTGCGGGCCTTCTTCGGCGAGTTCACCTGGGTCCTCCCGGTGATGCACATCGGCGTGATCGGGATGCTGATCCTGACCCGCTGGTGGGACTTCTGGACCAGCTGAGCCGGGGCGTACGGGCAGGGGCCGCCGCCCGCCCGTAACGGATCCTCGCGCTGCCGTCGCACCTGTACGGGACGGCACTGTCAGTGCGGTGCCATAGGGTTTTCGGCGTGGAGCCCGATCTGTTCACCGCCGCCGCCGAGGACCGCCAGGAGAAGGACCCGGCGAGCAGTCCGCTCGCCGTCCGTATGCGCCCGCGCATCCTGGACGAGGTCGTCGGCCAGCAGCACCTGCTCAAGCCCGGATCGCCGCTGCGCCGCCTGGTCGGCGAGGGCGGCGGCGGGCCCGCGGGCCCGTCGTCGGTGATCCTCTGGGGGCCGCCGGGCACCGGCAAGACCACCCTCGCGTACGTGGTCTCCAAGGCCACCAACAAACGCTTCGTGGAGCTCTCGGCGATCACCGCGGGCGTCAAGGAGGTCCGGGCCGTCATCGACGGGGCCCGGCGCGCCACCGGCGGCTACGGCAAGGAGACGGTCCTCTTCCTGGACGAGATCCACCGCTTCAGCAAGGCCCAGCAGGACTCGCTGCTCCCGGCCGTCGAGAACCGCTGGGTCACCCTGATCGCCGCCACCACCGAGAACCCGTACTTCTCGGTGATCTCCCCGCTGCTCTCCCGCTCCCTGCTGCTCACCCTCGAACCGCTCACCGACGAGGATCTGCGCGGACTGCTGCGCCGCGCGCTCACCGACGAGCGCGGGCTCGGCGGGGCGGTGACCCTGCCCGAGGACGCCGAGGCGCATCTGCTGCGCATCGCGGGCGGCGACGCGCGCCGTGCGCTGACCGCGCTGGAGGCGGGCGCGGGTTCGGCGCTCGCCAAGGGCGAGGGCGAGATAACCCTGTCCACCCTGGAGGACTCCGTCGACCGCGCGGCGGTCAAGTACGACCGGGACGGCGACCAGCACTACGACGTCGCCAGCGCCCTGATCAAGTCGATCCGGGGCTCGGACGTGGACGCCGCCCTGCACTATCTGGCCCGGATGATCGAGGCGGGCGAGGACCCCCGCTTCATCGCCCGCCGCCTGATGATCTCGGCCAGCGAGGACATCGGCCTGGCCGACCCCACCGCCCTGCCCATCGCGGTGGCCGCCGCCCAGGCCGTGGCCCTGATCGGCTTCCCCGAGGCGGCGCTCACCCTCAGCCACGCCACCATCGCGCTGGCCCTGGCGCCCAAGTCGAACGCCGCGACCACCGCCATCTCGGCCGCCCTGGAGGACGTACGCAAGGGCCTGACCGGCCCCGTGCCGCCACACCTGCGCGACGGCCACTACAAGGGCGCCGCCAAACTCGGCCACGCCCAGGGCTACGTGTATCCGCACGACGTCCCCGGCGGAATCGCCGCCCAGCAGTACGCCCCCGACGCCCTGCACGGCAAGGAGTACTACCGCCCGACGCGGTACGGCGCGGAGGCGCGGTACGCCGATGTCGTCGAGCGGGTGCGCGGGCGGCTGACCGAGGGGCGCGGCGGCGAGGGGGGCCGTGGCTCCGAGGACCGGGCGTGATCCCGGACGCACCCCCGACGTCCGCACCGAGCCGGATCGCCGGCCATCGCCCGCGCGGCCACGCACCGCAGCGCCCGTGACCTGGGCGTACGGGGCACCCGCCGGGAACCGGTAGACTCGCCGCAGCGCTGCGTCCCGTGTCCGGCCCCGGTCGGCACCACCAGAACGGGACATGCAGCCGGAGCACCGGCCCAGGCCGGATGTCTCCAGGAGCGTCGCGCACCCGTCGAAGGTGTCGCGGGCAGCCCACCACCCCGGTCCCCTCGGGACAGGATGCGGTGGGCCACTCGCGTGCTGCACGTATGTGCCCAGAACTCGGGAGCGGCTGCCTGCCCGTCCGCTGTGCGGTCGGGCCGGTTTCCCGGTCTGCGGATGCGACCTCCCCTAACCCTGGTGAGCCGATTCGAAAGAAAGAGGTTGGTTCGTGCCGAACCAGTCCCGTCCCAAGGTCAAGAAGTCGCGTGCGCTCGGTATCGCGCTGACCCCGAAGGCTGTCAAGTACTTCGAGGCCCGCCCCTACCCGCCGGGTGAGCACGGCCGTGGCCGCAAGCAGAACTCGGACTACAAGGTCCGACTGCTCGAGAAGCAGCGTCTGCGTGCGCAGTACGACGTTTCCGAGCGCCAGCTGGTGCGCGCCTACGACCGCGCCAGCAAGGTCCAGGGCAAGACCGGCGAGGCCCTGATCGTCGAGCTGGAGCGTCGTCTCGACGCCCTGGTTCTGCGCTCCGGCATCGCGCGCACCATCTACCAGTCGCGCCAGATGGTCGTGCACGGTCACATCGAGGTCAACGGCAAGAAGGTCGACAAGCCCTCCTTCCGTGTCCGCCCGGACGACGTCGTGATGGTGCGTGAGCGCTCTCGCGAGAAGCCGCTGTTCCAGGTCGCCCGCGAGGGTGGCTTCGCGCCCGAGGGCGAGACGCCGCGTTACCTCCAGGTCAACCTGAAGGCCCTGGCCTTCCGCCTGGACCGCGACCCGAACCGCAAGGAGATCCCGGTGATCTGCGACGAGCAGCTCGTCGTCGAGTATTACGCCCGCTGACCCTGGCGTAGCACCGCGCTCCGCGCACCGGCCCGCCGCCCGCACCGTCCCTTCGGGGACCGTGGGCGGCGGGCTCTCGCGTTGCCGGGCCGCAACCCCGCTCCGGCCCGCCGCCGGGACCTTGTGTCGAGGTGCCCCGAAGCCGTCACGAGGCCCGCACCAACGCGGCACGGACGGGGCGGTAATGCGGTACGGAGCAAAGGGACGGGCGCGATAGGCTCGGGAGACGAGAATGCGACGTTCCGATGTTCCGTTCCGTGCGGGGCCGTTCGGCCCGGCGGCACACACGCGATGTTCAGGCAGGGGTGCGACAGTGTCCGGTGGAGAGGTGGCCGGGATCCTGGTGGCCGTCTTCTGGGCGATTCTGGTCTCCTTCCTCGCCGTTGCTCTGGTGAGGCTGGCGCAGACGCTCAAAGCGACCACCAAGCTCGTGGCGGACGTGACCGAACAGGCCGTGCCACTCCTCGGGGACGCCTCCCGTGCGGTCCGTTCCGCGCAGACCCAGCTCGACCGCGTGGACTCCATCGCCTCCGACGTCCAGGAAGTCACCTCGAACGCCAACGCCCTGTCGACGACGGTCGCCAGCACCTTCGGCGGGCCCCTGGTCAAGGTGGCCGCCTTTGGTTACGGAGTGCGCCGCGCGCTCGGCCGCAAGGCCGCCGACGGCCCGGCCCCCGCCGAGGACCGGCCCGGCCGCACCGTGATCGTCGGACGTACCGTGCCCGCGTCCCGGCGGGCCCGGCGCGCACAGCGGGCCGACCGGAAGAAGGACTGACGCAGCGATGTTCCGCCGTACGTTCTGGTTCACCGCGGGCGCTGCCGCCGGTGTGTGGGCCACCAGCAAGGTCAACCGCAAGATCCAGCAGCTGACCCCCGAAAGCCTCGCCGCGCAGGCGGCGAACAAGGCAGTCGAGGCCGGTCACCGGCTCAAGGACTTCGCGCTCGACGTCCGCGACGGCATGGCCCAGCGCGAGGCCGAACTCGGCGACGCACTCGGCATCGGCGAGGCGGCACCCCGGGAGCTGCCCCGGCCCCGGCGGTTCAGCGCCCTGGAGAACCTCCAGCACAGCAAGCACCACAACCCCGGACACACCACCTACTCGTACAACCGGAATGAGGACCACTGATGGAGTCGGCTGAAATCCGCCGCCGCTGGTTGCGCTTCTTCGAAGAGCGCGGGCACAAGGTCGTGCCGTCGGCGTCGCTGATCGCAGACGACCCCACGCTGCTCCTCGTCAACGCCGGCATGGTGCCCTTCAAGCCCTACTTCCTCGGCGAGGTGACGCCGCCCGCGCCGCGCGCCACCAGCGTGCAGAAGTGCGTCCGCACCCCGGACATCGAAGAGGTCGGCAAGACCACCCGGCACGGCACCTTCTTCCAGATGTGCGGCAACTTCTCCTTCGGCGACTACTTCAAGGAAGGCGCCATCAAGCTGTCCTGGGAGCTGCTGACCGGCTCCGTCGAGGACGGCGGCTACGGCCTGGACCCGGAGAAGCTCTGGATCACCGTCTACCAGGACGACGACGAGGCCGAGCAGATCTGGCTCAACACCGTGGGCGTGCCCGCCGAACGCATCCAGCGCCTCGGCAAGAAGGACAACTTCTGGTCCATGGGCGTCCCCGGCCCCTGCGGCCCCTGTTCCGAGATCAACTACGACCGCGGACCCGAGTTCGGCGTCGAGGGCGGCCCGGCCGTCAACGACGAGCGGTATGTGGAGATCTGGAACCTGGTCTTCATGCAGTTCGAACGCGGCGAGGGCACCGGCAAGGAGGACTTCGAGATCCTCGGTGACCTGCCGAGCAAGAACATCGACACCGGCCTCGGTCTCGAACGTCTCGCCATGATCCTGCAGGGCGTACGGAACATGTACGAGACGGACACCCTGCGCGTGGTCATCGACAAGGCCACCGAACTGACCGGCGTCGCCTACGGCTCGGGCAAGGACTCCGACGTCTCGCTGCGCGTCATCGCCGACCACATGCGCACCTCGGCCATGCTCATCGGCGACGGCGTCACCCCCGGCAACGAGGGCCGCGGCTACGTCCTGCGCCGCATCATGCGCCGCGCCATCCGCAATATGCGCATCCTCGGCGCCTCCGGCCCGGTGGTGCGGGAGCTGCTCGACGTCGTCCTGGACACGATGGGACAGCAGTACCCGGAGCTGCTCACCGACCGGAAGCGGATCGAGGGCGTCGCGCTGGCCGAGGAGGCCAAGTTCCTCAAGGCCCTCAAGGGCGGCACCAACGTCCTGGACACCGCGGTCACCGAGACCAGGTCCGCGGGCGGCACCGTGCTCTCCGGCGACAAGGCGTTCCTGCTCCACGACACCTGGGGCTTCCCGATCGACCTCACGCTGGAGATGGCCGCCGAGCAGGGCCTGAGCGTCGACGAGGACGGCTTCCGGCGCCTGATGAAGGAGCAGCGCGAGCGCGCCAAGGCCGACGCCCGCGCCAAGAAGACCGGCCACGCCGATCTGCACGCCTACCGCGAGATCGCCGACTCCTCCGGCGAGACCGACTTCATCGGCTACGGCCACCTCGAAGGGGAGTCGCACATCGTCGGCCTCCTCGTCGACGGCGTCTCCTCGCCCGCGGCCACCGAGGGCGACGAGGTGGAGGTCGTCCTCGACCGCACCCCGTTCTACGCCGAGGGCGGCGGCCAGATCGGCGACACCGGCCGGATCCGGCTCGACAGCGGCGCCGTGATCGAGGTCCGCGACTGTCAGAAGCCGGTGCCCGGTGTGTACGTGCACAAGGGCGTCGTCCAGGTCGGCGAGGTGACCGTCGGCGCCGCCGCGCAGGCCACCGTCGACGTGCGCCGCCGCAAGGCCATCGCCCGCGCCCACTCGGCCACCCACCTGACCCACCAGGCGCTGCGCGACGCCCTCGGCCCGACCGCCGCCCAGGCCGGTTCGGAGAACCAGCCGGGCCGCTTCCGCTTCGACTTCGGCTCGCCCTCGGCCGTGCCCACGGCCGTGATGACCGACGTCGAGCAGAAGATCAACGAAGTTCTGGCCCGCGAACTCGACGTCCAGGCCGAGGTCATGGGTATCGACGAGGCCCGCAAGCAGGGCGCCATCGCCGAGTTCGGCGAGAAGTACGGCGAGCAGGTCCGGGTGATCACCATCGGCGACTTCTCCAAGGAGCTCTGCGGCGGCACGCATGTGCACAACACCGCCCAGCTCGGCCTGGTGAAGCTGCTCGGCGAGTCCTCCATCGGCTCGGGCGTGCGGCGCATCGAGGCCCTGGTCGGCGTGGACGCCTACAACTTCCTGGCCCGTGAGCACACCGTGGTCGCCCAGCTCCAGGAACTGGTGAAGGGGCGTCCCGAGGAGCTGCCCGAGAAGATCTCCGGCATGCTCTCCAAGCTCAAGGACGCCGAGAAGGAGATCGAGAAGTTCCGCGCCGAGAAGGTGCTCCAGGCCGCCGCGGGGCTGGCCCAGGGCGCCCAGGACGTGAAGGGCGTCGCCCTGGTCACCGGCCGGGTGGCCGACGGCACCGGCGCCGACGACCTGCGCAAGCTGGTCCTGGACGTACGCGGCCGCATCCCCGGCGACCGTCCGGCCGTGGTCGCCCTGTTCACCGTGGCCAGCGACCGCCCGCTGACGGTCATCGCCACCAACGAGGCCGCGCGCGAGCGTGGTCTGAAGGCCGGTGACCTGGTGCGCACCGCCGCCAAGACCCTCGGCGGCGGCGGTGGTGGCAAGCCGGACGTCGCCCAGGGCGGCGGCCAGCGCCCGGAGGCCATCGGCGAGGCCGTGGCCGCCGTCGAACGCCTCGTCGCCGAGACGGCGTGAGCACAGCGATGCGCCGCGGCCGCCGCCTCGCGGTCGATGTCGGGGACGCCCGGATCGGGGTCGCCTCCTGCGACCCCGACGGGATCCTCGCGACGCCGGTGGAGACCGTGCCGGGACGTGACGTCCCGGCCGCCCACCGGCGGCTGGCCGCACTCGTCGCGGAGTACGAGCCCCTCGAGGTGGTCGTCGGACTGCCGCGTTCCCTGAACGGACGAGAGGGCCCCGCCGCGACGAAGGTCCGCACCTTCGCCCGCGAACTCGCCCGCAACATCGCACCAGTGGCGGTACGGCTCGTGGACGAGCGGATGACCACGGTGACCGCAGGCCAGGGGCTGCGCGCCTCCGGCGTCGGGTCCAAGAAGGGCCGCGCGGTGATCGACCAGGCGGCGGCGGTGGTGATCCTCCAGAACGCCCTGGAGACCGAGCGCACCTCGGGCCGGGCTCCGGGGGAACCCGTCGAAGTGGTGGCCTGATCGCGATACGGTAACGTTCCGCGCGATGCGCCGGTGTTCGAACAGCCGGCGACAGCAAGAGGCTTCTTCCGCTGCCGTGCCTCGCGGCCGCGCAGCGTGCGCCTCGCGGCTCTAGGGGATTGATGACTGAGTATGGCCGGGGCCCAGGGCCCCAACCGTGGCATCCGGAAGACCCTCTGTACGGCGACGGATACGGCACTCAGCAGTCATCGGGCGGGCAGCCTCAGTACGACGGCCAGTCCCCGCAGCCCTACGAGGACCTGAACTCCGGCGCCCAGCCGCACTACGGCCACCAGCCCTACGGCCAGGGTCACCCACAGCCCGGGCAGCCCTATGACACAGGAGTCCAGGGGCCGTACGGCCAGCAGTACGACCCGGGCCACCAGCAGTACGGCGGCGGACAGCAGCCGTACGACACCGGGCAGCAGCCCTATGACACCGGTCAGCAGTCGCAGTACGGCGCGGGGCAGCAGCCCTACCAGGGCGAGCCCTACCAGGGCGGTCAGCAGTACGACGGTGGCGGGCAGTACGACGGCGGCTGGGACACCGGAACGCAGCAGGCGCAGACCTACGGTTCCGGCGGGCACCCCGACCCGTACGGCACTCATGGCCACGGCCACCCCGCTCAGCCGGGACAGGGCGGCGAACACTACGGCGCCGAGGGCTACCCCCAGCAGGCGCAGCCCGGCGGACCGCAGGCGCAGTACGGCCACCCCGGGCCGCAGGGGCAGCAGGCTCCGGCGGACCCGCACCGGCCCGAGCCGAATCCGCGCCGCGGTGAACCGGCCGAGCCGCCCACCGACTGGGACCCGGGTCCGGACCAGGGCGAGCACGCCTTCTTCTCGGTCGACGACGCGGACGATGCCGACGACGAGCCGACGGGCCGCAAGCGCGGACGCCGGGGCGGCGGCGAGGAGAAGAAGAGCCGCAGCGGCTGCTCCTGCATGGTGGCCGGAGCCCTGCTGCTCGGCCTGATCGGCGGCGGCGGTTACTTCGGTTACCAGTTCTACCAGGACCGGTTCGGACCGGCGCCGGACTACGACGGTGCGGGCAGCGGCAATGTCACGGTCGAGATCCCGCAGGGCGCCACCGGCTACGAGATGGGCAAGAAGCTCGCCGCCGCGGGTGTGGTGAAGAGCGCGGACGCCTTTGTCGAGGCACAGGGCGACAACCCGGACGGGATGGAAATCCAGCACGGGTTCTACACGCTCAAGAAGCAGATGTCCGGAGAGAACGCGGTCGCGCTGATGCTCGACCCGAAGAGCCGCAATGCGCTCATCATCGGCGAAGGCCGACGCAATGCGGCGATCTATGCGGAGATCGACAAACGCCTCGGTATCAAGGCCGGTACCACCGAGGGTGTCGCGAAGAAGGAATGGAAGAAGCTCGGCCTGCCGGACTGGGCGAACAAGAGCAGCAAGATAAAAGACCCGCTCGAAGGCTTCCTGTTCCCGGCCAGCTATCCCGTGGACAAGAGCATGAAGCCCGCGGACGTGCTGAAGAAGATGGTCGACCGGGCCAACGCCGAGTACGCGAATTACGACCTGGAGGGCAAGGCCAAGGAGCTGGACCTCAAGGATCCGCTCCAGGTCGTCACGGTCGCCAGCCTCGTCCAGGCCGAGGGAATGACGCACGACGACTTCCGCAAGATGGCGGCTGTCGTCTACAACCGGCTGAAGCCGACGAATACCGTGACGAACCAGAAGCTCGAATTCGACTCCACGTACAACTACGTGAAGAACCAGAGCGAGATCGACATTCCGGTCAGTCAGATCCGCAATTACGACAACCCGTACAACACGTACTTCTATCGCGGTCTGACGCCCGGTCCCATCGGAAACCCGGGCAAGGACGCGCTGGAGGCGGCGACCAGTCCGGACACCGAGGGCTGGATGTTCTTCATCTCGATGGACTGCCGGACCACCACGTTCTCCAAGACGCTCGGCGAACACCAGAAGTATGTCGACGAGTTCAACAAGCGGCGCAAGGAAGGCAAGGACTGCGAATGACGGTGCGCAAGGCGGCCGTGCTCGGTTCCCCGATCGCCCACTCCCTGTCACCCGTACTGCACCGGGCCGCGTACGCGGAACTGGGCCTGGCGGACTGGGAGTACGGACGCTTCGAGGTGGACGAGTCCACGCTCGCCGGGTTCCTCGCCGGGCTCACCGGCGAGTGGGCGGGCCTCTCGCTGACCATGCCGCTCAAGCGTGCCGTGATCCCGCTGCTCGACGAGGTCACCGCCACCGCCGCCTCGGTGGAGGCCGTCAACACCGTGGTGTTCACCGCGGACGGGCGCCGCCGCGGCGACAACACCGATATCCCGGGCATGATCGCCGCCCTGCGCGAGCGCGGCATCGACAAGGTCGAGTCGGCCGCGATCCTGGGCGCCGGAGCCACCGCCTCCTCCGCGCTCGCGGCGCTCGCCTCGGTGTGCACCGGCGAGGTCGTCGCCTATGTCCGCAGCGCGGAGCGGGCGGCCGAGATGCGCGAGTGGGGCAGCAGGCTGGGCGTCCCGGTCCGTACCGAGGAGTGGTCCGAGGCCGCCCGGGCGCTGAGCGCCCCCCTGGTCGTGGCGACCACACCCGCCGGGGCCACCGACGCGCTCGTCGAAGCGGTGCCCGAGCGCCCCGGAGCGCTGTTCGACGTGCTCTACGACCCGTGGCCCACGGCGCTGGCCGCCCGCTGGTCGACGGGAGGGGGAGCGGTGGTCGGCGGGCTCGACCTGCTGGTGCACCAGGCGGTGCTCCAGGTCGAGCAGATGACCGGCTGTGAACGCGCACCGCTCGACGTGATGCGCGAGGCCGGGGAACGGGCCCTCTCCGCGCGCTGACGAGGGGGCCGGGGGTGCGGGGTTCAGGCCGGATTCACCGGTAGCGAAGGTTCCATAGGACCCGCTGTACAGCGGAGTGACATATTCCGCCGGGACCCTCTCGACGAACCTGACGAACTGCGGTAGCGCGACGTCCGTCAGGTGGACCACGAGCCGGGCTCGAGGACGGGACATGGGAGGATCGAGAGTGGCACCGGGGGCATCCCCGAGGCCATCTCGCAGATCCAGGCGTGAGGATTGAGGAGCACCGTTGAGCAGGTTGCGCTGGCTGACGGCGGGGGAGTCCCACGGACCCGCACTTGTCGCGACGCTGGAGGGCCTTCCCGCCGGCGTGCCGATCACGACGGACATGGTGGCCGACCACCTCGCCAGGCGCCGCCTCGGCTACGGCCGCGGCGCACGGATGAAGTTCGAGCGTGACGAGGTCACGTTCATCGGCGGGGTGCGGCACGGCCTCACCCTGGGTTCCCCGGTCGCCGTCATGGTCGGCAACACGGAGTGGCCCAAGTGGGAGAAGGTCATGGCGGCCGACCCGGTCGACCCGGCCGAGCTCGCCGCCCTCGCCCGCAACGAACCGCTGACCCGCCCCCGGCCCGGTCACGCCGACCTGGCCGGAATGCAGAAGTACGGCTTCGACGAGGCCCGCCCGATCCTGGAGCGCGCCTCCGCGCGCGAGACCGCGGCCCGGGTGGCGCTCGGCGCCGTGGCCCGCTCCTACCTCAGGGAGACCGCGGGCATCGAGATCGTCTCGCACGTGATCGAGCTGGCGAGCGCCAAGGCGCCGTACGGCGTGTACCCGACCCCGGCCGACGTCGAGAAGCTGGACGCCGACCCGGTGCGCTGCCTCGACGCGGACGCGAGCAAGGCGATGGTCGCCGAGATCGACCAGGCCCACAAGGACGGCGACACCCTCGGCGGCGTCGTCGAGGTGCTCGCCTACGACGTGCCGGTCGGACTCGGCTCGCACGTGCACTGGGACCGCCGTCTGGACGCCCGGCTCGCCGCGGCGCTCATGGGCATCCAGGCGATCAAGGGTGTGGAGGTCGGCGACGGCTTCGACCTGGCCCGGGTCCCCGGCTCCAAGGCGCACGACGAGATCGTGAACACCGAGGACGGCATCCGCCGCTCCACCGGCCGGTCCGGCGGCACCGAGGGCGGCCTGAGCACCGGTGAACTGCTGCGTGTGCGCGCCGCGATGAAGCCCATCGCCACCGTGCCGCGTGCCCTTGCCACCGTCGACGTGAAGACCGGTGAGGCCACCAGCGCCCACCACCAGCGCTCCGACGTGTGCGCCGTCCCGGCGTCCGGCATCGTGGCCGAGGCGATGGTGGCCCTGGTCCTCGCCGACGCCGTCGCGGAGAAGTTCGGCGGCGACAGCGTCACCGAGACCCGTCGCAACGTCCGCTCCTACCTCGACAATCTGCACATCCGGTGAGCGCGGTGAACGGTCCCGTGGTGGTGCTCGTCGGCCCCATGGGGGTCGGCAAGTCGACGGTGGGCGAACTGCTCGCCGAGCGTCTGGGCACCACCTACCGGGACACCGACGCCGACATCGTGGCCGAGGAGAAGCGCGAGATCTCGGACATCTTCGTGGACTCGGGCGAACCCTATTTCCGTGAGGTCGAGTGCGGGGCCGTGCGGCGGGCGGTCGCCGAGCACGACGGGGTCCTCTCGCTGGGCGGCGGCGCCGTCCTCGACGAGTCCACCCGTGCGCTGCTCGCCGCGCGCCCCGTCGTCTATCTGTCGATGGACGTCGAGGAGGCGGTCCGGCGCACCGGTCTCGCCGTCGCGCGGCCCCTGCTCGCGGTCAACCCGCGCAAGCAGTGGCGCGAACTGATGGAGGCGCGGCGCCACCTCTACCTCGAGGTCGCCCGCGCCGAGGTGCCCACCGACGGACGTACGCCCGAAGAGGTCGCCCAGGCCGTCCTCGACGTCCTGGACCCGGCCGCGGGCCCCGGCGGCGACGCGGCCCCGTCCTCCCCGGACTCCCAGCAGGAGACGACATGAACAAGCAGGCAGTGACGCGCATCCAGGTCGGCGCCACCGCAGGCAGCGAGGCCTACGAGGTGCTCGTGGGCCGGCAACTCCTCGGCGAGCTGCCCTCCCTCGTCGGTGAGCGCGTGAAGCGGATCGCGGTCATTCACCCCGAGGCCCTGGCCGAGACGGGCGAGGCGGTTCGTACCGACCTCGCCGGGCAGGGCTACGAGGCGATCGCCATCCAGGTGCCCAACGCCGAGGAGGCGAAGACCGCCGAGGTCGCCGCCTACTGCTGGAAGGCGCTCGGGCAGTCCGGGTTCACCCGCACCGACATCATCGTCGGGGTCGGCGGCGGTGCCACCACCGACCTGGCCGGTTTCGTGGCGGCGACCTGGCTGCGCGGGGTCCGCTGGATCGCGGTGCCGACCACGGTGCTCGGTATGGTCGACGCCGCGGTGGGCGGCAAGACCGGCATCAACACCGCCGAGGGCAAGAACCTGGTGGGCTCCTTCCACCCGCCGGCCGGGGTCCTGTGCGACCTGGCCGCGCTGGAGTCCCTGCCGGTCAACGACTATGTGTCCGGCCTGGCCGAGATCATCAAGGCGGGCTTCATCGCCGACCCGGTGATCCTCGACCTGATCGAGGCAGACCCGCAGGGCGCCCGTACGCCCGCCGGGACGCACACCGCCGAACTGATCGAGCGCTCCATCCGGGTCAAGGCGGAGGTGGTCTCCGGCGACCTGAAGGAGGCCGGGCGCCGCGAGATCCTCAACTACGGGCACACGCTGGCGCACGCCATCGAGAAGAACGAGCGGTACAAGTGGCGTCACGGCGCCGCCGTCTCGGTCGGCATGCACTTCGCCGCCGAACTCGGCAGGCTCGCCGGGCGGCTGGACGACGAGACCGCCGACCGGCACCGCAAGATCCTGGAGTCGGTCGGGCTCCCGCTGGCCTACCGCGGCGACCAGTGGCCCAAGCTCCTGGAGACGATGAAGGTCGACAAGAAGTCGCGCGGCGACCTGCTGCGCTTCATCGTGCTCGACGGACTGGCGAAGCCGACGGTCCTGGAGGGGCCCGATCCGGCCGTCCTCCTCGCCGCCTACGGGGAGATCGCGGACCAGTAGGGGTCGAGCCGGACCAGTAGGAGTCCCAACGGTCCGTAACGCAGGCCCGTTGGAGTCCCAACGGTCCGTAACGCAGGCCCGTTCGCTGCCTCGGCGCAGCGAGCGGGCCTTTCGGCTGTTCCGCCGCCCGGCCGCCCGGCCGCCGGTCTCGGCCTGCTCGAATCGGCCGCGCGAGAACCCAAACTCTCAGCTTTCCGGCCCATCGGTCCGGCGTACGGGAGCGCATTCTGTATTTCCGGCGAGGGAGCCCTCTTGTGTCGGCTTGATAGGTAGCCAATTTCGGCCACCCCGGATGAATTAATTCCGTCCTTATTGTCTGTTTCGCGATACGGAATGAGGGTGTCCGATCATTGTCCAGGCAGCGAGAAGATGAATTCCGCTCCGGTTCTCACGAGTGCCCGGCGTGGCCGATCGGCGGGAAGCGCGGGGCGCTCCGGGCTCTCAAGTGGGACAGAGCGGCCCACCTCCCGCCGATGGCGTGGCGGACGGGGGCTTGCCCACGGGTGTCCGGGCGGGGTCCGGAGAGGGGCGTGCGGAGTTGGCCGGATTGTGTGGGGAGCCAATGGGTCGACTTATGGGAATCCGCTGAATAGTATGCCGATGGCTTTTGGCCATGCGTCGCACGTGCCCGCTCCGGGTTTGCCAGGTTGTTCGCGGAGCTGATTTGTGCGTTGGCCGAGTGTTCACGTGACCGTGTGAATGCTGGCCAATTTGCGCCGAGGTGCACATACGGGGGGCGTCTATGCGGCATCGAACAGGGCGGAACGGAAACGGAACGAATTGCTCCGGTGAATCTTTTCCCTCTCCGCTCACAGAGTTCCTGGTCGATCCGCAGTGGCCGGTTTTCTCTCTTGTCCGCTCCGGCGGCCTGCGCGTCAACGCGCGGAACCGTGGCGCGGAGTGCTGTCCATGCGGTTCGAGCTGCTAGGCCCGCTCAGTATCGCGAACGGTGAAGAAGTCGCGGTACTGAAGCCCTCCAAGCCCACCAGCCTGCTCGCGGCACTGCTGCTGCATCCCAACTCGGTCGTGTCCACCGGCTATCTGCTGCGAGCCCTGTGGGACGAGGAGCAACCGGCAACGGCACGTGCCGCCCTGCAGACCTGTGTCCTGCGGCTGCGGCGGATCTTCACCAAGTACGGCATCGACGGCACCATGATCGAGTCCGTTGCCGGCGGCTACCGCATGCGCGCCACCGGGGAAACCCTCGACCTGGTGCGCTTCCGCGGCCTGACCTCCGTCCAGGACGGGACCGACGAGGAGACGGAGCTCTACCGCCTCCGACAGGCGCTCGCGCTCTGGCAGGGACCCCTGCTCGCCAACGTCGCCTCCCGGATGCTGCACCGCGATGCGCTCCCCGGACTGGTCGAGGAACGGCTGCGGGTCCTCGAACGCGTCTGTGACCTGGAGCTCGCCGCAGGACAGTGCGGGCAGGTCCTCGTCGACCTCTGGGAGGAGACCCGCAAGCACCCCGGGCGCGAACGCTTCGCCGAGCAGCTCATCGAGGCGCTCTACCGCACGGGCAGGCAGGCGGAGGCCCTCGCCGAGTACCGCATCGTCAAGTCCCGGCTCCACGAAGAGCTCGGCATCGACCCGGGCTCCGGCCTCCAGCGTCTGGAGCTGTCCATCCTCCGCGCCGAGGACCTCGGACCCGCATCCGGGCGCCGCACCCCGGTACCCGCCCCGCTCGCCCTGGCCGCCGGGCCGTCCCCGTCACCGGGCGCGCAAGAGGCCCGCGGAACCACCGCCCCCGTACCGACGAGCGCCCCCGCCCTGCGGCCCGTACCCGGATTCACCGGACGGCGCCGCGAGCGCGAGGAGATGGCAGAGCGGCTGCTGTCCCGCGACGGGGACCAGGCACTGGTCGTCGTCTCCGGGGCGCCCGGCATCGGCAAGACCGCTCTCGCCCTGCAGACCGCGCACGAGGTGCAGGGCTCCTTCCCCGGCGGGGTGCACGTCCTGCCCATGGCACGGCCCGACGGCTCCGCGGTGACCAGTGCGGAGGCCGCGGCGCAGCTGCCGCCGCCCGACCCGGCCGGCGGCCGCATGCTGCTGATCCTCGACGACGTGGCGAGCGGCTGGCAGGTGCGGCCCCTGCTGCCCGCCCCCGGTGAGGCGGCCGTGATCCTCACCAGCCGACAGCATCTCGCCGCGGTGGTCGCCACCCACGGCGGCGCCGTCCACCGGCTCGACGTACTGCCCGCCGAGGACGCGCTGGGCCTGCTCGAAGCGCTGCTCGGGGCGGCACGGTTCGCGGCCGAGCCGCAGGCCGCCGCCCGGCTCGCCGCGCTGTGCGGCCACTTCCCGCTCGCGCTGCGGATCGCCGCGGCCCGGCTGCTCACCCGGCCGGGACTGACGGTGGCCGCCTGCGCGGACTGGCTCGCCGAGAGCCCACCCGCGCGGCTTTCGCTCGCCGAGGACCCGCGGCTGTCCGTGCCCGCCGTACTCGGGGCGGCGCTCGAAGCCCTGGACCCCGTGGCGCGGGAGGCCTTCCTCCACCTCGGGGCGCGCGAGGACGCGGGAGCGTTGCGCCCTGCCGATGTGCCGAAGGACTTCGGTGACGCCGAGGCCGTGCTGGAGCGGCTCGTCGAGGCGGGGCTGCTCGAGGACGGCTCGCCCGGCCCCTACCGCATGCATGCCTTCCTCCAGGTTTACGCGCGTTGGCGGCACCGCGCGAAGTCCGCGGAACCGGCCGCCGTCCCGCACTGAGACCGGGGGCTCCCCGGCTACCGCCGCGCGTCTGTCCCCGGCGCCCACCGCACCACCGCAACGCCTGCCCCGATCCGCTCCGAACCGCCCACAGGGGGTCCACTCATGGCCTCAGCCAGCTACGAAGCCGTCGCCGCGACCCGGCCGCGCATCCGCCGGGACGTGCTCTTCACCGAGACCCCGGACGGAGTGCTCTTCCACAACGCCGACGGCGGATTCCGGCTCAACGCCAAATCGGCCTACCGCTTCGCCACCCTCCTCGTCCCGCACCTGACCGGCGAGAACTCCGTGGCCGAACTGTGCAACGGGCTCGGCGAGGCACAGCGCGCGATGGTGGGCGAACTCGTCAGGACGCTCTACGAACGGGACTTCGCCCGCGACGTCCCCGCCCCCGGGCCGCAGGCGGCCGAGGCGGCGCTCCCCGAGGACGTGGCCCGCCGCTTCGCGCCGCAGATCGCCTACATCGACCACTACGCGGACCGGCCCGAGGAGCGTTTCGCCCGGTTCCGCGGCACCCGGGTCGCCGTGCTCGGTACGGACCCGATCGCCGACTGGGCGGTGCGCGGCCTGATCCGCAACGGCTGCGGCACCGTGGGCGTGAGCCCCGGTCACGACAGCGGTGCCTGGCGCGAGGACGCCGCCGAGGCCGCGGCCGACGGCTGCCCGGTCGAGGTGCTGCCGCTGCCCGAGGACGCACTCGCACCGGCCGGGTCCCGGCTCGACGGCTGGGACGTGGTCCTCGCCACCGGCCCCGGGGCGCCCGCCCTGGTCACTGCGCTGCTCGCGGCGGGCCTGCCCGAGGGCCAACGCCTGGTGGCCGCCTGGCCGTTCGGCGATGACCTGGTGGTGGGGCCGTTGATGGCCCGGGGCAGCAGGGGCTGTTGGTCCTGCGCTGCCCTCAGGCTCGGATCGAACGGGGACCGCGGCGCCGCCGCGGACCTGTGGAGCTCGCTCGCCCTGCCGGGCTCCGCGCCCGGCGGAGCCACCCCGGGCCGCCCGCTGGCCGCGATGACCGGCAACCTTCTCGGCTACGAGGTCTTCCGGCTCACCTCGGGCGCGCTGCCGCAGGAGACCGAGGGACAGATCGTCGTCCAGGACATGGAGTCCCTGGACGTGAGCACCGAAGTGCTGCTGCCGCACCCGCGCTGCCCGCGGTGTGCCGAGCAGCCGCAGCCGGCCGAGGCCGACCTCGGCACGGCGGCCGTGGCGGAGGGCGCGTCCGCACCGGCCACCGCAGCCGAGGTGGAGGCGGCCGTCGAGGAGCTCAACTCCCGTTCGCTGCTCGTCCGTCCACGTGCGGGTGTCTTCCGCCGCTTCGCCGACGAGCCGCTGACCCAGATCCCGTTGAAGATCAGCGCGGTCGAACTGGGCCTGGGCCACGCCCCGGCCCGTACCGTCACGGCCTTCGACGTCCACCATGTCGCGGGAGCCAGGCTGCGCGCCCTGGACGCCGCCGCCCGTGTCTACGCCGAGCACGTGGTACCGGCCCGCGGCCTGGTCGAGGAGACCGAGGCGCGGCCGGGCACCGCGGCACCGGCGCGGATCGGCGCGGACGCCCTGGTCCTCGCCAGCGGGCTGCCCGCCGAGGGCACGCCGCCCTGCCTGCCCGCGCTCTCGCTGCTGACCAAGGAGACGGTCCTGGTCCCGGCGGGTGCGGTGCGTCCGTTCGGGCCGCACAACACCGACCGCTGCTTCGAGCGCAGCAGCGCGGGCACCGGCGCAGGGCCCTCGGCCGCCGACGCCGCCGCCCGCGGGTTGCTCTCCGCACTCGCCCACGACGCCCTGCTGCGCGCCGTGCGGGGCGAGGCCGCCGCTGCCGTTCCGCTGCCCGCGGCCACCGCCGAGGACGAAGCGCCCGGCACCGACGCCGAACTCCTCTTCCTGGTCAGGTCCGCGGACCGGCTCGGCGTGCCGGTCGAACTCCTCGACCTGGGTGAGCAGAGCCGCACCGGCGTGAGTGTGCTCCTCGCCCGGCACGGCGCGCACTGGGCCGTCGGCAGCGAGACCAGCCGCCGGGGCGCCGCCGTCGCCGCCCTGCGCGACCTGCTCGGCGCGGTGCAGTACGAGCGCGAGGAGACGGGCAGGCCGACCGACACCGGGGACCCGCTGCTGCGCGACCTCGACGCCCGTGCGCTGACCGTGACCGGCACGGCGGACCCGGCCGCCGCCCCCGCGTCCGTCCCCTGGAGCGACGTGCTCGACCGGCTCCGGGCGGCCGGGCGCGACGCCTTCCTGGTCCCGACCGGCGCCGCCGATCTGGCGGCCGCAGGCATCCACACCGCACGCGTGCTGCTCACCAAGGAGGACCCCCGGTGACGGCCCGCCACCACCTCCCCGAGCGGGAAACCGGACCGGCCCGGTGAGCGCGCCCACCCGGCAGACGCCGGAGCCCACGGGGACGGCGCGACTCGGTGACCTGAGCGGCTTCGCGGACGAGCTGGCCCGCGCTCTGGCCGCACTCGACGGGCCCGAACTGCGCCTGTCCGCCCTGGGGTTCGAGGACGCCTTCGCCGGATCCGCGACGCGGGAACAGGCCCCGCTCGTCGTCCGCCCCGCCGACGGAGACCGGGAAGCCCCCGCACCCGGCGTGCTGGGCGAAGCCCCCGCCCCCGCCGTGCTGCCGGTCGGGCTCTACGGACGGCACGCCGTCGTGGGACCCGTACCGGCGAAGGAGGCACCCGGCTGCGCCCGCTGCCTTCAGCGGCGCTGGCAGGCGGTGCGTTCCTTCGCTCTGCGGGACGCGCTGGAACTCGGCGGCGGCACCCGGGCCACCGGCCAGTGGCCGTTCGCCACCCCGCTCGCGGCCGGTGCGCTCGCGGGGCTCGCCACGGCGGTCGCACGACGCGTACCGCCCGAGGGTGCCTTCGCCCAGGTGTGGCTCCTGGACCTGGCGACGTTCTCCGTGCGCGGGCATCCGTTCGTACCGGATCCGGAGTGCCCGCACTGCGGCAGCCCCCAGGAGGACACCGCGGAGCGGGCCCGGCCGGACTTCGCGCCCGCGCCCGAGCACCGGCCGGGCAGCTTTCGCACCCGGGCCCTGGAGTCCTACGAGCTGCCCGTGGCGGCCTTCGCCAACCCGGTGTGCGGGGCGCTCGGGCCCTCCCTGGTGCAGGACATCTCCTCCGCCTCCACCTCGGCCACCATCGGCTGCTTCTCGATGCGTTCGGGCGCCTACCTGCGGGAGACCTTCTGGGGCGGGCACACCGATTCCTTCGCGCGCAGCGCCCGGGTCGGGATTCTGGAAGGGCTCGAACGGTACGCCGGGATGCGCTCGCGCAGCCGGAGGGTCACGGTGCGCGGCAGCCTCGACTCCTTCGGCGAACTCGCCGTCGACCCGCGCCGAGTCGGCCTGTACGCACCGGAGTTCTACGCGGCCAACCCGCGGGTGCGGCCCTTCGCCGCGGACCGGGAGATCCCGTGGGTCTGGGGCTGGTCGCTGCGGGACGCCGAGCCGCGCCTCGTGCCGGAGATCCTCACGTACTACCACGCACCGGGCCTGGAGAACCGCTTCGTACAGGAGAGCTCCAACGGCTGTGCCTCCGGCGGCAGTTGGGCCGAGGCCGCGTACTTCGGACTGATGGAGGTCATCGAGCGGGACGCCTTCCTGCTCACCTGGTACGGACAGCAGCCGCTGCCCGAGATCGACGTGACGAGCAGTACCCGTACGGGCACCCGGGCCATGGTCGACCGGCTCGCCATGTACGGCTACCGGGCACGCTTCTTCGACACCCGCCTCGGCTTTCCGGTGCCGGTGGTGACCGCCGTCGCCGAGCGCTTCGACGGGGGCCTCGGGCGGATGTGCTTCGGCGCGGGCGCGGGTCTGGACCCGGAGGAGGCACTGGCCTCCGCGCTCTGCGAGATCGCCACCGACGCGGTGAACCTGCGCGAGCGGACCGAGGGCGACGAGGCCCGACTGCGCGCCATGGCCGAGGACTTCGACCTGATCACCGCCCTGCACGACCACCCCCTGGTCTACGGAATCCCGGAGATGGGGCAGTACGCCGACTTCCTGCTGCGCGGGCCCGCGACCGGGCCAGAGCAGCGGAAGGTGGGCGAGCTCGCCTGGCCCGACACCGAGGGCGCCACGGCTGCCACCGACCTCGGTGAGAACCTCGCGCGCTGTGTCGCGGCGGTGGCCGCCGCCGGCTTCGACGTGGTCCTGGTCGACCAGACCCTGCCGGAACAGCGGCGCCTTGGCCTGCACACCGTCTCGGTCCTGGTACCCGGCCTGCTGCCCATCGACTTCGGCTGGTCACGGCAGCGCGCCCGGCATCTGCCACGGATGCGGACCGCACTGCACACCGCGGGCCTGAGGGACCGGGAGCTGCTGCCCGAGGACCTCAACCCGGCCCCGCACCCCTTCCCCTGAGCTCTCCATCCTCGTACCGCTCGTGCCCGTTGAAAGGAGGACCCCGTGGGTTACGCCCATGACTACGCCAAGGACATCCTGTGGCGCGGCCGGGTCCCGATGGAACCCGTGGACTTCGTGCCCGACTGGGCCGACCGCCCCCGCAAGAGCAAGTTCTACCCGGGCACCGAGACCTACCCGCTGCCCGGACGGCCCGCGGAGGCTCAGGCGGCGGACATCGCCGCCGCCTGCCTGCCCACCGCGCCGGACACCGAGGCCACCGCGGCCTTCACCCTGCCGCTCCTCGCGGGCATGCTCCAGGACTCCTACGGGCTCGTCGGCCGCCGCCTCGGCGTACAGGCCAACACGGACCTGTCCGCACTGCCGCACTGGACGCACGCCAACTTCTCGCGCGGCACGGCATCCGGCGGTGGCCTCTACCCGGTGAGCGTGTACTGGGCGGCCGGTCCCAGCGGGCCGCTCGCACCCGGGCTGCACCACTACGCCCCGCCGCTGCACGGCCTGCGCAGACTGCTCACCGGGGACGTGACCTCCGAGGTCAGGGGCGCCCTCGGCGAGGACACCGACGCGGCGCGGACCGACCAGTTCCTGATCCTCGGCGTGAAGTACTGGCAGAACGCCTTCAAGTACAACTCCTTCTCCTTCCACGCCGTCAGCATGGACGTGGGCGCGCTCCTCGGGACCTGGCGGCTGTGGGCCCGGCCGCTCGGGCTGCGCATCGCCCCCGCGCTCTGGTTCGACGAGGAGCGCCTCGCCCGGCTGCTCGGCGTGCCGAGCGAGGAGGAGGGGATCTTCGCGGTCGTTCCGTTGCGCTGGGAGCGGGCGCCGGTCACCGCCGCCGCCACCCGGCCCGCCGCCGCCGTCCGGCACCGGGACGTGGAGGCCTCACGTACCGTCCTCACCTTCGAGACCCTGCGCCGCATCCACCGGGCCACCGCCGCCGAGGCCACCGCACGTCCCGCGCCCGGTGCGCTGGCCGCCGCCGCGGCCCTGCCCGCCCGGGGCGAGGGCGCGCACCCGCTGCCCGCACCGAAGTTTCCCGAGGTGTCGGTGAGCCGGGCGCTGCGCGAGCGCCGCAGCAGCTTCGGCCGCTTCGAGGCGAGCAGGCCGCTGACCGCGACCCAGCTCGCGACCACCCTCGCCGCCTGCGCCCGTACCGGCCTGGGCAGCGAGGCGGAGACACCAAAGGGCCCCGGGCTCGCGACGCTCTACGCCTTCGTCAATCACGTCGAGGGCATCGCACCGGGGGCCTACGCCTACGACCCCGCGGCACACGCCCTGAAGCTGGTGGTGCCCGGGGCGCCCGGTTCCTTCCTCCAGCGCAACTACTTCCTGGCGAACTACAACCTGGAACAGGCGGGCGCCGTCCTGGTGCCCACCGTCCGCACCCGCGCCGTCCTGGACGCGGTGGGGGACCGGGGCTACCGCCTGGTCAACGGCACCGTCGGGGCCATCGCCCAGACCTTCTACACCGCCGCCTCGGCGCTCGGCCTCGGCGCGGGTGTGGCGCTCGGCTTCGACAACATCTCCTACATCGAGGAACTCGGACTCGACGACGGGGACGAGGCGCCGCTGCTGATCATGCCGCTCGGCAACGAACGCCCGCGCCCCGCCGACTTCCGTCACGAGATCGCCTGAGAGGATGACGATGAGTTCCCCGATCTCCACGGCGGACACCGGCCCGACGCCGTCGGCCGCCGAACTCCCCGCAGCCGGCGGCGACAGCGCGCGGTGGCACACCGGCGACCGTTTCATGCTGCGCGTCGCGGGCCTCCCGGCAGCGGTGACCGAGCAGTTGCGCTGCCCCGGGGCGGGCCGCTGGGCCGCCGACGTCGTCGCCGCGGAAGAGTCCCTGGGCCGGGCCGCCGGCCACCTCAGCGACCTGCTGCACGAGGCCGTCGCCGCGACCGACCCGGCCCCGGGTGGCGAGGGCGCCGCACAGCGCCGCGAACTGCTCGCGCTGCGCCGCCGGATACACAACAACAAGCTGCCCGCCGACCCCGTACGGGCACTGGACCTGGTCGCCGCGGCGCACCCGCCCGCCGCCGCTCCGGTACGCGAATGGATCGCGGCCCGGCAGCAACTGGAGGCCAGGTATGCCGAGGGCCCCGGGCTCCTCGACGACGAACTCGCCGCCTCCCGGGCCGCGTTGCGCGACCTGCTCGACGACGAACGGCTGCGCGGGGGGCTGCTCCTCGCCTCGCCCGCCCTGGACGGACAGCTCGACGGCTATGCCAAGTCCGGGCCACGGCCGAGCGGCCGGATGCGCAAGGTGGAGCGCTCGGTGGTGCAGTACCTGTACCGCACCGCCCTGAAGACCAGCCCCTTCAGCACCTTCACCGGCGTCGCCACCGGCTCGTTCGCCACCGATTCGTCGGCCACCGATTCGTCGGCCACCGGCTCGTTCGTGGCCGGGGAAGCCGCCGCCACGGACGGGCCGCCGGTGGTGCGCATGGAGGAGGAATGGACCAGCCACGTCCGGATCAACGTCGTCGTCCTGGCGCGGCTCGCCGAACTGATCCTGGCGCGGCCGGAGTTCAGGCGCGACCTGCCGCTGCGCCTGGCCTCCGGATGGGGCCGCGACGAGGACCGTGTCCGCTATGTGCGCCGCTGGATCACCGCCGGTGACGACGCGGCCGCCGTCACCTTCGACGCCGTCAAGGACCGGCTGTTCTTCCTGCGCCGCAGCGGCACCCTGGACCGGCTGATCGCCCTGCTCGAAGAGCGCACCGAACTGCGCCACCACGAACTCGCGGCCTGGCTCACCACCGAGCACGAGGCGGACGCCGAGGGCGGCGAGGCCTACCTCGCGGCCCTGCTCCAGCTCGGCATCGTGCGGGTGCCCTGCCTGGACACCGAGGTGCACAGCGGCGATCCGCTGCGCGCCTTCAGCCGCGCCCTGGCCGGCCTCGGCACCGCCTGGGCCGCCCGCCTCGTCACCCTCCTCGACGAGCCCGCCGCCCTCCTCGACCGCTATCCGGCCGCGGACCGCGCCGAACGCGCCGCACTCCTTCGCGGCCTGCGCGCGAGCCTGGGCAACGTCCAGCGCGAACTCGGCGCCGCCGAGGACTCCGTACTCCCGCAGACCCTCCTCTACGAGGACGTCTCCGCGGGCACGGACGTGCACTGCACGCCGCCCACCTGGGCACAGGGGGACGGCGGCAGCATGCGCCGGGTGGAGAGCGTGCTGCCCGCCTTCGATCTGACGCTGCCCCAGCGCATCACCTTCGAGGGCTTCTTCACCGCGCGCTACGGCACCGGCGGCCGCTGCGAGGACCTGCTCGGCCTGGTCCACGACTTCCACGAGGACTTCTTCGACCAGTACCTCTCCTTCACCGCACGGCGCACCCCGATCAGCTCCGAGGGGGAGTACGTCCCCGAGGAGAACTGGCTCGGGCTGAGCGGCATCAAGGCCCTGGACGCCGCCCGGCGCGCCTTCATCTCACGGATGCGCACCGCCTGGGCGGCACACCCGCCGGGCGCGCCCGAACTGCGCCTGGACGCGGACGCCCTGGCCGAGGTCGCGGGCCAACTCACCGCGGTCACCCCCTCGTTCGCCCCGCGCTGCCACCACATCCAACTGGTGCGCGACCCGGCGGCCGGGACCGAGCTGACCGTGCTCAACCGCTCCTACGGCGGTCTCTCCTTCCCGTTCAGCCGCTTCACCCACGCCTACGAACAGGCCCCCGTGCCGCTCGGCGACGAACTGCGCGCCACGGCCGCCCGGATCACCCCGAACGGAGCCGTGCTCGCGGAGGTCACCGGCGGCCCGGTCACCACCAACCTCAATCTGCACGGCCGCCTCACCGACTACCAGATCGTCTGCCCCGGTGAGACGGGCAGCGTCCCCGAGGACCGGCAGCTGCACCTGGACGACCTCTACGCCGAGCACGACCCGGGCGCGGGGCGCGTGCTGCTCCGCTCCCGCCGCCTCGGCCGCGAGGTCGTCCCCGTCTACCTGGGCTATCTGGTGCCGCTCGCGCTGCCCGCCATCGCCCGCACTCTGCTGCTCCTGTCCCCGTCCTCGATGTCGCCGCTGGACGTGTGGGCGGGGGTCCCCGAGGGCGCGGAACACGAGGGCGTCACCGCGCGGCCCCGGGTGGTCCACGAGGACATCGTGCTCAGCCGCCGGAGCTGGACCACCACCGCGGGCCGGCTCCCCGCCGCCGCACCCGGCGCCACCGAGGCGGAACGCTTCCTGGCCTGGCAGCGCTGGCGCCATCGCCACGGCCTGCCCTGCGAGGTCTTCGCCACGGTCTCGGCGGGACCGGCCGCGGTCGGCGCCAAACCCCAGTACGTGGACTTCGACGGACCCCTCTCGCTCGCCGCCTTCGAGACCCTCCTCGGGAATCCGGAGCACCGGGTCGTCCTGCGGGAGGTGTTGCCCGCCCACGGCGCACTGCACGTACGGTCCGGGCGCGGGGCGCATGTCGCCGAACTCGCCGTGGAGACCTTCACCAGCCGCGAACCGAAGGGCGCTCTGTGATGTCCGAGCCGAACACCTCCACCGCCGAGGGCGCCGGGCCCGGCGCCTGGCAGGCACTGCACGTCTTCTACGCCGCCAACCCGGGGCCCCTCCTGACCACTTGTGTGCGGCCGCTGCTCACCGCACTCACCGAGGAAGGCCTGATATCGGGCCACTTCTTCATCAACTACTGGCTGGAGGGCCCGCACGTGAGGCTGCGGGTGAAGCCGGCCCGCAGCGGCCTGGAGGAGGAAGTGCGGCGCCGCACCGAGCAGGCCGTGGGCGACTTCCTCAAGGCCAGGCCGGCGCTCTACGAGGTCGACTCCGGCTTCCTCAACGAGTTCTACAACGCCCTCTTCGAGATCGAGTTCCCCGAGGGCGACCGCGCCTCCTTCATGGGCGCCGACGGCCGGATGAACCTGCGCCCCAACAACTCCTTCTCCTGGGAGCCCTACGAGCCCGAGTACGGCAAGTACGGCGGCCCGGCCGGTATCGAGCTCGCCGAGTGGCACTTCGCGTACTCCAGCGATCTGGTCATGGAGGCACTGCGCTCCATGAACCTGCATCTGCGCACCGTCCTGCTCGGCACCTCCGCCCAGTTCATGATGGTGATGGCCAGTGCCTTCCTGCCCGACCGCGGGCAGCTCGGCGACTACCTCGACCGCTACTACCAGTTCTGGCACCGCGCCTTCCCCGGTACCAACTTCATCGGGTCGAAGGAGTACGACCGCCAGTACGCGCAGACCGCGCCGGGCCTAGCGGCCCGCTTCGCCGCGGTGCGCGAGGCGATGGCCGCCCGGGAGCCGTCCCGGCTGCCCGCCTTCCTGCGCGGCTGGGCCGAGCACTGCTTCGAACTGCGCGCCCGCGCCGAGCGGTTGGCGCTCGACGGACAGCTGGTGTTCCGGTCCTGGGACGGTACCCGTGACGAGCGGGTGGAAGACCCCGAGCAGGCGCTCCCGCTGCTGCTCTCCCCGTACATGCACATGACCAACAACCGGTTGCATGTGACCATCCGCGACGAGGCCTACCTCTCCCACCTGCTCGGTCGGGTGCTCCGCGAGGACGAGGCGGCGGTGACACCGTGACCCGCACGGAACCCGGCGGGCTCCTCGGCCACCGGCCCGCGCTGCGGGACGGCATTCTTTTGTCCCCGCCGCTGCTCAGCGGCGCGGCCACGGTCCACCTCGTCAAGGACCCGGTGACGGGCACCGCCTTCGAGATCGGACCCAAGGAGTACTTCCTGGTCTCCCGCCTCGACGGCCACCGCACCCTGGCCGAGATCGGCACCGAGTACGGCCGCGCCTTCAACCGTCGCCTCGGCGAGGCCAACTGGCAGCAGTTGCTCGGCCTGCTCGGCAGCCGTCACCTGCTTGCGGGCGGCCCGCTGCCGTCACCGCCCGAGCGTTCCGCACGGGCGGTGACCGGCACCCTCGGCAAGGGCAGCGTGCGCCTCGTCGCCGACGCCGACGCCACCACGGCCCGGCTGCACCGCCTGCTGCGTCCGCTGCTGCACCCCGTCGTACTGGTGCCGTTGGTCGTCCTGTGCCTGGCCATGGAAGTGGTGCTCGCCCTGGACGTACCGGCCCTGGCCGACGACACCTGGTGGCTGCTGCACCGGCCGGTGCCCCTGGTCGCCGTCGCCACCCTGCTCTGGCTGAGCACCGCCCTGCACGAACTGGCCCACGGCATCGCCGCCCGCCATGTCGGCGGCACCGTGGGGGAGATCGGTCTTCGCTGGCGACTGCCGGCCGCGATCATGTACTGCACCGTCGAGAACTACCGCTATCTGAGCAGGCGCAGGCAGCAACTGGCGGTCGCCCTGGCCGGCGCCTTCGCCAACCTGCTCTTCCTGCTGCCGTTCTGGGCGTGGTGGGGACTGCTCGCGGACGACTCCACCCGCAAGGTCCTCTCCGTACTGCTGCTCGCCGGAAGCGTGCAGGCACTCGTCAACCTGGTGCCGCTGCCGCCACTGGACGGCTACACGATGCTCGGCCACGCCCTGCGCGTCACCCGGCTCGCCCCGGGCAGCGGCGAGTACATGAGGCTGTGGCTGCGCGACCGCCCCCGGGCCGAGGCCTACCCGCCGCGCGCCCGCAGGCTGTACACCGCCTACGGCACCGGCTCCGCACTGCTCGTCCTTGGTCTGCTCACCGGCGCCTTACTAGCCGTCTGGGCCTTCCTCACCACCCGCTGACCCGTGACCCAGTCCCAACCCCGCGCCACGAACCGAACCACACCGAGGGGCACAACGCCATGACAGCTTCCGCCAGGAACCAGCCGCCAAAACCGCCGGCGGGCGGCGAAGCGGCGATCTCCGTGCACGAGATCAGCAAGCAGTACCAGGACCGCCCGGCTCTCGACCGGGTGTCCCTCACGGTCGGGCGCGGCGAGTTCTTCGGGCTGCTCGGCCCCAACGGCGCGGGCAAGACCACCCTGGTGGAAATCATGGAGGGCCTGCGCCGCCCCGACTCCGGCAGCGTCACCGTGCTCGGCCACGCACCCTGGCCCCGCAACACCGCGCTGCTGCCGCGGATGGGCGTGCAGACCCAGTCCTCGGCCTTCTTCGTGCGCCAGACCGCCGCCGAACACCTCGTCACCGTGGCCGCCCTCTACCGCGCCGACCGGGCCGCGGCCGAGCGGGCGCTGGCCACCGTCGGCCTGGAGGAACAGCGCGACGTCCTGGTCGAGAACCTCTCCGGGGGCCAGCGCCAGCGCCTGGCCATCGCCTCCGCACTGGTCCACGGACCGGAGCTGATCTTCCTCGACGAACCCACCGCCGCCCTCGACCCCCAGGCCCGCCGCGATCTGTGGGAGGTCCTGCGCACGCTCAAGGAGCAGGGCCGCACCATCGTCTACACCACCCACCACCTCGACGAGGCCGAGGCGCTCTGCGACCGGGTCGCCATCCTGGTGGCCGGCCGGATACGGGCCCTGGACTCCCCGCACCGTCTGGTCAGCGCCGCGGGCGCGCCCGCACGCCTGATGCTCCCCGCCGACCGCCTCGCCGTGGCGGAGGCGGCGGCCATCGAGGGCGTCGAGCGCGCCACCGTCCAGGGCGGCTCCCTGGTCCTGGAAACCACCGTTCCCGGCAAGGTACTTCAGGCCCTCGACGCCTTGACCGGCCTCGACCAGGTGATGACCCGTACGGCCACGCTGGAGGACGTCTACCTCGAACTCACCGGCGACGCCGGTGCCGAGGGCACGCACCCGCGATCGCACACCAGGGAGCAGCAGGCATGAGCGCGTACACGGCACTGACCGCGGCCGGCCACCGGGCGGCGGTGCGCGACAAGGCGACCCTGTTCTTCACCTTCGCCTTCCCGCTGATCTTCCTGGTCGTCTTCGGCCTGATCTTCAGCGACCAGGAACTGGAGGAGACCGGCCGCAGCTACATCTCCTACATCGCCCCCGGGGTGATGTCCTGGGGAGTGGCCAACGCCGCCGTCTTCGGGATCGGCTTCACCCTCATGCAGTGGCGGCGCGACGACCTGCTGCGCCTGATCCGGCTCACCCCGACCTCGCTCGGCAGTGTGCTCGGCTCGCGCTACACGCTGGCCGTCGGCATCGGCCTGGTGCAGTCGGTCTTCTTCGTGGCCGTCGCGATGCTGCCGCCGTTCGGTCTCTCGCTCGACGCCCAGTGGCCACTGACACTGCCGGTACTCGTCCTCGGCATCACCGCCTTCCTCGCCATCGGCGTGGTGATCGGCTCCCGCGCCGACACCCCCGAGGCGGTCGCCGCGATGGCCAACTGCCTGATGGTGCCGATGGCGTTCCTGTCCGGCTCCTTCCTGCCGATCGACATGATGCCGTCCTGGCTCCAGGCGGTGGCCAAGGCCCTGCCGCTCTACTACTTCAACGACGCCGCCTCCGCGAGCCTGACCGGGGAGGGCGGCCTCGCCGACATCGGCGTCGACTGTGCCGTGCTGCTCGGTTTCGCGGTGGTCTTCGGCGCCCTGGGACTCAAGGTCTTCCGATGGAGCAACCGCACATGACAGCCGGACTCCCGGCCCCGGCCCCCGCCCCCGCGCCGGAGCCCGCCCGCCACGACACCCCGGTCCAGGCGTCCGAAGGCACCGCCATGGAAGCGGCCCGCCGCATCCTCCAGCAGGCACTGGCCGCCGCCGCGCCGGACGGAACCCGCCCCCCGGCGGTGGTCACCGTCGGCGTGCACGACGCCCTCGGCTCCCGCGCGGACGACCCCTTCGCTCCCGTACGCCAGGCGGCCACCGTCCACCTCACCGCCCAGGCCGTACTGATCGGTCCCTGGGGAGGCGACGGCAGCACACCGGCCTGCGGCCAGTGTCTCGCCATGCGCTGGCAGCGGCTGCGCTCGCGCAGCGAACGCGACGCGCTGGAGACCGGTTCGGGCCCCGCCACCAAGGCCACCCCCGTCTCGGCCGACTCGCCCCACCTGACCGCACATCACCTCGACGCGGCCCTCGCCCTGCACACCGCAGTCCTCGGCGGCCCGGCCCCGGCGCCCGGCGGCCCGGCCGAGGCGGACCGACGGCTGCCGCAGATCTCCCGCCTCGACCTGGCCACCCTCGGCGTCCGGACCTCACCGCTGCTCGCCGACCCCCTGTGTCCGTACTGCGGTCCGCGCGGCAGCGACACCGCCGAGGCGGCGCGTTTCGTACCCGAACCCCGCCCGAAACCCTCCCCGGACAGCGCCCGGCTGCGCCCCGCGGCCTCCTTCCCGCTGCCGACCGAGGCGCTGGCCAACCCCGTGACCGGGGTGCTCGGCGGCGGCACCTGGATCAATGTCACCTCGCCGACCACCGCGCCCGTCGCGGGCAGCGTCTTCATGCGGGGCTACGCGGGACTGACCGACGTCACCTGGAGCGGTCAGGCGAACAGCTTCCGGCACAGCCGCGACCTCGCCTTCCTGGAGGGCCTGGAACGCTACGCGGGCACCCACCGCCGTACCGGCAGCACCCTGCTCACCGCCTCCTACGAGGAACTGGGCGAGCGCGCGCTGGACCCCGCCACCTGCGGCTTCTACGCGCCCGAGACCTATCGCACCGACCCCATGGTCTCGCCCTTCGACCCGGCCCGCCCCATCCCCTGGGTGCACGGCCACTCGCTGCGCGACGCGCGCCCGGTCCTGGTACCCGCCCGCCTGGTCCACTACAGCGCGGGTCTGGCCGCCGACAACTTCGTCTTCGAGTGCTCCAACGGCTGCGCCATCGGGAGCTGTCGCGAGGAGGCCACGCTCGGCGCCCTGCTCGAACTCATCGAGCGGGACGCCTTCCTGGCCGCCTGGTACAGCGGCCTGACCCTGCCGGAGATCGATCTCGCCACGGTGGACTCGGCGGCAGTGCGCATGATGACCGACCGCGCCGCCCTGCAGGGCTACGACGTCCACGCCTTCGACAACCGCATCGACCTGTCCGTCCCGGTCGTGACGGGGCTCGCGGTGCGCAGGGACGGCGGCCCGGGTACGTACTCCTTCGGCGCGGGCGCGGCCCTGGACCCGGTGGCCGCGCTGGAGGCCGCCCTGTCCGAGGTGCTCACCTACATCCCGCACCTGCCCGGCCAGGTCGCCGAGCGCAGAGCCGAACTGGAGGCCATGGCCGAGGACTTCACCCTGGTCAAGCATCTCAAGGACCACGCACAGCTCTACGGTCTGCCACGGATGACCGAACACGTCGCGCCCTACCTGCGGGCCCGACGCCGCCCGATGGCCGAGCTCTACGGCGACTGGAACACGAGTGAGCGTCCGCGCAGCGGCGACCTCGCGGACGAACTCCGTTATGTGGTCGACCAGTTGGCGGCGGCCGGTCACGATGTGATCGTCGTCGACCAGACCACGCCCGAGCAGCTCGGGATGGAACTGCACACCGTCTGCGCGCTGGTGCCGGGACTGCTCCCGATCGACTTCGGCTGGACCCGGCAGCGGGCCCCGTACCTACCGCGGCTTCGCACCGCGGCCCGGCGTGGCGGCCTGCGCCCGACGGACCTGACCGAGGCGGAGATCCGCATGGTGCCGCACCCGTTCCCGTGAGGCACTGAACACCCGTACCGGAAAAGGGCGTTCGCCCCGGCTCCCCGTGACGACGGGAGCCGGGGCGAACGTGCTGCGTACGTGAGCCGTGAGGCTCAGGCGCTGCAGGAGGTGGTGCTGGTGGTGGAGGAGCAGGTGGAGGTCGAGCTGCAGCTCGTCGAACCGGCGAGCACGACCTCGCTGGCGTCCGAGTAGTCCGAGATCTCGAAGGTCTCCGACTCCAGCTCCAGGATCTCGTCCGCGAGGGAGGCCAGCGGCGTCTTGTCCATGATGACTCCTTGGGTGCGAGTGGCCGCCGGGGCGTCTCCCGGCGGTCCTGCCACCCCCGCATTCCACCGCCGGTGGCCGACAGAAGGCCCGGTGCGCCGCTGACACCTCACTGACACCTTGTGTCAGTGAGGTGCCGTACCGCTCCCGAGTCCGGCCATGGACCATGTCCCCATGAACGCAGAAGCCGCACCCACGAAGGCGAACGGGACCGTCCTCGGGGGCCTGGCAGCCGTACTGCGTCCGCTGACCGCCTTCTGTCTGGACGTGCACCGGCATCCCGAACTCTCCGGCGCCGAGGAGCGCACCGCCGACCGGTTCGCCAGCTTCCTGAAGGATGCGCACCTGGAGACCACCGGGGGAGTCGGTGGCACCGGCGTGGTCGCCGTACTGGAGAACGGCCCCGGCCCCACCGTGCTGCTCCGCGCCGAACTCGACGCCCTCCCGGGCCGCGAGGAGACCGGTCTGCCCTACGCGAGCCAGTGCGCGGCCGTGCACAGCTGCGGGCACGACCTGCACCTGAGCGCGGTGGCGGGTGCCGCGGCCCTCCTCGCACGGCAGCGGCAGGCCTGGCGGGGCACCCTCGTGGTGCTCGGCCAGCCGGCGGAGGAGACCCTCGAAGGAGCCCGCGCGGTACTCGCCGACGGTCTCTACACCCGCTTCCCGCCGCCCGACGCGGTACTCGCCCAGCACACCGCCCCGCTGCCCGGCGGCATGGTGGCGCACGCCTACGGGCCGATGACGGCGGGCAGCGTCACCTTGCGGGTGGTGGTGCACGGCAGGGGCGGTCACGCGGGGGCGCCGCACCTCGCGGTCGATCCGGTCCTGGCGGCGGCCTCGGTGGTGACCCGGGTGCAGGGGGTGGTGGCCCGCGAATGCGCTCCCTCCGAGCAGGTCGCCGTCACGGTGGGTTCCTTCCACGCCGGGCAGCGGGCGAGCATCATCCCCGACAGTGCCGAACTCGGCCTCACCGTACGGGCGGTGGGGCCGGAGTCGCTGGCCCGCGCCACGGCCGCGGTGGAGCGGGTGATACGCGCCGAGTGCACGGCCTCCGGCTGCCCGCGCGAGCCGGACATCGAGCGGGTCTCCGCCTCCCCGACGACGCATCCGGACCCGGCGGCCACGGCCCGGGTGCGCGAGGCGCACGTCCGGCGCTTCGGCCCGGAACGGGTGGCGATGTGGCCGCCGAGCCTGGCCACCGAGGACTTCGCCCTGTACGGCGACGCGGGACACGAGGTCCACGGCCGACGGGGGATCGCCCTGTCCTACTGGATGCTGGGAGCGGTCGGGGCGGCGGACTGGGCCCGTGCTCCCGGTACGTCCGCGGCCGAGAAGATGGCGGCCCTGCCCTCGAACCACAGCCCCCGCTTCAGCGTCGACGTACGCACCGCCCTGCCGACAGGCGTCGAGGCGATGGTCACGGCGGCCATGGAGTGGCTTCGGCCGGGGTGAGCCGACCGGAACCCGGAACCTTCGCGAACCGTTCCGTTTCGCCCGCCGTTCCGCTCTGCCGTGCCGGCGCGATTCCGGCCGCCGGCACCGGCGGACGTGGCCGATCCGCATGCATCGGCACCGGTCAAAGGGGACCCGGGCACTTTGCGCTGCCCGGGCCCGTTCATCTTCCGACGGGCGGGGAAGGTACCGTTCGTCGGGGCTCTTGAGCTGCACCGAAGGGACCGGACAGCTCAACACCCGCAATGCGTAAGACAGTTGCCTGTACGAGACGGAGTGGGACCGGATGCAGCACGCAGGCGGACCACCGCTGCCGCCGCCGGGCCGGCGAGCGGTCCCGGGCCGGGCCGGAGCTGCGCGGCAAGCAGCCAACGAACCGCCCACGGTGCCGCTCGGCCTGCGCCTCCTCCAGGGCGGCCTGCCCCCCGTCGGCGCGGACTGCGCCGTGGACGCGGCAACGGCGCACGAGCCGGGCCTCGGCTCCCCGGTGTCCGAGCCGATGGCGCCGGTGCCGCCCGCGCACCCTCCGGTACCCGCCGCCGCCCCGGCACCCCAGGGAGCGGTTCCGGCGGCCTCCGTACCCCCTCCGGCCAGTCAGCTGCCGCCGCCGCCCTCGCCCGAGGTGACCGGCCACATCCGGCTGCCCTCGGGCGCGCCCGTCGCGATGCCGAGCGCGCCGCCGCCCACCGAGACCGCGGACGCGACCGCGACCACTCTCGCGGTTCTCCTCATCGGCCCGGCCGGGGCGGGCAAGACCAGCGTGGCCAAGTACTGGGCCGAGCGCAGGCGGGTGCCCACGGCGCACATCAGCCTCGACGACGTACGCGAGTGGGTGCGCGCGGGCTTCGCCGACCCGCAGTCCGGCTGGAACGACAACTCCGAGGCGCAGTACCGGCTCGCCCGCCGCACCTGCGGCTTCGCCGCGCGGAACTTCCTCGCCAACGGCATCTCCTGCATCCTCGACGACGCCGTCTTCCCCGACCGTCCGGTGATCGGCCTCGGTGGCTGGAAGCGGCATGTGGGGCCGGGCCTGCTGCCGGTCGTGCTGTTGCCCGGCCTGGAGATCGTCCTGGAGCGCAACGCCCAGCGCAGCGGCAACCGGCGGCTGTCCGACGAGGAAGTGGCCAGCATCCATGGGCGGATGGCCGGTTGGTACGGATCCGGGCTGCCGATCATCGACAACTCCCAGCTCGACGTGCCCGCGACCGCGCAGGTGCTCGACGAGGTCCTCGGGCGCGCGATCGCCAGCCCGCCCCAGTGGTGACGGCGGCGGACACGGCCCGGGGCTGCCCGTCGTCCGGTCGGCCGCCTACGAACGGCCGGATTCGCGGCTCGCTCGTACGCTCGGCTCATGGCAGAGGTGTACGCGGCACGCCGTGAGCGGCTGAGGGATCACTGTGCGGCGGCGGGCAGCGATGCGGCGCTGGTCTCCCGGCCCGCCAACGTCCGCTATCTGGCCGGGGTCGCCCCGCAGGGGGCCGTACTCCTGCTCGGCGGCAAGGAGGACGTCCTGCTCTGCGGCGAGGCGCTCGGCACCGAGCTCGGCGAGGGGCGGCCCGACGAGGCGCTGCGGATCCAGGTGCTCGACGCGGCGGGCGTGGACGCGGCGGTCGCCGCCGCCGGGCTGCTGATGTCCGAGGGCGCGGAGAGCGCACAGGTGCTCGCCGTCGAGGAACACCATCTGACCGTCGCCCGGCACCGGGCGCTCGCCACGGTCGCGCCCCGGCTCCGGCTCGCCGACCTCGGCGGCGCCGTCGAGCGGCTGCGACTGGTCAAGGACGAGGGGGAGATCTCCTGTCTGCGCATCGCCGCCGAGATCGCCGACCAGGCACTCAGTGAGCTGCTCGAATCGATCCTGGTGGGGCGTACCGAACGGCATCTGGCCCTGGAGCTGGAACGCCGCCTGGTCGACCACGGCGCGGACGGCCCCGCCTTCGCCACCTCGGTGGGCACCGGACCGCACTCCGGCCGGATCACGCACCGCCCCACCGACCGCAGGGTGGAGGAGGGCGACTTCCTCTCGGTGTGCCTGGGCGCCGCGTACCACGGCTACCGCTGCGAGATCGGCCGTACGTTCGTCATCGGTACCTCGCCCGCCGACTGGCAGATCGAGCTGTACGACGTGGTCTTCGCCGCACAGCGGGCCGGACGCGAGACGCTGCGGCCCGGCGCCGCCTGCCGCGATGTGGACCGGGTGACCCGCGAGGTGCTCGGCGCCGCCGGGTACACCGAGGCCCTCGCGCCCCGCACCGGACACGGTGTGGGCCTCGAAATCGACGAGGACCCGAGGCTGGGGCCCGCGGCCATGGGTAGACTGGACGCTTGTGTGCCGGTCACCGTCGAACCGGGGGTTCACCTCCCTGGCCGGGGCGGGGTCCGGATCGATGACACGCTCGTCGTGCGCCCCGAGGCGGACGGCGGACCCGAGCTACTCACCATCACGACCAAGGAGCTGCTCGCGCTCTGAAGCGCGCTTTCGCAGCACCGGGTCGTCCATCGCGTCAGTCCAGGAGATTCCGCAACCGTGGCTTCCACGAACGACCTCAAGAACGGCATGGTGCTCAAGCTCGACGGGGGCCAGCTCTGGTCCGTCGTCGAGTTCCAGCACGTCAAGCCCGGCAAGGGCCCGGCCTTCGTGCGCACCAAGCTCAAGAACGTGCTCTCCGGCAAGGTCGTCGACAAGACCTTCAACGCCGGCGTCAAGGTCGAGACGGCCACTGTCGACAAGCGCGACATGCAGTTCTCGTACATGGACGGCGACTACTTCGTCTTCATGGACATGGAGACCTACGACCAGCTGCACATCGACCGCAAGGCCGTCGGTGACGCCGCCAACTTCCTGATCGAGGGCTTCACCGCCACCGTCGCGCAGCACGAGGGCGAGGTGCTCTTCGTCGAGCTGCCCGCCGCCGTCGAGCTGACGATCCAGGAGACCGAGCCCGGCGTGCAGGGCGACCGCTCCACCGGTGGCACCAAGCCCGCCACCCTGGAGACCGGTCACCAGATCCAGGTCCCGCTGTTCATCACGACCGGCGAGAAGATCAAGGTCGACACCCGCTCGAGCGACTACCTCGGCCGGGTGAACAGCTAACCGTGGCTGCCCGTAACACGGCTCGCAAGCGTGCCTTCCAGATTCTCTTCGAGTCCGACCAGCGCGAGGCCGACGTCCTGACGGTGCTCGCCGACTGGGTCCGGCACGCGCGGACCGACACCCGGCAGCCGCCGGTCAGCGAGTACACGATGGAGCTCGTCGAGGGCTACGCCAAGCGCGCGGTGCGTATCGACGAGCTGATCGGGCAGTACGCGGTCGGCTGGACGCTCGACCGGATGCCCGTCGTCGACCGCAACATCCTGCGGATCGGCGCGTACGAGCTGATCTGGGTCGACGGAACGCCCGACGCGGTGGTCCTCGACGAGGCCGTACAGCTCGCCAAGGAGTTCTCGACGGACGACTCCCCGTCCTTCGTCAACGGTCTCCTCGGGCGGCTGAAGGAGCTCAAGCCGAGCCTGCGCAGGAACGACGAGGCCTGAGCCGCCGAGTGGCCGCAGCACGCCCCTCGGGGCGCCCGTAGCAGGGCAAGCGACATCCGAGCCGCGTACCGCAGGCCCGGAGCGAGGACCGAGAGGTCACCGTTCCGGGCCTGGTGCTTTTCCGGGGTTGGGCCCCTGTCTCAACCCCCTTGCGCCGGGTGCCAGTTGACTGGCCACCGCCTTCGAGCGGCCGACCTGCGACGCCACCGGTCAACGGTTACCCTCTCTCATTCTCCGAGTCCGGGGGCGGCGCTGTGATGCGGTGCTGGGTCGGGGTGATGCCGCGGAGGCGCTTGAAAGCGACGCTGAGCGCGAAGGTGTTGGCGTAGCCGACTCTCCGGGCGATCGAGCCGACCGTGGCCTTGGTCTCGCGCAGCAGGTCGGCCGCCAAGTCGATGCGCCACGACGCCAGGTAGGTCATCGGCGGCTCGCCGACTTGTGCGGTGAACCGCCGGGCGAGCCCGGCGCGGGACACTCCCGACTCGGCCGCCAGATCTGCCACGGTCCACGGGCGGGCCGGATCGTCGTGGAGAAGTCGCAGAGCATTGGCTACCACTGGATCTTCCATCGCGCGATACCACGGTGGCGCGTGGGCCTCGGACCGGTCGAACCAGGTCCGCAGTGTGGAGAGGAGCATCAGGTCCAACAGCCGGTCGCGCATCACCTGTTGCCCGGGTCTGTCCCTGAGGATCTCCTCGACGACCAGACCGAGCAGCGGACAGTGGTCGCCGGTATCGGGGACCACCAGCACTTCGGGCAGGGCGTGGAGCAGCCGCTCGCTGATCTCGCCTCGGCCGGTGTAGGCGCCGCTGAGCAGCAGGGCCGAGCCGTCCGGGCCGTCGCCGGTCTCACCCTCGTCGGAGCGCGCGCAGTAGTCGGCGCTGTTGATCACTACCTGTGGTGGGGTGGCCGGATCATCGGCGACCGTGTACGGCGCCCGGCCGCGGATGACCGCGATGTCTCCGGTGCCGACCGGTACCGGTTCGCCGTCGGCGGGGACGATCCACGCCCGGCCGCGCAGCATCGTCGCCAGGGTCAGCGGTGAGCCGCTGGCGAACCGCAGGGACCACGGCCCGCTCATGGTCGTCCGCCGGAACAGGGCGCCCCGCGCCCTCACACCGTCCAGTAGTTCGGAGAGCACATCCACGCGTCCACAGTAGACGTGCAGACATCGAAGTGAGCGCGATAGCCATGGATCGTCTCACGGCAAGGGTCTTGACTGGCTTCATGATCAAGCATCCGATTCTGGTAACCGGCAGCTCGGGCAAGTCCGGCCGCCGGGTGGTGTCCCGGCTGCGGGCGCAGGGGGTCCCGGTCCGCGCGGCCTCGCGCTCCGGTGAGCCGGCCTTCGACTGGCTCGACCGCACGACCTGGGACTCCGCGCTGGAGGGCGTGCGGGCGGTGTACCTCGTGCCGCTCGACGGGCACCTCCTCACCCGCCCCTTCATCGAGCGCGCCGAGCAGCTGGGTATCGAGCGCGTCGTACTGCTGTCGGGGCGCGGCGTGGACGTGCCGGGCTACTCCGGCGAAGCCAACATCGCCGGTGCCACACACATCGACGGTGAGAGCGCGGTGCGCGCGAGCGGTATCGCGTGGACGATCCTGCGACCTGCCTGGTTCGCACAGAACTTCAGCGAGGGCATCTTCCGGGACGCGATCCTCGCCGGTGAGCTGAGACTGCCGGCCGGGGACGGCGCAGCCTCCTTCGTCGATGCCGAGGACATCGCCGCGGTCGCGGTCGCCGCGCTCACCGAGGACGGCCACGCCGCGCAGACGTACGAACTCTCCGGGCCCCGGGCTCTGACCATCGCCGAGGCTGTCGCCGAAATCTCCGGGGCGACCGGCCGTAGCATCCGGTATGTACCGCTCTCCGCCGGTGAGTTCGTCGTCGAACTCACCGGGCAAGGATGGCCGGCTGCCGAGGCGGAGGACTACGCGGAGGCCGTGAGCCCGATCCGGCGCGGAATGGACAGCCTCATCTCCGACGGCGTATGGCGCGCACTCGGGCGTTCGCCGCGCGACTTCACCGACTACGTCAAGGCTGCCGCGAGAACCTGGCGCGACTGAGGAAACGGCCTCGTCGCCGGCCACAGAAATGAGCGACCCTGAGCGACATGGGGTGTCGGCTCCCACGTACAAAACCTAAAGGGCGAGCCCGGAATTTCCGGACTCGCCCTTCGAGGTGACGTTTCTGCCGATTGCCAGAAGGTGCGGACTCAGCTCTCGTCGTGCGTGGCGACCGCGCGACGCGCGTCCGCGTCCAGCACGCCCCAGCTGATGAGCTGCTCGGTCAGGACCGAGGGCGACTGGTCGTAGATCACGGCGAGGGTGCGCAGGTCGTCCTGGCGGATCGACAGCACCTTGCCGTTGTAGTCACCGCGCTGGGACTGGATGGTGGCGGCATAACGCTGGAGCGGGCCCGCCTTCTCCGGCGGGACGTGGGCAAGGCGCTCCAGGTCGAGCACGAGCTTCGGCGGCGGCTCGGCGGCGCCACCCGGCGTGCCGCCGGGCAGCAGCTCCTGGACCGGTACCCCGTAGAAGTCCGCCAGCTCGGCGAGGCGCTGCACGGTCACCGCGCGGTCGCCACGCTCGTAGGAGCCGACCACTACCGCCTTCCAGCGTCCCTGGGACTTCTCCTCGACTCCGTGGAGGGAAAGGCCTTGCTGGGTGCGGATGGCGCGGAGCTTGGCCCCGAGCTGTTTGGCGTATTCGCTGGACATATGGCTCCCCGGACGCTGTATAGACCTGCGGCTGGGCCGCGCGGCTGGTAACTCACTGTGAGGTTACGCAGCGTTACTTGTCTGCGTCAAGCCGAACGGGGTTCTCGCGCCCCTTCCGAGCGAACAGTGTGCCGGGGTGGACCGCCGGTGATGAGGGACTACGTCACTGCTGGTAGGATGGCTGGCGCAAATTCGACGTCCTTTAAGAACCGTCCCGTGAGGCGGAGAAGGAGGTCCGTTTACCGTGGACAACGGGATCAACGGCAACAACGGCAGCAATGCCGGACCCGGCGCCGCACGAGCAGTGCTCGAAGCGCCGGACATCGCGCGGGTGCTGACCCGCATCGCCCACGAGATCGTCGAGCGCGCCAAGGGCGCCGACGACGTGGTGCTCCTCGGTATTCCGACCCGCGGCGTCTTCCTCGCCCAGCGGCTCGGCGCGAAGCTGGCGGAGATCACCGGTTCGGAGATCCCGGTCGGCTCGCTCGACATCACCATGTACCGCGACGACCTGCGGATGCGGCCGCCGCGTGCGCTGGCCCGTACCGAGATCCCGGCGGAGGGACTCGACGGCCGACTGGTCGTCCTCGTCGACGACGTCCTGTTCTCCGGGCGCACCATCCGGGCCGCTCTCGACGCCCTGAACGACCTCGGCCGCCCGCGGGCCGTGCAGCTCGCCGTCCTGGTCGACCGGGGCCACCGGGAACTGCCCATCCGCGCCGACTACGTGGGCAAGAACCTGCCCACCTCGCTGCGCGAGACGGTCAAGGTGCTCCTCGACGAGGAGGACGGCCGCGACACCGTGCTGCTCGGTGCCGCCGCCGCGGGCCAGGGCGCCAGCGGCGCCGCACCGGCCGAGGACCCCGAAGGCGCGTCGGCTTCCGACGGGCGCTGAACCCCGCCCCGAAGGTGCCGAGCACCAGGGGCCAAGTACCGACGACCACCGGTACGCACGCACACCCGCGCGCGACGAATGCCGGAAAACTCCTGAATTCGCCTACGGAGCCTTCCAGATGATGCGTCACCTCATCTCGGCCGCCGACCTCACAAGGGACGACGCCGTCCGCATCCTCGACACCGCCGAGGAGATGGCCCGCGTCGCCGACCGGCCGATCAAGAAACTCCCCACCCTGCGGGGCCGCACCGTCGTGAACCTCTTCTTCGAGGACTCGACGCGCACCCGGATCTCCTTCGAGGCCGCCGAGAAGCGGCTGTCGGCGGACGTCATCAACTTCAGCGCCAAGGGCTCGTCCGTGTCCAAGGGGGAGTCCCTGAAGGACACCGCGCAGACCCTGGAGGCGATGGGTGTGGACGCCGTCGTCATACGGCACGGTGCCTCCGGCGCGCCCTTCCGTCTCGCCACCTCGGGCTGGATCGACGCCGCCGTGATCAACGCCGGTGACGGCACCCACCAGCACCCCACCCAGGCCCTGCTCGACGCCTTCACCATGCGCCGCCGCCTGGTCGGACGGGACGCCGGACTCGGCAAGGACCTGGCGGGCAAGCGCATCACCCTGGTCGGCGACGTCCTGCACAGCCGGGTCGCCCGCTCCAACGTCGACCTGCTGCACACCCTGGGCGCCGAGGTCACCTTGGTCGCCCCGCCCACCCTGCTGCCGGTCGGCGTGGACTCCTGGCCCTGCGAGGTCTCGTACGACATCGACCGGGTACTGCCGAAGTCCGACGCCGTGATGATGCTGCGGGTCCAGCGGGAGCGGATGAACGCCGCGTTCTTCCCGACCGAGCGCGAGTACTCGCGCCGCTACGGACTCGACGGCGAGCGGATGTCCAGGATGCCCGGGCACGCGATCGTCATGCACCCGGGGCCGATGGTCCGCGGCATGGAGATCACCGCGGACGTGGCCGACTCCGACCGCTGCACGGTCGTCGAGCAGGTCGCCAACGGTGTCTCGATCCGGATGGCCGTCCTCTACCTGCTGCTCGGCGGACAAGAGCCCGCGCCGGGCACCGCCCCCACCACCAACGCCGCCATCACCGAGGAGAAGTGAACGACATGAGCAAGACCCTGATCCGTGGGGCGAAGGTGCTGGGCAAGGACGTGCTGGACGTCCTGATCGACGGCGAGACCATCGAGGCGGTCGGCGCCGGTCTGTCCGCCGAGGGCGCCGAGGTCGTCGAGGCCGAGGGCAAGGTGCTTCTGCCGGGCCTGGTCGACCTGCACACGCATCTGCGCGAGCCGGGCCGCGAGGACTCCGAGACCGTGCTCACCGGCACCAAGGCGGCCGCGGTCGGCGGCTTCACCGCCGTACACGCGATGGCCAACACCTTCCCGGTGGCCGACACCGCGGGCGTCGTCGAGCAGGTCTGGCGCCTGGGCCGCGAGTCCGGCTACTGCGACGTACAGCCCGTCGGCGCCGTCACCGTCGGCCTGGAGGGCAAGAAGCTCGCCGAACTCGGCGCCATGCACGAGTCGGCCGCCGGGGTCGTGGTCTTCTCCGACGACGGCAAGTGCGTGGACGACGCGGTGATCATGCGCCGCGCCCTGGAGTACGTGAAGGCCTTCGACGGTGTGGTCGCCCAGCACGCCCAGGAGCCCCGGCTGACCGAGGGCGCCCAGATGAACGAGGGCGTCGTCTCGGCCGAACTCGGGCTCGGCGGCTGGCCCGCGGTCGCCGAGGAGTCGATCATCGCCCGCGATGTGCTGCTCGCCGCCCACGTCGGCTCCCGTGTGCACATCTGCCACCTCTCGACCGCGGGCTCGGTCGAGATCGTGCGCTGGGCCAAGTCGAAGGGCTGGGACGTCACCGCCGAGGTCACCCCGCACCACCTGCTGCTCACCGACGAACTGGTCCGCAGCTACGACCCGGTGTACAAGGTCAACCCGCCGCTGCGCACCGAGGCGGACGTCCTCGCCCTGCGCGAGGCCCTGGCCGACGGCACCATCGACTGTGTGGCCACCGATCACGCACCCCACCCGCACGAGGACAAGGACTGCGAGTGGGCCGCCGCAGCCATGGGCATGGTCGGCCTGGAGACGGCGCTCTCGGTCGTGCAGCACACCATGGTCGACACCGGTCTGCTCGACTGGGCCCAGGTCGCCGAGCGGATGTCCGTCCGGCCCGCCGCCATCGGCCGTCTCAAGGGCCACGGGCGCCCCGTCGCCTCCGGCGAGCCCGCGAACCTGACCCTTCTCGATCCGGCTTACCGTGGTGTCGTGGACCCCGCGGGCTTCGCCTCCCGCAGCCGCAACACCCCGTACGAGGGCCGCGAGCTGCCGGGGCGCGTCACTCACACCTGGCTGCGGGGCCGGGCCACAGTCGTAGACGGGATGCTCGCGTGATTACTGCCGACCTGTACGTCCTCGCCGCCGAGAAGGAGTCCGCGGAGGTGACCGACTGGGCAGCCCGTATCGGCTGGCTCGTGGGACTCGCCGTGTTCGTCGCCTTCGTCTACTGGCTGATGCGCCAGGGCTGGAAGTGGCGCGGCACTCTGCAGAGCGACCTGCCGGAGCTGCCCGCCACCCCCGAGGACACCGGCCCGGTGCTGCTCGCGGCCAGCGGCCGCTACCACGGCTCCACCACCGCGGGGCACTGGCTGGACCGGATCGTCGCGCACGGCCTCGGTACCCGCAGCCGGGCCGAACTGACCCTCACCGCCGAGGGCCTGGACGTCGTACGCCCCGGAGCCACCGACTTCTTCGTCCCGGCCGACCGGCTCCGCGAGGCCCGCCTCGACAAGGGCATCGCGGGCAAGGTCCTCACCGAGGGCGGCATGCTGATCGTCACCTGGCAGCACGGCGAGCAGGAACTCGACTCCGGGTTCCGCCTCGACCGCGCGGCGGGCCAGGCCGAGTGGGTCGACGCCGTCGCCGCACTCGTCGGCCCGCGCACCACAGAACCGAACACGGAAGGCGCAACCCCATGAGCACCCCCACCAGGCAGGCCGAAAAGGTCCCCGCCGTACTGGTCCTGGAGGACGGCCGGACGTTCCGCGGCCGCGCCTACGGGGCGGTGGGGGAGACCTTCGGCGAGGCGGTCTTCTCCACCGGCATGACCGGCTACCAGGAGACTCTCACCGACCCCTCGTACCACCGCCAGGTCGTCGTGATGACCGCCCCGCACATCGGCAACACCGGGGTCAACGACGAGGACCCCGAGTCGCAGCGGATCTGGGTCTCCGGCTATGTCGTACGCGACCCCGCGCGGGTCCCCTCCAACTGGCGCTCCCGGCGCACCCTCGACGAGGAGCTCGCCCGCCAGGGCGTCGTCGGCATCAGCGGCGTCGACACCCGGGCGCTGACCCGGCACCTGCGCGAGCGCGGTGCCATGCGGGTCGGCATCTTCTCCGGCAACGCGCTGCCCGACGAGGGCACCATGCTCGCCGAGGTCCGCCAGGCGCCCGAGATGAAGGGCGCCGACCTGTCCGCCGAGGTCGCCACCAAGGAGACCTACGTGGTCCCCGCGATCGGCACCAAGAAGTTCACCGTCGCCGCCGTGGACCTCGGTATCAAGGGCATGACCCCGCACCGGATGGCCGAGCGCGGCATCGAGGTCCACGTGCTGCCCGCCACCGCGAGCGTCGAGGACGTCTACGCGGTGAACCCGGACGGCGTCTTCTTCTCCAACGGCCCCGGCGACCCCGCCACCGCCGACCACCCGGTCTCGGTGATGCGCGGCGTCCTGGAGCGCGGCACCCCGCTGTTCGGCATCTGCTTCGGCAACCAGATCCTCGGCCGCGCCCTGGGCTTTGGCACCTTCAAGCTGAAGTACGGCCACCGCGGGATCAACCAGCCGGTGCAGGACCGCACCACCGGAAAGGTCGAAGTCACCGCGCACAACCACGGGTTCGCCGTCGACGCGCCGCTCGACCGGATCTCCGACACCCCCTACGGCCGTGCAGAGGTCTCGCACGTCTGCCTCAACGACGAGGTGGTGGAGGGGCTCCGGCTCCTCGACCGGCCGGCCTTCAGCGTCCAGTACCACCCCGAAGCAGCAGCGGGCCCGCACGACGCGGCCTACCTGTTCGACCGCTTCGTTTCCCTGATGGAGGCCGCGCGTGCCTAAGCGCACCGATATCCAGTCCGTCCTGGTCATCGGCTCCGGCCCGATCGTCATCGGCCAGGCCGCAGAATTCGACTACTCGGGCACCCAGGCCTGCCGCGTCCTCAAGTCCGAGGGCCTGCGCGTCATCCTGGTCAACTCCAACCCGGCCACGATCATGACCGACCCGGAGATCGCCGACGCCACCTATGTCGAGCCGATCACCCCGGAGTTCGTCGAGAAGATCATCGCCAAGGAGCGCCCCGACGCCCTGCTGCCCACCCTCGGCGGCCAGACCGCGCTGAACACCGCGATCTCCCTGCACGGGGCGGGCACTCTGGACAAGTACGGCGTCGAACTGATCGGCGCCAACGTCGAGGCCATCAACAAGGGCGAGGACCGCGACCTGTTCAAGGACGTCGTCGAGGCCGTCCGCGGCAAGATCGGCCACGGCGAGTCCGCCCGCTCGGTCATCTGCCACTCCATGGCCGACGTCCTCGGGGGTGTCGACGAACTCGGCGGCTACCCGGTCGTCGTGCGCCCCTCCTTCACCATGGGCGGCGCCGGTTCCGGCTTCGCGCACAACGAGGAGGAACTGCGCCGTATCGCCGGACAGGGCCTGACGCTCTCGCCGACCACCGAGGTGCTCCTGGAGGAGTCCATCCTCGGCTGGAAGGAGTACGAGCTGGAGCTGATGCGCGACAAGCACGACAACGTCGTGGTCGTCTGCTCCATCGAGAACTTCGACCCGATGGGCGTGCACACCGGCGACTCGATCACCGTCGCCCCGGCGATGACGCTCACCGACCGCGAGTACCAGATCCTGCGCGACATCGGCATCGCCGTGATCCGCGAGGTCGGCGTCGACACCGGCGGCTGCAACATCCAGTTCGCGGTCAACCCCGAGGACGGCCGGGTCATCGTCATCGAGATGAACCCGCGCGTCTCGCGCTCCTCCGCGCTCGCCTCCAAGGCCACCGGATTCCCGATCGCGAAGATCGCCGCCCGGCTCGCCGTCGGCTACACGCTCGACGAGATCCCCAACGACATCACCGAGCAGACCCCGGCCTCCTTCGAGCCAACGCTCGACTACGTCGTCGTCAAGGCCCCTCGCTTCGCGTTCGAGAAGTTCCCGCAAGCCGACTCCACGCTCACCACCACCATGAAGTCGGTGGGCGAGGCGATGGCCATCGGCCGCAACTTCACCGAGGCCCTGCAAAAGGCCCTGCGCTCCTTGGAGAAGAAGGGCTCGCAGTTCACCTTCACCGGCGAACCCGGTGACAAGGCGGCCCTGCTCGCCGAGGCGGTACGCCCCACCGACGGCCGGATCAACACCGTCATGCAGGCCATCCGCGCGGGCGCCACCCCCGAGGAGGTCTTCGAGTCGACGAAGATCGATCCCTGGTTCGTCGACCAGCTCTTCCTCATCAAGGAGATCGCCGACGAGCTCACGGCCGCCGAGAAGCTCGGCCCCGAGCTGCTCGCCGAGGCCAAGCGGCACGGCTTCTCCGACGCGCAGATCGCCGAGATCCGCGGGCTGCGCGAGGGCGTGGTACGCGAGGTCCGGCACGCGCTGGGCGTACGCCCGGTCTACAAGACGGTCGACACCTGCGCCGCCGAATTCGCCGCGAGGACCCCGTACTTCTACTCCTCCTACGACGAGGAGAGCGAGGTCGCCCCGCGCGAGAAGCCCGCGGTGATCATCCTGGGCTCCGGCCCCAACCGCATCGGCCAGGGCATCGAGTTCGACTACTCCTGCGTCCACGCCTCCTTCGCGCTGAGCGAGGCGGGCTACGAGACCGTGATGGTCAACTGCAACCCGGAGACCGTCTCCACCGACTACGACACCTCCGACCGGCTCTACTTCGAGCCGCTCACCCTGGAGGACGTCCTGGAGATCGTGCACGCCGAGACCCTCGCGGGCCCGGTCGCCGGTGTGGTCGTCCAGCTCGGCGGCCAGACCCCGCTCGGGCTCTCGCAGGCGCTCAAGGACAACGGCGTCCCGGTCGTCGGCACCTCGCCGGAGGCCATCCACGCCGCCGAGGACCGCGGCGCCTTCGGCCGGGTCCTGGCCGAGGCCGGTCTGCCCGCGCCCAAGCACGGCACCGCGACCACCTTCGCCGAGGCCAAGGCCATCGCCGACGAGATCGGCTACCCGGTCCTCGTACGCCCCTCGTACGTGCTCGGCGGCCGCGGCATGGAGATCGTCTACGACGAGACCCGGCTGTCGTCCTACATCGCCGAGTCCACCGAGATCAGCCCGAGCCGGCCGGTCCTGGTCGACCGCTTCCTCGACGACGCCATCGAGATCGACGTGGACGCGCTCTACGACGGCACCGAGCTGTACCTCGGCGGCGTCATGGAGCACATCGAGGAGGCCGGTATCCACTCCGGCGACTCGGCGTGCGCGCTGCCGCCCATCACGCTCGGCGGCTTCGACATCAAGCGTCTGCGCGCCTCCACCGAGGCGATCGCCAAGGGTGTCGGCGTGCGCGGCCTGATCAACATCCAGTTCGCGATGGCGGGCGACATCCTGTACGTCCTGGAGGCCAACCCGCGCGCCTCTCGCACCGTCCCCTTCACCTCGAAGGCCACCGCGGTGCCGCTGGCGAAGGCCGCCGCCCGTATCTCGCTGGGCGCCACCATCGCCGAACTGCGGGCCGAGGGCCTGCTCCCGGCCAACGGCGACGGCGGCACCCTGCCGCTGGACGCGCCGATCTCCGTCAAGGAGGCGGTCATGCCGTGGTCGCGCTTCCGCGACATCCAGGGCCGCGGCGTGGACACCGTGCTCGGCCCGGAGATGCGCTCCACCGGCGAGGTCATGGGCATCGACTCCGTCTTCGGCACCGCCTACGCCAAGTCGCAGGCCGCCGCCTACGGGCCGATCCCCACCAAGGGCCGCGCCTTCTTCTCGGTGGCCAACCGGGACAAGCGCTCGATGATCTTCCCGGCACGTGAACTCGTCGCCCACGGCTACGAGTTGCTCGCCACCTCCGGCACCGCCGAGGTCCTCAAGCGCAACGGCATCCACGCCAAGGTGGTGCGCAAGCACTCCGAGGGCGAGGGCCCCAACGGCGAGCGGACCATCGTCCAGCTCATCCACGACGGCGAGGTCGACCTCATCGTCAACACCCCGTACGGCACCGGCGGCCGCCTCGACGGCTACGACATCCGTACGGCCGCGGTGGCCCGCTCGGTGCCCTGCCTGACCACGGTCCAGGCCCTTGCCGCCACCGTGCAGGGGATCGACGCCCTCAACCAGGGCGACGTAGGAGTGCGCTCCCTCCAGGAACACGCGGAACACCTGACCGCGACCCGCGACTAGCCAAGAGGGGGACACCGAAACCGGTGTCCCCCTCTTCATGAGGACACCACCACATGTACGCACTCTTCTTCCGGCTGGTCTTCCGGCGGATGGATCCCGAGCGGGCCCACCACCTCGCCTTCGCCTGGATCCGCCTCGCCGCCCGCATCCCCGTACTGCGCACCTTCCTCGCCGCCCTGCTCGCGCCCCGCCACCGGGAACTGCGCACCGAGGCGCTGGGCCTGCGCATGCACGGCCCGTTCGGCCTCGCGGCCGGTTTCGACAAGAACGCCTCGGCCATCGACGGCATGACCATGCTCGGCTTCGACCACATCGAGATCGGCACCGTGACCGGCCAGGCCCAGCCCGGCAACCCCAAGCAGCGGCTGTTCCGGCTGGTCGCCGACCGCGCGCTGATCAACCGCATGGGCTTCAACAACGACGGCTCCGCTGCGGTGGCCGAACGGCTCGCCACCCGCAAGGCCGCGTTCAAGGCCACCGTCGGCGTCAACATCGGCAAGACCAAGACGGTGCCCGAACAGGAGGCCGTCGCCGACTACGTGACCTCCGCCGAGCGCCTCGCCGGCTACGCCGACTACCTGGTCGTCAACGTCAGCTCGCCCAACACTCCCGGCCTGCGCAACCTCCAGGCGGTCGAACACCTCAGGCCGCTGCTCACCGCCGTACGCGAGGCCGCCGACCGTACGGTCACCGACCGCCGGGTCCCCCTGCTCGTCAAGATCGCCCCCGACCTCGCGGACGAGGACATCGACGCGGTCGCCGACCTGGCCCTCGAACTCGGCCTGGACGGCATCATCGCCACCAACACCACCATCTCCCGCGAGGGTCTGAGCTCCGCCTCGGACCTCACCGCCGAGACCGGTGGCCTGTCCGGCGCCCCGCTCAAGGAGCGCTCCCTTCAGGTGCTGAGGCGGCTGTACGGCAGGGTCGGCGGGCGTATCACGCTCGTCGGCGTCGGCGGCGTCGAGACGGCCGAGGACGCCTGGCAGCGCATCCTCGCCGGAGCCACCCTCGTCCAGGGCTACAGCGCCTTCATCTACCAGGGCCCCCTCTGGGCCCGCTCGGTCCACAAGGGGCTGGCGGCCCGGCTGCGCGACAGCCCGTACGAAACCCTCGCCGACGCGGTCGGCGCCGAGACCAGGAAGGCAGCGGCATGAGCGCTCTCGAACCCTTCGGCACCCGACTGCGGCAGGCCATGGACACCCGTGGCCCGCTCTGTGTCGGCATCGACCCGCACGCCTCGCTCCTTCAGGCCTGGGGCCTCGGCGACGACATCGCGGGCCTGGAGCGCTTCACCCGTACCGTCGTGGAAGCGCTCGCCGAGCGGGTCGCCGTACTCAAGCCGCAGTCCGCCTTCTTCGAGCGGTTCGGCTCCCGGGGCGTCGCGGTACTGGAGCACGCGGTCGCCGAGGCCCGCGCGGCCGGCGCCCTGGTGCTGATGGACGCCAAGCGCGGCGACATCGGCTCCACCATGGCCGCGTACGCCGAGACCTACCTGCGCCCGGACGCCCCGCTGTTCTCGGACGCGGTGACCGTCTCCCCGTACCTGGGCTTCGGCTCGCTGCGGCCCGCGCTCGACCTGGCCGCCGCGAGCGGCACCGGCGTCTTCGTCCTCGGCCTCACCTCGAACCCGGAGGGGGCCGAGGTGCAGCGCGCCCGCGCCGCGAACGGCGGCAGCGTCGCCCAGCTCATGCTCGACCACATCAGCGCGGAGAACGCGGGCGCGAGCCCGCTCGGCTCGGTCGGTGCCGTCATCGGTGCCACCCTCGCCGACGCCGGAGTCGGCCTCGACATCAACGGGCCGCTCCTCGCTCCCGGCATCGGGGCACAGGGCGCCACCCCGGCGGATCTGCCGCGTGTCTTCGGTGCGGCCGTCGACCGTGTGGTCCCCAACGTCAGCCGCGCGGTCCTCGGCGCGGGTCCCGACCCGGCCGCCCTGCGCGGCGCGGCCGAGCGCTATGCGGACGAGATCCGGACGGCGCTCGCCGCACGCTGAGCGCGGGGCGCGGGCGCACACCCGGGACGGGGTGTGCGCCCGCGTTCGCGGAGGCGGGCGTGCGCGCCGTGACGGGGTGCCACTGACCTGGTGCGCGGGTCCGTGCATATGCACGAAGTCAAAAATCTCGGGTGTTATGCCGGTAATGTCGGGCTCGACAGAGGCTGACCAGGACTTTTCGTCTGTTCTCGCTGACTGGAGCGGTCTAGGCCGCTAGTCTCCGTCGAGAGCGGACGGGCAAGCGCGTTGCTCGTTGCTCACCAGGTGTGGGGCCATTAGGTTCCTCACCGGTCCGTATCCGACAGTTCGACATCCGAGGTGACGTAGGCGTGGCTCTTCCGCCCCTTACCCCTGAACAGCGCGCAGCCGCGCTCGAAAAGGCCGCCGCGGCTCGCCGGGAGCGGGCCGAGGTGAAGAATCGACTCAAGCACTCCGGCGCTTCGCTCCACGAGGTCATCAAGCAGGGTCAGGAGAACGACGTCATCGGCAAGATGAAGGTCTCCGCCCTCCTTGAATCGCTTCCCGGCGTCGGCAAGGTCCGCGCCAAGCAGATCATGGAGCGGCTCGGCATCTCCGAGAGCCGCCGTGTGCGCGGTCTCGGCTCCAACCAGATCGCGTCCCTGGAGCGGGAGTTCGGCGGCGGCGCTGCCTGACGTTCCCGGGCACCCCCGAGAACCTGGATAATCGCTGCATGGCTGCAACATCCCGGGGGACGACCCCCAAGTCCCCGGACGCTCGTCCGCGGCTGACCGTGCTCTCCGGCCCTTCCGGGGTCGGCAAGAGCACGGTCGTCGCCCATCTGCGCAAGGAACACCCCGCGGTCTGGCTCTCGGTGTCGGCGACGACCCGTAAGCCGCGACCCGGTGAGAAGCACGGCGTGCAGTACTTCTTTGTCACCGACGACGAGTTCGACAAGCTCGTCGCCAACGGCGAACTGCTCGAATGGGCCGAGTTCGCCGGCAACCGCTACGGCACCCCGCGTCGCGCGGTGCTGGAGCGCCTCGAAGCGGGCGAGCCCGTACTCCTGGAGATCGACCTCCAGGGGGCGCGTCTGGTGCGCGAGTCCATGCCCGAGGCGCGTCTGGTGTTCCTGGCGCCGCCCTCGTGGGAGGAACTGGTGCGTCGGCTGACCGGCCGGGGCACCGAGGCACCCGAGGTCATCGAGCGCCGTCTGGAGGCAGCGAAGACCGAGCTGGCCGCCGAGTCGGAGTTCGACGTCACGCTCGTCAACACCGCCGTCGAGGACGTGTCCCGCGAGCTGCTAGCCTTGATGGACGTACTGTGACCGGGAGCTTGACTCCCGCGTCGACCAGCCGCACACAGCAGGACCGCATCACCACCCCGCGGCTCCGACAGTGCGTAGGTTTCTTTCTGCAAGTTTCTGTCTCATCGTTCGGAAGGTAGAGCGTGTCCTCTTCCATCACCGCGCCCGAGGGCATCATCAACCCGCCGATCGACGAGCTCCTCGAGGCCACCGACTCGAAGTACAGCCTGGTGATCTACGCGGCCAAGCGCGCGCGTCAGATCAACGCGTACTACTCCCAGCTCGGTGAGGGCCTCCTCGAGTACGTCGGTCCGCTCGTCGACACGCACGTCCACGAGAAGCCGCTCTCGATCGCCCTGCGCGAGATCAACGCCGGTCTGCTCACCTCCGAGGCCATCGAGGGCCCGGCTCAGTAAGCAGCCCTGCGAGCAGGATCGGGACCGCCTGCGGGCTGTTCGGTTCCCCCGCTCGAAGAAAGTCGAGCGGCTCGGGAATTTCACGACAGGCCCGGCGTACCTCCCGGCGAGAGCCGACGAGGTACCTGCCGGGCCTGTGGTGTGTCATGGAGCAAGGACGCGTATCCGGTCCCGTCCCGGCTCACGCCGGGGCGGCCGGACGCCGGTCACCGTGAACACGGTGCGAGCAGGGGAGAGGCGGACGGTGGACAAGCCGAAGGTGGTTCTCGGGGTCAGCGGAGGCATCGCCGCGTACAAGGCGTGCGAGCTGCTGCGGCGGCTGACCGAGTCGGGGCACGACGTACGCGTGGTGCCCACCGGGTCCGCGCTGCAGTTCGTGGGGGCGGCGACCTGGGCGGCGCTGTCCGGGAACCCGGTCGCCACCGAGGTCTGGTCCGATGTGCACGAGGTGCCGCACGTCCGCATCGGCCAGCGCGCCGATCTGGTCGTGGTCGCCCCCGCCACCGCCGACATCCTCGCCAAGGCGGCCCACGGCCTCGCCGACGACCTGCTCACCAACACCCTGCTCACCGCGCGCTGTCCGGTGGTCTTCGCGCCCGCGATGCACACCGAGATGTGGGAGCACCCGGCCACCCAGGAGAACGTCGCCACACTCCGCCGCCGCGGCGCTGTCGTGGTCGAGCCCGCCGTAGGCCGACTGACCGGCGTCGACACCGGCAAGGGCCGCCTGCCCGACCCGGCGGAGATCTTCGAGCTGTGCCGCCGGGTGCTCGCCCGCGGCGTCCGGGAGCCCGATCTGACCGGACGGCACGTGGTGATCAGCGCCGGTGGCACCCGTGAGCCGCTGGACCCGGTGCGCTATCTCGGCAACCGGTCCTCCGGGAAGCAGGGCTACGCACTGGCGCGGACCGCGGCCGCGCGCGGCGCCCGAGTGACTCTTGTCTCGGCGAACCCGACGCTGCCCGACCCGGCCGGGGTCGACGTCGTCCCGGTCGGCACCGCCGTGCAACTGCGGGAGGCCGTCGTCAAGGCCGCCGCCGAGGCCGACGCCGTGGTGATGGCCGCAGCTGTGGCCGACTTCCGCCCCGCCGCGTACGCCACCGGAAAGATCAAGAAGAAGGACGGGCAGGAGCCCGAGCCGGTCACGCTGGTGCGCAACCCCGATGTGCTCGCGGAGATCTCCGCCGAGCGCGCCCGCCCCGGCCAGGTGGTTGTGGGCTTCGCTGCCGAGACCGACGACGTCCTCGCCAACGGCCGCGCCAAACTCGCCCGTAAGCGCTGTGACCTGCTGGTCGTCAACGAGGTCGGAGAGCACAAGACCTTCGGCGCCGAGGAGAACGAGGCCGTCGTGCTCGGCGCGGACGGCAGCGAGACCCCCGTTCCGAGCGGTCCGAAGGACGCGCTCGCCGACCTCGTCTGGGATCTGGTGGCCGCCCGTCTCACTCCGTGAGCACGTCTCCCGGCCCTCGCGAGGGCCGGGCCGGCACCTCGAACGGAACCCTGAGTCCCCCTCGTGTCGGGCTTGTGAACAGCTCTCTTTCCGGCGGCGTGGCCCTGGCGAACCGGGTCGAAAGTGACGCAGAATGCGGGTGTCGCAGGTCACAGGGGTCCTATGTGTCGAGACTCCTGGACCCGAAACCGAATACGACCGATAAACTGGCCTCGGACCACGCCGGGCGCAGCTCCCGGCCGGTTCGACATTGATCAGCCAGCAGCCGCTGCAACCACAGGGAGCGATGTGTCCCGCCGTCTCTTCACCTCGGAATCTGTCACCGAGGGCCACCCCGACAAGATCGCTGACCAGATCAGCGACACGATCCTCGACGCGCTTCTGCGGGAGGACCCGACTTCCCGGGTCGCCGTGGAGACCCTGATCACCACCGGACTCGTCCACGTCGCGGGTGAGGTCACCACCAAGGCGTACGCGCCGATCGCGCAGCTCGTGCGCGAGAAGATCCTGGAGATCGGCTACGACTCCTCCAAGAAGGGCTTCGACGGCGCCTCCTGTGGCGTCTCGGTGTCGATCGGCGCGCAGTCGCCCGACATCGCCCAGGGTGTCGACACCGCGTACGAGAAGCGTGTCGAGGGCGATGAGGACGAGCTCGACAAGCAGGGCGCGGGCGACCAGGGCCTGATGTTCGGCTACGCCTGCGACGAGACCGCCGAGCTGATGCCGCTCCCGATCAGCCTGGCCCACCGCCTCTCGCGCCGTCTGTCCGAGGTGCGCAAGAACGGCACCATCCCCTACCTGCGCCCCGACGGCAAGACGCAGGTCACCATCGAGTACGACGGCGACAAGGCCGTCCGTCTCGACACGGTCGTCGTCTCCTCGCAGCACGCCTCGGACATCGACCTGGACTCGCTGCTCGCCCCGGACATCCGCGAGTTCGTCGTGGAGCCCGAGCTGAAGGCGCTCCTGGACGACGGCATCAAGCTGGAGACCGAGGGCTACCGCCTCCTGGTCAACCCGACCGGCCGCTTCGAGATCGGCGGCCCGATGGGCGACGCCGGCCTCACCGGCCGCAAGATCATCATCGACACCTACGGCGGCATGGCCCGCCACGGCGGCGGCGCCTTCTCCGGCAAGGACCCGTCCAAGGTGGACCGCTCGGCCGCGTACGCGATGCGCTGGGTCGCCAAGAACGTCGTGGCCGCGGGCCTTGCCTCGCGCTGCGAGGTCCAGGTCGCCTACGCCATCGGCAAGGCCGAGCCGGTCGGTCTCTTCGTCGAGACCTTCGGCACCCACAAGGTCGCCCCCGAGAAGATCGAGTCCGCGATCAGCGAGGTCTTCGACCTCCGCCCGGCCGCGATCATTCGGGACCTCGACCTGCTCCGCCCGATCTACGCGCAGACCGCCGCGTACGGCCACTTCGGCCGTGAGCTGCCCGAGTTCACCTGGGAGAAGACGGACCGGGTGGCGGCGTTGAAGGCTGCTGCGGGGCTGTGATCACTCGGCGAAAGCCGCACTGAGGTCTCGAACCAGAGGCACGAGAGGGCCCGGCGTCCCCATGGGGAGCCGGGCCCTCGTCCTGTTGGCAGGGGGTGGCGCCTTGTCCCACCGGCCTCAGTCGTACGACGGATCCCCGTTGAAGTGCGGGCCGAACGAGGAACGCATGGGCGGCTCTTCGCGGCTCGACTCCTGGTTTCCTTCGCTCGCATCCCCTGGTCCGCTGTCGGAGGGGTTGGGGTCTCCCGTGTCCGGTTCCTCTTCCCGGGGCGGTTCGTAGCCCAGGTCCACCGCGAAGTCGTGGAGACCGGTCACCCAGGCGGCGTCACGGACACGGTCCATGAACAGGAGACGCTCGGCGTCGTCCTCACCGACACCGGACGCGTCCATGGCCATCCGGAAGTAGTCCTCCGGTCGGAACACCGGCTCTTCCGCAGCCTCCTCGGCCTCCCACCCGGCTTCCTCGGGCTCCCACTCCGCCTCCTCACAGGGTTCCCAGACCGGCTCCTCCGGCTCCGGCACCTCGCTCAAGCCGGGGACGAAGCGCTGGAAGTCCCGGGGAACGGGCTGGTCGTTGGCAGCGGAGGCGAGCTCGGTCAGCAGGCCGATGTCCGAAACAGTCTTGTCGATCTTGTCGTCGTTCTTCGCCAGCCACCAGACAACGGCGGATCCCGTTGTCTTCAGGACGTCGTCGCTGAGATAGCTGCGCCTGCTGATCTCCCATCGGCGCTCGTGTTCCCAGACGGCTTCGTTCTTGCGTACGGTGGCCAGCTTCTGGAGTCTTTCCCGGTCCTCGTCGCTGAGTGTGAGGCGGACATCCACTGCCATGGCGAGCAGCCGCCCCGTGTCGTCGGACTCCATGACGGCCAGCTCCCCGCTGAGCACGTGCTCGGTGAGTGAGAGCCGCGTCGGGTCGGCCCCGGCAGTGACCTGGCTCGCCCGCTCCAGAATGGCGTTGACCGCAAGTCCGGCGTAGTTCACCACAGGCGCCCAGGCTGGTGCGTCCTCTGGGCGCCAGCGCACGGTGGCACTGAGGAGGCAGTCGTAGTCGGGTTTCGCCGTGGGCAGCGGGACGCGTTTGAGTACCTGCTCCCAGCGTTCGACGGGTGGCAGCGGCGACTGGGGTTCGAGGGTGCATTCGGGCGGGATGAACGGCGTACGCCGGCGCTGAATCCACAGCAGCGTCGAGGTCGCCGCGGCCAGCGCCGCCGCTGCGGCGGGCCAGGCCCAGTACGGCCACTCGGTGACCAGGCCGGTGATGACGAGCAACAGCGCGACGATGGCTGCGAGGAACCCTGTCATCGTCGAATGGCCAGAACTCATGGAGATCTCCCGGTCGGTAGATGTCAGGGGCCGGTGGGCGTGGTGCGGTAGCCCTGCGCCTGATTGATGCGTTGCAGGACGAGACTTCGCAGAGAGTGGCGGCGGGCGACCCGGTAGAGGAGGCCGTAGGAGCGGGTGTTGTCGCCGCAGGCGTTCATAAGGATGTCCAGCAGCTGTTCCGCGTCTCGGGAAGTCGCTTCGTGAACTGCGGTCAGCCAGGTTTCAAGGCGGTTGCCCCACACGGGAGTTGGTTGCTCCCTGAGAAGCTTGCCCCAACACTTGGCCAGTGATTTCGCGGCTGAGGCGGAGGAGGCGAGCAGGATGTGTCCGGGGGAGCCAACCGGTAACAGGAGCTCGTTCGGAGCGGAGAATTCCAGGAACAGGCCGACGTCCGGTGTCTGCGGGCTCTGGTCCCTCAGTCCGTCCGCGAGCCGGTCGAACAGAAGGCCGTGGATGCGGACGTTCTCCGCGACGAGGTCGCGGATGGCACGCACCGCCGCCCTGTCCTGGCCCGACCGGCGTGCCACATGATGCAGACGGACCAGCGCCTGGTCCGGGAACCTCTCCGCCAACGGTCCACTGCACGTCGCGATCAGTACTGGGTCCAGATAGGAAGCGGAAGCCTCCGTGGACCTGGACCATGTGTAGAGCTGCTGGCGGACAGCCCTCTCCCACGGAGGGTGGTTCAGACCCTGCCGAAGTGTGTCGACCGCGGCTGTACGCGACCTGTCACTGTCGTGTCGAGCGAGTGCGGAAGCGAATGCCGTGAGGCCGTCGACGGATTCGGTACGCATGAGCTGGCCCGTGAACGACTCGATGAGCGCGGCACGTTCGTTGTCGTCGAGAGAGGGGCCTGGGCTCTGGGGCGGGGGGTGCGTGATCGTATCGATCACCCAGGCACGCATGGTCTGCCGTAGCCATGGTCGGTAGTCCCAGTAGTGGGCGCGAACCGCAGAGGCAAAGCCGGGCTTGTTGAAACGGACCTTGCCGTCAGGGTCGTGTTGGGCGTCGATGATCTCGAACTGCTCGGACAAATCCGAGCGGGCAAGCGGCTCCGCCGGTTCTTCTGGCTGCTTGACGCGATGGAGGAAGCCTGCGGCCAGCGCGGACACGGCCGAGGGGCGGCCCCGTTCCAGCATCGCAGTCGAGAGCAGCAGGGCCTTGTGGTGTGCCCAACTGATCTCTCGTAGCTGGTCCGTCACGTTGTCGGCGGTCCGCAGCAGACCGTCGACGGCGTCCTTGCACACTTGTGACGGGTCGGTGCTCCTGCGGAGCAGCCATTGCTCCTCGATCACGGCAGCGAGGTGAGCCACCTCGTTGAGGCGCTCCACCTCGTTGAGGAACCTCGTCAGTTCCTCGGGAGGAGGATCGGGTGGCAGGGCAGGTTCGCCCAGTGGGCTCAGGGCCCGTCGGAGTACGGCCATTGAGTCGGGGCGCGTGATGGTCACGGCATGCTGCTGAAGGTCGACGTCGTCCAGTCGGCCATCCGCCGTCAAAGGCAGCACGACGACAAGCTTCGATCCGTTGTTCTGCACGGCCTGATGGAACGAGGGCAGTTCGCGCTGAAGTTTGTTCCAGCTCTCGCGATCGATATGGGCCAGGTCGAGCAGCAGCCCTTCCCGAATGCCCAGTCCCTCACGGCTGAGCTCCGCTTGTCCCTTGCCGTTCTCGGGGGGAATCTCACGCAGCGCCGTGAGTTGCTCGCCATACGTGTGCAGCAGCATTTGCGCCGTCGCCCTGCGTCCGCTGCCTGCTTCGCCACGGATCAGGACCATGCCGCGCGTATGAAGGGTGCTTCGCGCGGTCCGATATTCCGCGGGCTGTACGTAGTGGTCCGCGAGCCGGCGCAGATGGTCCCGGACCAGGAGTCTCGGACTCTCCGGGCCAGGCGCGTTGTAGTAGGTGTAGTGATAGTTGTTCTGGGGGCCGTCGCCGGTGTGTGCATGGGCGGCGAACCCGATGGTGGTGGCGAAACTGTCCCCCACTACTCGCCGCCCTCGTCGAGTTCGAGGCGAGCATCGGCGTGGGAGTTCTGGACCTGCCCGTTGTTGTCCCCCGAGAAGTGCGTGGCGCCGTTCCCGTGTGACACGTGTGAACCCGCCTGATGCGTATGGAAGTTCTGGTTGCCCTTCCCTGTGTGCACAGGGCCGTGCGCCCGGTCGATCGAGGTCGAGTACACATCGCCCGAGATCTCCCCGCTCTGGAAGGTCGATCCCTGGGATCCTCCGCTGATGACGTTCCGCGGGCTCTCGGCCGGACCTTGGCCCGGCTGCGCCTTGTTCTTCGCCTTCTCGGCCAACGAGGGCACGAGAAAGAGGAGTTCGTCCACCAGTTTGGTCAGCGAGCCTTCCCGATCCTGGGTGTCATAGCGGGCTGACTGTAGGTTCGCGATGCGCCTGAGAGGTTGAGGTAGTTGATCCGGCCGCAAGCGCTCGATCGTGCGACTCGCCAGCACCGGAACGATGGGGACTTCGCAGGAAAGGGCTTCGAGAATCTCCTTACGGACCCAGTCGTTCTTGTCGTGCAACTGAGGCGCGGACGCCCAGTTCGGCCCGACGACAACCAGGAAGGCCGAGGCTCGACGAACTCCGCGGACGAGCTCGCTGGAGTAATTCTGGCCGAGCCGGATGGAATCACTCGCCCGGAAAGCGGCGTCCTCTCCGAACCGGTGAGTCAGCTCCTGGAACAGGATGGTGGCTACGTGTTCACCGTCTCCGGTGCGGTAGTTGATGAAGATTTCCGGCATGGCGTGGAGACCCCTCCGGGTGAGAAGGCGTGAGGTGAGTGGTTCGGGGACGAGGTGCCGGTCAGACCGTGTTGCTGTGCATCGCGGCGGCAAGGCCGGGCAGCAGCTGCCGTACCGACTCCTTGGAGCGGTAGCGCATGAGGGTCCGGTTCAGCCGTCGCACGTCGAGCTGGATGGTGGCCGAGGAGACGCAGGAGAGCGGTCCCAGCAAGGCGTGCGTGAGGGCGCACGCCTGGTCGATGTCGCCTGCCATGGCATGGGCCAGCGCGCGTCGTGCTCCGTAGCGGGCCTGGGTCCGGATGGCGCCCTCCGGGATGCGGGCGCATTCGGTGTCGAGGGCGAGCGCTGCCTGCCGGGGGCGCCCCAGGTCGAGGAGGCACCAGGCGGCGACCATGGCCGCCGGGTCGTGCAGATTGGTGGGCCCGAGGGCGGGATCGCGCTCGATCAGGGCGTCGCTCGCGAAGTGGTGCCGTGCGCGATCCAGGGACTTCATACAGGCGGCGTGCTCGCCTGCCAGAGCATGGCCCTGAGCCTGGCGCTGAGCGGCGAGTCCTCGGATGCGTGGCGGGAGACGATCCGACTGGGCCGAGCCGGCCAGTTCGACGGTCCGCGCCGCGTCGCCGGAGTAATAGGCGAGGAGGCCACGGCGGACCTGAGCGTAGTGGGGCAGGGGAGAGTCGCCGGTGAACTCCGCGAAGTCGACCGCTGTCTGCGTCCACTGGGCGGCCTGCGCTACGTCGCCCGCTTCCTGGGCCATCCAGCCCGCGAACTCGGCGTAGCGGGCGGCCAGTTCGAGCAGTTTGCGAGCCGTGCGCGGGCTGCTTGTACGAGCCAGACCGGTGAGCGCCTGGGTCTGTTGATCAAGTCCGGGGAGGACGTAGCGGGCCGGGGTCACCTGGCCGAGGAGCCGGAACTGATCGAACATGACGCGTGCGGCCTCGAGAACCCCGACCTCCTGTGTGGAGGGTGCGGCTGAAAGCGGTTGTGGCGATGCGACGGGAAGGTTCTGGACCCCCAGGGCCGAGACTGCGCCCACCACCATGACCTGGCGCCTGCTCGGTCCGCGTTCACTGTCGCCGCTGCTGTCGGCGGTCGGGGCTGCGACCAGCTCGTGCAGTGCGCCTTCCGCGGCGAGCGCGGTGTCGCAGAGGCGGGCGAACTCTACGGTCGGTTGCTTCCTGCCTGTTTCGATCTTGCTGATCTGGGCCTTGCTGTAGTGAATCGTGGTGGCCAGTCGCTCGATGGTGAGCCCTGCCGCCAGGCGTAAGCGGCGCAGCTCGGCTCCGAACAAATGTGCTCTGTCCAGCACCCCTACCCCCTTGAGTCGAGAGCCGCCGAAGCCGGAAGCTTTGTGGCGGCCAAGTAAGAGTCGTCGCGTACTGGTAGCAGGTGCAAGGTCGTCGGTGGAGTTTCCCGTTTCCATTTATGCCGGGTCGAAGCGAACCTCATGCGTCAGGGCCTGTCGACAGCGCTGATTCGGCCAACTCCGTGGGTAGCGGGCAGCACAGCGTTCTGAGGGGCCCGCGCGTCGCCTCGCTGTTGCCTCGCGTGGTTCTGCTCCTCGTCCACAGCCCCCGCCCCCTGTCCGCCCCATCTGGTAGGAAGGCAGGATGAGCAGCGAGAACGGGGCCCCAGGCGGTGGGGAGGGTGCGCCGCCGGAGCAGCTTGCGTTCATTCGGGAGAGTGTGCGGGAGGCGAGGGCGCCGCGGGCGAAGCCGCGGACGTGGCGGGGGGCGGCGCTTGCCGGGGAGTTGCCCGTCGCGCGGGTACTTGTCGACAAGGGGGTGCTGCATCTCGACCGGTACTTCGACTACGCGGTGCCGGAGGAACTGGACGCCGAGGCGCAGCCGGGTGTGCGGGTGCGGGTGCGGTTCGGGGCCGGACGGCGGCAGGTGCACAAGGGGCGCCGTGAGGGCGGCGGTCTGGTCGACGGGTTCCTGGTGGAGCGGGTGGCCGAGTCGGACTACGCCGGGCCGCTGGCGGCGCTGGCGCAGGTGGTGTCGCCGGAACGGGTCCTGACGCCCGAACTCCTCGATCTGGCACGGTCGGTGGCCGACCGGTACGCGGGCAGTGTGGCCGATGTGCTGCAACTCGCGATCCCGCCGCGCAGGGCGCGGGCCGAGCAGAAGCCCTCGCCGGAGCCGCTGCCGCCGCCCGCCGCGCCCGCGCCGGGGGGCTGGGAGCGGTATCCGACGGGCGGGGCCTTTGTGTCCGCGCTGGCCGCAGGGGGTGCGCCGCGCGCCGTGTGGACCGCGCTGCCCGGACCCGACTGGGCCGTCGAACTGGCCACCGCCGTGGCCGCGACGCTCGCCTCCGGCCGCGGCGCGCTCGCCGTACTGCCCGACGGGCGGGCCCTGGCCCGGGTGGACCGTGCGCTGACGGCGGTGCTCGGCGAGGGGCGGCACGCGGTGCTCAGCGCGGACGCCGGGCCCGAGAAGCGGTACCGGGAATGGCTGGCCGTGCAACGCGGCTCGGTCCGGGCGGTGATCGGGACCAGGGCCGCCATGTTCGCACCGGTGCGCGACCTCGGTCTGGTGGCCCTGTGGGAGGACGGCGACGGCAGCCACAGCGAGCAGCACGCCCCCCAGCCGCACGCCCGCGAGGTGCTGCTGCTGAGGGCGGCCAAGTCCAAGTCCGCGTTCCTGCTGGGTAGTTGGAGTTGTACGGTCGAGGCGGCCCAACTGGTCAGGAGCGGCTGGGCGCAGCCGCTGGCCGCCGACCGGACGCGGATGCGCGGCGCGGCGCCGCTGGTGCGCACGGTGGGGGACACCGACGTGGCCAGGGACGGTGCGGCGCGCGCCGCCCGGTTGCCGAGTCTGGCCTGGGAGATCGCCCGCGAGGGGCTGCGCACCGGGCCGGTGCTGGTCCAGGTGCCGCGACGTGGGTACGTACCGCGGCTCTCCTGCGAGCGGTGTCGTGAGCCCGCACGGTGTCGGCACTGTTCCGGGCCGCTGCAGGCAGGTGACCGGGGCGAGTTGAGCTGTACGTGGTGCGGTCGGCAGGAGCCGCGCTGGCACTGCCCGGAGTGCGGCGGCTTCCGGTTGCGCGCCAGTGTGGTCGGCGCGCGGCGGACGGCGGAGGAGCTCGGGCGCGCCTTTCCCGCGGTGCCGGTACGGACCTCCGGCCGGGAGCAGGTGCTCGACACCGTCCCCGGGTCACCCGCGCTCGTGGTCAGTACGCCCGGTGCCGAGCCGGTGGCCGAATCCGGTTACGCCGCCGCGCTGTTGCTCGACGGGTGGGCCATGCTCGGCCGTCCCGATCTGCGCGCGGGGGAGGAGGCACTGCGCCGCTGGATCTCGGCGGCGGCGCTGGTGCGCGGGCAGGACGTGGGCGGCACCGTGGTGATCGTCGCCGATCCCGCGCTGCGCCCGGTCCAGGCGTTGGTGCGCTGGGATCCGGTCGGGCACGCGGTGCGCGAGCTCGAAGAGCGTGCCGAGCTGGGCTTTCCGCCGGTGTCCAGGATGGCCGCGGTCTCCGGACCGCCCACCGCGGTGGCCGCCTTCCTGAGCGAAGCCGAACTGCCTCCGGACGCCGAGGTGTTGGGCCCCGTGCCGTTGCCGGTCACCCGTCCCGGCGGCGCGCGCAGGACCGGGGCGCCGCCACCCGGTGAGCAGTGGGAACGCGCGCTGATCCGGGTGCCTCCGGGCACCGGGGCGGCGATGGCCGCGGCGCTCAAGGCGGCCCAGGTCGCCCGTATGGCGAAGGCGGGACGCGCGGAGGCGGAGCCGGTGCGGATCAGGGTGGATCCGCCGGACATCGGCTGAGGGGCGATACGAGGGCGCGGCAGGGGGCCCGCGCGGAGGTGGGCCCTCACGGCGGCGCCGGTGAATGTCGTCGCGGCGGCGAAGCGAGAGGGAAAGGCAGCCGCCGCCTCGGTCCGTGCGCCGCGCACCCGGTTCGCGTGCGCACCGCACACCCGGTACGCGACCTCAACTCCCCCCGCCCACCCCAGAGTTCAGCCGCCCCTGGGCGCGGCAAGACACCGGGAACGGGGCGGCTGGGCGGGTGGGCCCGGGCGTGAGCGCGCCTGGCGGGACAGGGATTTCAGTGGCCGCGGGGGCCGGGGAAGGCGCCGGGTCGGGCGGGCTGCTCCTCGCGGGCGGGACGGGTGCCGTCCTCGCGCAGCAGGCCGGAGGTGGGCTGGGCGGGCATGGCGCGGGCGGCGGGAACCGTCGGGAGCGGCTGCCCCACGGCGACCTGAGCCGGGGTCTCCGCGGTGTGCTCGGTCTCGGTGGGCTGCTGGGCCGCGGGGCGGCGGGAACCGTAACGCCGGTGCACGGCCTGCTTGGTGACGCCGAGCGCGGAGCCGACCGCGTCCCAGGAGAAGCCGAGCGAACGGTCGAAGTCGACGGCCGCCGTCACCAAGGTCTCGACGCTGTCGCGCAGTTCCTGGGCGAGGCGGACGGTCGGCGCGGGGGCACGGCCGTAGACGACGAAGCCCGTGGAGGGGCCGGAGCGGCGCGGGCGGTAGACGTTGCCGAGCTGTGCGGTGAGGGTGCGCAGTGCGTCCACCTGCCGGCGGACCCGCTCGATGTCCCGCACCAACAGGTGCAGGCTGGCTCGTGCCTGGGCGTCGTGCGTTGCGTGGTCGGCCATGAAACAAGCCTCTCGAACCGGCGTGGAAGCGGATGGGGGACGCGTACGCGTACGCCTCCCCCTTGGTCAACTCTGTCTTGACCAACGCGCTACCGCGCCACTGGTCACGCTGTGGGGGCGCGTGGGCATATGCGCAAAGCGCGCGCCCCGTCGCACGCCCCCGGGGCGATCGGCTCCGCGGCTCCATAGACTGGAGAACTCTGGACCGTCCGGAGAACCCGACAACCGACGTCCGGGCACCGGCTCCCCGAGCCGCGCCCGTAGCCACTTCCGCAGCAGCCGCAGCCAACCGACCGTCACGACCGGTCCCGCGCACCGGTCGTCACCACCGCCCGAGAGGCCGTACGTCACCCATGAAGCTCGTCTTCGCCGGCACCCCCGAGGTCGCCGTTCCCGCACTGGACGCCCTGATCGCCTCCGACCGGCACGAGGTGGCGGCCGTCGTCACCCGGCCCGACGCACCCGCGGGCCGCGGGCGGCGGCTGGTGGCCAGTCCGGTGGCGCAGCGGGCCGAGGAGGCCGGGATCGAGGTGCTCAAGCCGCGTCGGCCGAAGGACGAGGACTTCCTGAACCGGCTGCGCGAGATCGCTCCGGACTGCTGCCCGGTGGTCGCCTACGGTGCGCTGCTGCCGAAGGTCGCCCTGGACATCCCCGCACACGGTTGGGTCAACCTGCACTTCTCGCTGCTGCCCGCCTGGCGCGGCGCGGCCCCCGTGCAGCACGCGGTGATGGCGGGCGACGAGATCACCGGCGCCGCCACCTTCCGTATCGAGGAAGGGCTGGACTCCGGGCCCGTCTTCGGCACGGTCACCGAGGAGGTGCGCGCCACCGACACCAGCGGCGATCTGCTGACCCGGCTCGCCTTCGCCGGTGCGGGGCTGCTCGCGGCGACCGTCGACGGCATCGAGGACGGCAGTCTGCAGGCCGTGCCCCAGCCCGCCGACGGTGTCACGCTCGCCCCGAAGATCACGGTCGAGGACGCCGAGATCGACTGGCGCGCCCCGGCGATGAGGGTCGACCGCGTCGTGCGCGGCTGCACCCCGGCCCCCGGTGCCTGGACCGTCTTCCGCGAGGAGCGTCTGAAGATCGTCCAGGCCCTGCCCGCCCCCGACCACACCGACCTGACGCCGGGCGAGCTGTCCGTGGGCAAGAACCACGTCCACGTCGGTACGGGCTCGCACGCCGTGGAGCTGGTGTGGGTGCAGGCACAGGGCAAGAAGCCGATGCGGGCCGCCGACTGGGCCCGCGGGGTGCGCATCGGCGCCGGTGAGCGCGTGGGCCAGGGCGGCAGCGGCGGCTGACCGCCGAGCGGCCGTGACCAGGGGCTCAAGGGGCCGCGTCGGCCCGTCCGTGACGGGACCGGCGCAGCCCACAGGGGCACTATCCTGGGAGGTCTGACCATCCGCCCGCCCCGCCGTCCGGCGGCCCGGGCGGGCAGCCTTTCGCAGCGGAGCACCTTTGAACGACCAGCCGAACCGGCGTCCCCGCAAGCCCGGCAACCGCGGCAAGCCCTACCGCCGCCCGCAGAAGGACCCGGTGCGCATCCTCGCCTTCGAGGCGCTGCGCGCCGTCGACGAGCGGGACGCGTACGCCAACCTGGTCCTGCCGCCGCTGCTGCGCAAGGCCCGGGAGGGCGGCGGCTTCGACGCCCGCGACGCCGCGCTGGCCACGGAACTCGTCTACGGGGCGCTGCGCCGCCAGGGCACGTACGACGCGGTCGTCTCGGCCTGTGTGGACCGGCCGCTGCGCGAGGTCGACCCGCCCGTCCTGGACGTACTCACGCTGGGCGCGCACCAGTTGCTCGGCACCCGTATCCCCGCCCACGCCGCGGTGTCGGCGACGGTGGAGCTGGCCCGGGTCGTCCTCGGCGACGGCCGCGCCAAGTTCGTCAACGCGGTGCTGCGCAAGATCGCCGAGGACGACCTGGACGGCTGGCTGGAGCGGGTGGCACCGCCGTACGACGAGGACCCCGAGGACCATCTGGCCGTGGTGCACTCGCATCCGCGGTGGATCGTCTCCGCGCTGTGGGACGCGCTCGGCGGCGGCCGGGCGGGTATCGAGGACCTGCTGGAGGCCGACAACGACCGTCCCGAGGTGACCCTGGTCGCGCGGCCGGGGCGGGCCACCGCCGAGGAGGTGCTCGAATCCGTGGGCGCCGACCAGGCGTTGCCGGGCCGGTGGTCGCCGCATGCGGTACGGCTGAGCGAGGGCGGCGAGCCCGGGGCGCTCGACGTGGTGCGCGAGGGGCGTGCGGGGGTGCAGGACGAGGGCAGTCAACTGGTCGCCCTGGCACTGGCCTCGGCGCCGGTCGAGGGCCGCGACACCCGGTGGCTGGACGGCTGCGCGGGGCCCGGTGGCAAGGCCGCCATGCTCGCGGGCCTGGCCGCCGGGCGCGGCGCCGTGCTGCTCGCCGCCGAGAAGCAGCCGCACCGGGCGGGCCTTGTCGCCAGGGCGCTGGACGGCAACCCCGGTCCGTACCAGGTGATCACCGCCGACGGGACCCGGCCGCCCTGGCGTCCCGGCAGTTTCGACCGTGTCCTCATGGACGTGCCCTGCACCGGCCTCGGCGCCCTGCGGCGGCGGCCCGAGGCGCGGTGGCGGCGCAGGCCCGAGGACCTGGAGGGCTTCGCGCCGCTCCAGCGCGCGCTGCTGCGTTCCGCCCTGGCCTCGGTACGGGTCGGCGGCGTGGTCGGCTACGCCACCTGTTCCCCGCACCTCGCCGAGACCCGCGCCGTGGTCGACGACGTCATGAAGGACGGCGGCGCCGAACTCCTCGACGCCCGGCCCCTGTTGCCGGATGTGCCCGCCCTGGGGGACGGGCCGGACATCCAGCTGTGGCCCCATGTGCACGGGACGGACGCGATGTACCTGGCGTTGCTGCGGCGCACCGGCTAGCCGTACCCGCTGAGCCGTACCGGTGTGAGCCGCGCCCTACGGCCGCCCGCCTGCGCTGCCCGGACTACTTCAACGCCCCGGTCGTGGGCGGCCGTTCGGGATGCTGGCGGGACAGCGGGTGCGGCCACCAGACGCGTGGGCCGATGTCCAGGAACAGGGCCGTGACGAGGACGGACCGGACGACGAAGGTGTCGAGGAGGACGCCGACCGCGACCGCGAAGCCGATCTCGGCGAAGCCCACCACGGGCAGTGTGCCCAGGGCGGCGAAGGTGCCCGCCAGGACGAGGCCCGCGGAGGTGATCACCGCGCCGGTCGCGGCGAGTGCGGTGAGAGTGCCCGGGCGGGTGCCCTGTCTGCGGGTCTCCTCCCGGATGCGGGTCGCCAGGAAGATGTTGTAGTCGATGCCCAGCGCGACCAGGAAGACGAAGACGAACAGGGGATAGGCGGTGTCCTCGCCCGCGTAGTCGAAAACGTGCCTAAAGGCGAGCGCGCTGATGCCGAGCGCCGCCGCGTACGAGAGCACCACCGTGGCGATGAGGACCAGCGGCGCGACCACGGCGCGCAGCAGGATCATCAGGACCAGCAGCACGACCACGAGGATGAGGGGGATCACCACCTTGTTGTCGTGGGTGGAGGCGGTGTCGGCGTCGAGGAGCGCTGCGGTTCCGCCGCCGACCTGGGCGTCGGCGTCCGGGACGGCGTGCACGGCGTCCCGGACCCGTTTCACCGTGTCCTTGGCGGCCGCGCTGTCCGCCGGGTCCGTCATCGTCGCCTCGAACAGCGTGCGGCCGTCGTGGGCGCGTGCCGTGCCGGGCGGGACGGTGAGCGAGCGCGGCTCGACGCCCTCGGTGCCCGCCACCGCGCGGCGCACCGCCGGGGCCCGGTCGATGTCGGTCATCACGACGAGCGGGTCGCCGCTGCCCGCCGGGAAGTAGCGCTCGGAGATCCTCTGGCCCTTCACCGAGTCCGGGGTGTCGGTGAAGGTGTCCTCGTTGCTCAGGCCCGCCGCGTGCAGCTGCATGATGCCGAACGACAGCGCGGCGAGGACCAGCGCGGTCACCGCCCACACCGCCCGCGGCCGCTTGGCGATACGGGTGCCGATCCGGGCCCACACCCCGCGTTCGGTCGGCTCCGGCGTTCCCTCGTGCGGGACGACCGGCCAGAAGATCCAGCGGCCGAAGATCACCAGCAGGGCGGGGAACAGGGTCAGCATCGCGAGCAGGGCCACCGCGACACCGATCGCGCAGACCGGGCCGAGGCCGCTGGTGGAGTTCATCTCGGCGAACAGCAGCACCAGCATGCTGATCACGACGGTCGTGCCACTGGCCAGTACGGCGGGCCCGGCCCGGTGCATGGCGAGGGCCATCGCCTCGTGCCGGTCGTGGTGGCGTCGCAGTTCCTCGCGGTAGCGGGCCACCAGCAGCAACGCGTAGTCGGTGCCCGCGCCGAACACCAGGACCGTGAGGATGCCCGCGCTCTGGCCGTTCACGGTGAGCCCGGCGTGCTCGGCCAGGAGATAGATGATCGCCTGCGCGGTGAGCAGCGAGGCGATCGCCGCGATGACGGGGACGATCAACAGTGTCGGACTGCGATACGTGATGAGCAGGGCGACGACTACCACCGCGAGCGCGGCCACCAGGAGGGTCGAGTCGATGCCCTCGAACGCCTCGGACAAGTCCGCGGACGTACCGCCCGGTCCGGTGATGTAGACGGTGAGCCCGCCGCTGCTGTCGCCGGTGACATCACGGATCGAGTCGACGGCCGGGGTGATCCGCTCCCAGCCCTCCTCGTCCATGGTGATCGGTACGTAGATCTGCGCGGCCCGCGGATTCTCGGGGCGGTCGAAGACCGGGCCCCGGCTCTCCCAGCCGCGGATCCCGTGGTCCCGCAGCGGTTTCACGTCCTTCGCGGCCTTGAGCACGCGCTCCTTGTCGGCCTGGGTGAGCCCGCTTTCCCGTGCGTAGATCACCACCGCCGGGATCTGTTCGGAGCGGAACTCCTTGGACGCGTCGAGCACCTTGGTCGACTCGGCGCTGCCGGGCAGCCAGGACTGGGCGTCGTTGTCCTGGGCGTCGGTGAGTTTCCCGGCCAGCGGGGCCAGAGCGACCAGGGCGACGAGCCACAACAGGACCGTCACCCATTTCGTACGGCGGCCGCAGACGAAGCGGGCCACCCCTCGTGTGTGCGCCGTCGAGTCCTGTTGGGGTGCGTACGCCATGGATGTCCCTCGCGCCGGGGGCGGCCTGGCAGGTCCGCCCGCAGTGGACCCCGAGTCCGTGCTGCGCGACCGGTGCCGCGTGCATGCGGGGACTCCGCTGCCACGCACGGTCGACGGCCGTGGCACTCTTGGCGCCATGGCCGTTCAGATCAGCCCCAGTATCCTCTCCGCCGACTTCTCCCGCCTGGCGGAGGAGGCGTCCGCCGCAGCCGGCAGCGACTGGCTCCATGTCGACGTCATGGACAACCACTTCGTCCCGAACCTGACCCTCGGCGTGCCCGTGGTCGAGTCGCTGGCGAAGGCCACCGAGACCCCGCTCGACCTGCACCTGATGATCGAGGACCCGGACCGTTGGGCGCCCCGGTACGTGGAGGCGGGCGCGGATTCGGTCACCTTCCACGTGGAGGCCGCGGCGGCTCCGGTGCGTCTCGCCCGCGAGATCCGGGCCAAGGGCGCCCGTGCCTCGATGGCGCTGAAGCCCGCGACGCCGATCGAGCCGTACGAGGACCTGCTGCCCGAGCTGGACATGCTGCTGATCATGACCGTCGAACCGGGCTTCGGCGGACAGGCCTTCCTCGACATCATGCTGCCCAAGATCCGCCGTACGCGTGAGATGATCAACAAGCACGGGCTCCAGCTCTGGCTGCAGGTGGACGGTGGTGTCTCCGAGTCCACGATCGAACGGTGTGCCGAGGCGGGCGCCGATGTCTTCGTGGCCGGTTCGGCGGTCTACGGAGCCGACGACCCGGCCGAGGCGGTGCGGTCGCTGCGGGCGCGTGCGGAGCGGGCCACCGAGGCGGCGAGCTGGGCCTGCGGCCACTGAGACAACCGCTGGGACAAGGGAACGTGAACGGCGTCCATCGGGGCGTATCGAGTGCGCCGGATCTGCAAGGATGAACGGCGAACCCAGAGTGTGACAAGCAGTGAGGAGACCGCCGTGTCGGGAACGTCAGGGGGACGTTCGGCCATGCGGATGGGGCCTGCTGAGCTGGTGCAGGCGGCCGCGATGGCTCGCCGGTTCTATCTCGAGGGCAAGTCCAAGATCCAGATCGCGGAGGAGTTCGGGGTCAGCCGCTTCAAGGTGGCGCGGGTTCTCGAAACCGCCCTCGAACGCGATCTGGTGCGCATCGAGATCCGGGTGCCCGCCGAACTGGACGCGGAACGCTCCGACGCGCTGCGGGCGCGCTACGGACTGCGCCATGCGGTCGTGGTCGAGTCACCGGCCGAGATCGAGGAGTCGCCGGACCCGGAGAACCTCGGCGAGGTGGCCGCCGACCTGCTCGGCGAACTGGTCGCGGAGGGTGACGTACTCGGTCTCGCCTGGGGCCGTTCCACGATCCACATGGCCGCGGCGCTCGACCGCCTGCCGCCCTGCACGGTTGTCCAGTTGACCGGTGTCTACGACGCCGGGACCGCGGAGCGCGGCTCGGTCGAGGCCGTCCGCCGTGCCGCCCAGGTCTCCGGCGGCGAGGCGCACCCCATCTACGCGCCGATGCTGCTGCCCGATCCCGCGACCGCCGCGGCGCTGCGCAACCAGACCGGTATCGCCCGGGCCTTCGAGTACTTCGACAAGGTGACCGTCGCCTGTGTCTCCATCGGCTCCTGGGAGCCGGGTATCTCGACGGTGCACGACATGCTCTCCGACGAGGAGCGCGCCCACTACGCCTCGCTCGGGGTGGCGGCCGAGATGTCCGCGCACCTCTTCGACGCGCAGGGCCGCCGGGTCGGCCGTGACCTGGGGGAGCGGTGCATCACCGTCGAGGCGGACCGGCTGCGCCGGATCCCCGAGGTGGTCGCCATCGCGGGCGGGCAGCGCAAGGCGGCGGCCATCGACGCGGTGCTGCGCTCGGGCCTGGTCACCAGTCTCGTCACCGACACGGCGGCCGCCGACCTCCTGCTGACGGCCGGACCGGCACCGCGACCCGCGCTGGCCAGGAGCGACCCGGACAGTGCCTGACCCGGCCACCGGACGCGGCGGGGCGTAACCGGTGGCAGCATCGGCGCCATGGTCAAGGCCGTCCTCCGCCTGCTGTGCCTTCTGCTCGTCTGCCTGGTCCCGGTACTCGGCGGCTGCTCGTCGGGCGGCGGCGATCCGGCCCGGGGGACGGGCGAGGCAACGCCCGCGTGGGCGCGGGGCACTCCCGTCGTCCCCGAGGACCGGCTGCCGCCCGAGGCACGTCGCACGCTGCGGCTGATCGACCGGGGCGGGCCCTTCCCGTACCCGAAGGACGGCAGTGTGTTCCGCAACTTCGAGCGCGAGCTGCCCGAGCGGCCGAGGGGGCACTACCGCGAGTACACCGTGCCGACCCCCGGCGAGAACGATCGCGGCGCGCGGCGCATCGTGGCCGGTGCCGACGGGGAGTTGTTCTACACCGACGACCACTACCAGTCCTTCGAGGCGGTGCTGAGATGAAGCGGGCGGGCCAGGCGACGAGCGCGGCGGAGGTACGGGGATGACGGACGAACCGCTGCGCACGGCGCTGGCCGCGGCCGGGTGGACCGTGGCGGAACTCGATCTGCACGGTGTCCGCGACAAGGCCGCCCTCATGGACCGCTGCGCCGAGGCGCTGGCGCTGCCCGACTGGTTCGGCCGCAACTGGGACGCCCTCGCCGACAGCCTCACCGACAGCCCGGCCCTGTCCGGCGGGAGCGGCGGGCGGCTTCTGGTGATCACGGGCTGGCAGGGGTACGCGCTCTCCGCGCCCGCGGAATGGGGCATCGCCCAGGAGGTGTTCACCGAGGCCGCGCGGCGGCACGACGGGCTGCGCGTGCTGCTGTCGCTCGGCTGATCCTACGAACGGGGGCGCCCGGGTCCGGACGATTCTCCCGGAAAAAGGATTCCCCGGGCGCATGGGACAATGAAGTACGTGCGCTTTCCCCCGGGCTGTCCTGTCCGGGGGCCACCTCTGATACACGGGATGTGCAGCACGTTGCGTTTCCTCAATGACATCCGTCCCCCGTACGACCTGACGTACGACGACGTCTTCATGGTGCCGAGCCGCTCCGCGGTCGGTTCGCGGCAGGCCGTGGATCTCGGTACGCCGGACGGCAGCGGCACCACGGTTCCGCTGGTGGTGGCCAATATGACGGCGATCGCCGGACGCCGGATGGCGGAGACCGTCGCGCGCCGCGGCGGACTGACGGTGCTGCCGCAGGACATCCCCATCGACGTGGTCGCCGAGGTGGTCTCCTGGGTCAAGGGGCGCTCGCTGGTCCTGGACACCCCGATCGTGCTCGCGCCCACCCAGACCGTGGCCGACGCCCTGGCACTGCTGCCCAAGCGCGCCCACAACGCCGGGGTCGTCGTCGACGACAAGCACCGGCCGGTGGGTGTGGTCACCGACCGGGACCTGTCCGGGGTCGACCGCTTCACGCAGCTCTCCGAGGTCATGTCGCGGGACCTGCTGCTCCTGGACGCGGAGATCGACCCGCGCGAGGCCTTCCACCAGCTCGACGGCGCCAACCGCCGCTACGCGCCCGCCGTCGACGCCGAGGGGCGGCTCGGCGGCATCCTCACCCGTCGCGGCGCCCTGCGCGCCACGCTCTACACCCCGGCGACCGACGCGGCCGGACGGCTGCGGATCGCGGCCGCGGTGGGCATCAACGGCGACGTCGCGGGCAAGGCCGAACAGCTCCTGGCCGCGGGCGTGGACACCCTCGTCGTGGACACCGCGCACGGCCACCAGGAGTCGATGCTGGCCGCCGTGCGGGCGGTACGGTCCCTGGCGCCGAAGGTGCCGATCGTGGCCGGGAACATCGTCTCCGCCGCCGGGGTGCGCGACCTCGTCGAGGCGGGCGCCGACATCGTCAAGGTCGGCGTCGGACCCGGCGCCATGTGCACCACGCGGATGATGACCGGCGTGGGCCGCCCGCAGTTCTCCGCGGTGCTCGAATGCGCCGAGGAGGCACGCGGGCTCGGCAAGCACGTCTGGGCCGACGGCGGCGTGCGCCACCCGCGCGATGTCGCGATGGCGCTGGCCGCCGGTGCCTCCAACGTGATGATCGGTTCCTGGTTCGCGGGCACCTACGAGTCGCCCGGCGACCTCCAGCAGACCGCCGACGGGCGCCTGTACAAGGAGTCCTTCGGGATGGCCTCGGCGCGTGCGGTACGCAATCGCACCTCGGAGGAGTCCGCGTACGACCGTGCCCGCAAGGGCCTGTTCGAGGAGGGCATCTCGACCTCCCGGATGTTCCTGGACCCCGACCGGCCCGGGGTGGAGGACCTGATCGACGCGATCGTGGCGGGTGTGCGGTCGGCGTGCACGTACGCCGGGGCGAACAACCTGGCGGAGTTCGCCGAGAAGGCCATCGTCGGTGTGCAGAGCGCCGCCGGATACGCGGAGGGCAAGCCGCTGCACGCCAGTTGGAACTGACCGTGGCGAGGGGCGGTACGGGGCGGCCGGGTGCCGTGCCGCCGCACCGCCCCTCTTACGTGCTGTACTGCCTCAGCGGTCCGTGGCCCCCTTCGGCCCGGCCCGCCGTACCACCCCCGGGCGGCCCGCCCCGTGCCCGCCGCCCCGCACAGAGATGAACGACCCGCCGTGCCACTGAACGAACTCGACGAACGCATTGTGCAGGCCCTCGCCGAGGACGCCCGCCGGTCCTTTGCCGACATCGGCCAGCGGGTGGGCCTGTCCGCGCCCGCCGTGAAACGGCGGGTGGACCGGCTGCGCGCGACCGGGGCGATCCAGGGCTTCACCGTCCGGGTGGACCCGGCCGCCCTCGGCCGCGAGACCGAGGGGTTCATCGAGATCTTCTGCCGCAGCAACACCTCGCCCGAGGCCATCGAGCGGGGCCTGTCCCGCTACCCGGAGGTCGTGGCCGCCTCCACGGTCACCGGTGACGCCGACGCGATCGTGCAGGTCTTCGCCTCCGACATGCGGCACTTCGAGCGGGTCCTGGAACGTATCGCGGGGGAGCCCTTCGTCGAGCGCACCAAGTCGGTCCTGGTGCTCTCGCCGCTGGTGCGCAGGTTCTCCACCGGTCCGGCGGCCTAGGGGCGCAAGGGGTACCGAGGGCCGGTTCGCCCTCACGGCCCCGGGCCCCGAACCGCTCGCCGCCGTCACGCCCGGGGTGACCGCCACCACAATCCGGCCCCCTCGTCCAGGGTTCGCGGACACCCCCGCAACGAATCGCCGCGATCGACCTGGTCAACGCAATGAATGCGCCGGGTACGAGCAACGCCCGCGCCTTGTTCACCGCCCGCCGCCGCCCGTACCGTCGATGCGTCCCCCGCACCACCTGCACCGACGAGGATCACGCATGCCCGCGCTGCGCGCCGCTCTGCTGCAGAGCTCCGGACGGCCCGGGTTCACCGCCGACAATCTGCGCCTCCTCGACGAGGCCGCCGCCCGCGCCGCCGCGCAGGGCGCCGGACTGCTGTGCACACCCGAGCTGTTCCTCACCGGCTACGCGATCGGCGCCGACGTCGCGGAACTCGCCGAACCGGCCGACGGCCCCTCGGCACAGGCGGTCGCCGACATCGCCGTACGCCACGGCCTGGCCCTCGCCTACGGCTATCCCGAGCGCGCGGGCGAGCGGCTGTACAACTCCGCCCAGCTCGTCGGCCCCGACGGCGCCCGGCTGGCGAACTACCGCAAGACGCACCTGTACGGCGACTTCGAGCAGCGCTGGTTCACGCCGGGCGAACAGCAGGTCGTACAGGCCGAACTCGGCGGACTGCGGCTCGGAATGCTGGTCTGCTACGACGTCGAGTTCCCGGAGAACGTCCGCGCCCACGCGCTGGCGGGCACCGATCTGCTGCTCGTGCCGACCGCGCTGATGGAGCCGTACCGCTTCGTCGCCGAGAGTCTGGTGCCGGTGCGTGCCTTCGAGAGCCAGCTCTACCTCGCCTACGCCAACCGCACCGGCCCCGAAGGGGAGTTCACCTTCACCGGGTACTCCACCCTGGCCGGACCCGACGGAACGGCGAAGGCCCGGGCACAGGCGGCCGAGGACCTGATCCTCGGCGACGTCGACCCCGCACTGCTCGCCGCCTCCCGCGCAGCCAACACCTACCTGCGCGACCGCCGCCCCGCCCTGTACGGCACCGAGGCCTGAGCCCCGCCGCACCACCCGCCCCGCCGTTCCACCCCGCGCAAGGAGCCCGCACCCCATGACGTCCACGGTGCCCACCGCCGTCCCGCACGGAGACGACCAGCAGCCGCCGATCACCATGTTCGGTCCGGACTTCCCCTACGCCTACGACGACTACCTGGCCCACCCGGCGGGGCTCGGCCAGGTACCGGCCACCGAGCACGGCACCGAGGTCGCGGTGATCGGCGGCGGGCTCTCCGGCATCATCACCGCGTACGAGCTGATGAAGATGGGCCTCAGGCCCGTCGTGTACGAGGCCGATCGGATCGGCGGACGGCTGCGTACCGTCGGCTTCGAGGGCTGCGACCCCGGGCTGACGGCCGAGATGGGCGCGATGCGCTTCCCGCCGTCCTCGACCGCGCTGCAGCACTACATCGACCTCGTCGGGCTGCGCACCAAGCCGTTCCCGAACCCGCTGGCCGAGTCCACCCCGTCCACCGTGGTCGACCTCAAGGGCCAGTCCCACTACGCCCGTACGCTCGACGACCTGCCCGACGTCTACCGGCAGGTGGCCGAGGCCTGGAACGCCTGTCTCGAAGAGGGCGCCGACTTCTCCGACATGAACCGCGCGATGCGCGAGCGCGACGTGCCGCGCATCCGCGAGATCTGGGCGCGGCTGGTGGAGAAGCTCGACAACCAGACCTTCTACGGGTTCCTGTGCGACTCCGAGGCGTTCAAGTCCTTCCGGCACCGTGAGATCTTCGGCCAGGTCGGCTTCGGCACCGGCGGCTGGGACACCGACTTCCCCAACTCCATCCTGGAGATCCTGCGCGTCGTCTACACCGAGGCCGACGACCACCACCGCGGCATCGTCGGCGGCAGCCAGCAGCTCCCGCTCAGGCTGTGGGACCGCGAACCGCAGAAGATCGTGCACTGGCCGCTCGGCACCTCGCTGTCCTCGCTGCACGACGGGCTGCCGCGCCCCGCGGTGACCCGGATGCACCGCACCGCCGGGGACCGGATCACGGTCACCGACGCGCACGGCGACATCCGCACCTATCGCTCGGTCGTCTTCACCGCCCAGTCCTGGATGCTGCTCTCGAAGATCGACTGCGACGAGAGCCTGTTCCCCATCGACCACTGGACGGCGATGGAGCGCACCCACTACATGGAGTCCTCCAAGCTGTTCGTCCCGGTCGACCGGCCCTTCTGGCTGGACGAGGCGGTGGACGACCAGGGCAGGCCCACCGGGCGCGACGTGATGTCGATGACCCTCACCGACCGGATGACCCGCGGCACCTATCTGCTCGACGAGGGACCCGACCGTCCCGCGGTGATCTGCCTCTCGTACACCTGGTGCGACGACAGTCTCAAGTGGCTGCCGCTGTCCGCGAAGGAGCGGATGGAGGTCATGCTGAAGTCGCTCGGCGAGATCTACCCGGGCGTCGACATCAGGAAGCACATCATCGGCAACCCGGTGACCGTCTCCTGGGAGAACGAGCCGTACTTCATGGGCGCGTTCAAGGCCAACCTGCCCGGCCACTACCGCTACCAGCGGCGCCTGTTCACGCACTTCATGCAGGACCGGCTGCCCGAGGACAAGCGCGGCATCTTCCTGGCCGGTGACGACGTGTCCTGGACCGCGGGCTGGGCCGAGGGCGCCGTGCAGACCGCGCTCAACGCGGTCTGGGGTGTGATGCGGCAGTTCGGCGGGGCCACCGATCCCACCAACCCCGGACCGGGCGACGTCTACGACGAGATCGCCCCGGTGGAACTGCCGGAGGACTGAGCCGAACTGCCGTAGCGCTGAGGGTGGTTGGCAGGGATCGCCGCCCTCAGCGGGACAGGGGCGTCAGCAGCATCCGGCCCACCAGACCGACCCCCGCGTCCAGGCGCTGCCCGAACTCGTCCGCCAGGCCCGGGAATTCGCGCAGGGCCCACAGGGCACGGGCCGAGGACCAGGCGCCGTCGCGGGCCCGGTCCAGGCTCCAGGAGCCCAGCAGATGCGTGAGCGGATCGGCGACCTGGAGCAGATCGGGACCGGGCATCAGGTCCTCGCGGATCCGTTCCTCCAGGGCCACGAGCAGCTCGCCGACCCGGTCGAACTCGTCCTCCAGCTCCAGCGGGTCGCAGGCGAGGCTACGGGCGGTGTCGACCAAGGCGTGCGCCAGATCGTGCCCGATGTGCGCGTTGATGCCCGCGAGCGCGAACTGCAGCGGCTGCACCCCCGGATGCCTCCGGTACTGGAACAGCGGCCGCCAGCACGCGGGTCCCGCGCCGCCCGACTCGACCAGTTCGACCGCGCGTACGTAGCGCTCGGCGAACCGCACATCGAGCGCGGCGGCCGCCCGCGGATCCGCGAAGCGGCCCTGGGCGATGTCCCGTCCGACCGCCACCGTGACCGCCAGATAGACCCGGTTGAAGACCCCGACGCCGTCGCTCGCGGGCCAGCGCGCGCCGAGTTCGCGCAGCCGCTGTGCCACCGCGTCGACCCGCCGCGCGGGCGCACTGAACCGTTCCGTCTGGACCATGCAGGCAGCGTTACAGCCACCGGGCCCGCCCGGTGGCCCCGCCCCGCGAGCTTCCCCGGAACGGGCGAAACGTGTGCGGGTTCTGTGCCGGTGGGCGGTTCGGCGTGGTGGGGGTCGTGCGTGCCAGAGCGCTTCAGGCCTCGCGCCCGGGAGCGCGCGCGGCGGGTGCCGTGGTGCGGGTGGGCGCACGGGGTGCGCCGCCGCCCGGCCCGCCGCGCAGCGCGCCCGCGCACACCGTGAGCCCCGCGGCCAGCGCCGTCACCAGCGCGAAGGACACGGCGAGACTGGTCAGGTCCGCGAGTCCGCCGATCACCGACGGCGCCACCAGGCCCGAGGTGTACGTCACCGTGGCCACACCCGCGATGGACCGGGCCGGGTCGCCACCGCTGCGCCCGGCCGCGGCGAAGGCGAGCGGCACCACCACCGCGATCCCGAGCCCGAGCAGGGCGAACCCGGCGAGCGCCGTCACGGGCTGCCGGGCGAGCACGACCAACAGGCCGCCGACGGTGGCCACTGCGCCGCCCCAGCGCACCGTGCGGACCGGTCCGAGGCGGTCCACCACCCGGTCCCCGGCGAACCGGGCCAGTGCCATCGTCAGGGCGAACCCGGTGGTGGACGCGGCGGCGAGGCCCGCCGAGGTGCCGAGGTGCTCGCGCAGATACACCGCGGACCAGTCCAGGCTCGCGCCCTCGGCGAACACCGCGCAGAAGCCGACCGCGCCGATGAGCAGCGCGGCGGCGGGCGGCAGCGCGAACCGGGGCGGGGCGACCTCGTCCGCCCCGGCCCGCAGATCCAGGACGCCCCGACAGGCCGCGAGACCGAGCACGGTGAGCACAGCCGAGGCCAGGACGTGGTGCAGCCGGGCGTCCGTACCGAGGTGCGCGGCCAGCATTCCGGCCGCGGAACCGACCAGTGCGCCGGTGCTCCACCAGCCGTGCAGCGAGGACATGATCGAGCGCCCGAGCCGGTTCTCGGTCTCCACACCGATCGCGTTCATCACGACGTCGGCCATGCCGGAGGTCGCCCCGTACACGGCCAGCGCCGCGCACAGCAGGGCCGGACCGGTGGCCAGCGCGGGCAGGACCAGCGACAGCGTCCACAGCGGGAGCAGCAGTCGCAGTGCGGCCCGGCTGCCCAACCGGTGGCCGATCCGGCTCGCCATCGGCATCGCCACCGAGGCGCCGAACGCCGGAAACGCGAGGGCCAGGCCGAGCTGCGCCGCGCCCACCGAGGCATGGTCCTGGATCCACGGCACCCGGGTGGCGAAGGACCCGGCCACCGCCCCGTGCACCGCGAACACGGCGGCCACCGCGTACCGCGCCCGCCGGATGCCCCGCCTGCCTCCGCCGACACTCATCCGAACCGAACCCCCACCGTCACTCAGGCCCCGTCACTCATGCGTCCCCGGCGCGCACGCTCCCGCACGTACGCCCCCGGCGCGCACACCTCGGCGCGCACGCCCCCGAACCCACCCCGTCGGACTCGTACCCGCCACCGCCCGCCCCTCACGCCACCCGCTCCTCAGGCCGGGAACCGCCGGGCCAGGAACTCCTCGAACGTGCCCTTGCCGACGGCGCGTTCGGGGGTCAGCAGCCCGCCCGCGCGCACTGCCGCGTACGTCCTGCCCGCCAGCGGCACCGAGACGGTACGGCGACGGCGGCCCGAGGCGCGCAGATACGCCGTGGCCATCTCCTCGAAGCTCAGGATCTCGGGGCCGCCCAGCTCCGGCACCCGGCCCGCCGGAGCGCCCGTCGCGAGTTCGGCGAGCCGGTCGGCGACCTCGGTGACCTCGACCGGCTGGTCGTGGACACCCTTGGGCAGCAGCATGACCGGCAGCCGGGCGAGACCCTCCAGGACCATCAGGGCGAGCTCGTGGAACTGCGTGGCGCGCAGGATCGTCCAGTCCAGCTCCGAGTTCTCGATCCGCTTCTCGGCGGCGAGTTTGGAGCGGTAGTAGCCCATCGGCACCCGGTCGATCCCGACGATGGAGATGTAGACCAGATGAGGGACGCGGTAGCGCTGCGCGGTCTCGACGAGATTGCCTGCCGCCTCCTCGTCGCCGCCGCGCGGGGTGCTCGCACAGTGCACGATCGCCTCGCAGCCGTCCACCGCGCGGTCCAGGCCCGTGCCCTCGCGCAGGTCGACTGCGTACGGCTCGCTGTGACGGCTCAACACCCGTACGTCGTGACCCTGTTGGGCCAGCTTTGCGGCCACCTTGCTGCCGAGCGTTCCGGTACCGCCCGTCACCAGAATCGTGCTCATGTCGCCTCGGTTCCTCCGGTCCCGCCGCCGTGCCGCGCGCGTTCGTCCCGGCCAGCTTGTCGGCAGCGGGGCGGGTGTGCACCCGCACGCGTCGGCCGCGCAGGCTTTCCGGACAGTCGTGGAGCGGTACGTACGACGCGCCCCGCGCCGTCCCTCCGCCCGCCCGGCGTCCTGACCTGCTGTGAGGCACCGCACACAGGTTCACCCGTACGGGCCGTGGCAGAAGTGGCAGACTGAGTGGGTACCAGAAGCAGCGCACTCCGGGGTCGGTGTAATTCCGAACCGGCGGTTACAGTCCGCGACCCGGTCGCCTCCAGCGGCCGGTTGACCAGGTGAAATTCCTGGACCGACGGTGAAAGTCCGGATGGGAGGCAGTGCGCGGCGGGCGGGCACTCGTGCACGCCGCCGTCTTCCGGGCACGCCGTATCGGCGCTGCCCCGGTTCCGGCGACGTCCCGGCGAGCGTCGTCCGTCGAATTTCTGTCGTCATCGACAGGCCCCGGAGTCCGTGCCCGAGAGGCAGGAGAACCGGTGGCCACCCCAGCGCCCGAGCGTGAGCAGGCCGCCATGCGGCGTGCCGTGGAGCTCGCCGCGCGCGGACTCGGCTCCACCAGCCCCAACCCCGTCGTCGGCTGTGTCGTGCTCGACGCCCACGGGGACGTGGCCGGTGAGGGCTTCCACCAGCGCGCGGGCGGCCCGCACGCCGAAGTGCACGCCCTGCGTGCGGCGGGTGAACGGGCGCGCGGCGGAACGGCGTTGGTCACCCTCGAACCCTGCGCCCACACCGGCCGCACCGGCCCCTGCTCCCAGGCACTGATCGACGCGGGCATCTCCCGCGTCGTGTACGCCGTCGCCGACCCCACCCCGGGCGCGCGCGGCGGGGCCACGCGCCTGACCCGCGCCGGGGTCCACGTCGAGCAGGGCCTGCTGGCCGCCGAGGCCGAAGCGGTCAACACCGCCTGGCTCACCGCCGTACGCCTCGGCCGCCCCCATGTCACCTGGAAGTACGCGGCCACCCTCGACGGCCGGATCGCCGCCGCCGACGGGACCAGCCGCTGGATCACCTCCGCCGAGGCCCGCGCCGACGTCCACCGGCTGCGGGCCGAGTGCGACGCCGTCGTGGTGGGTTCGGGAACGGCCCGTGCCGACGACCCGCACCTGGCCGTCCGCGGCGTCGACGGCGCGATCCAGCCGCTGCGCGTCGTGATCGACACCGAGGCCCGCGCGGTACGCCCGGGCTCCCGGGTCCTGGACGAGGCCGCGCCCACCCTGATCGCCGTGGCCGAGGACGCCGACGCCGACCACCTGCCCGAAGTGCTGCGGCTGCCGCGTGCCACCGCGGGCGGCCTCGACGTCGACGCGCTCTTGGAGGCCCTGTACGCGCGCGACGTACGCGCCGTACTCCTCGAAGGCGGGCCCACCCTGGCCGCCGCCTTCCTCGCGGCCGGTGCCGTCGACCGGGTCGTCGGCTACCTGGCCCCCGTACTCCTCGGCGCGGGCCCCGCGGCCCTCGCCGACGCCGGAATCACCACCCTCACCGAGGCGTTGCGGCTGCGTACCACCGAGGCCGTACGGATCGGTGAGGACCTGCGCATCACCGCGACCCTCTGCCCGAAGGAGCGTTAAGTGTTCACCGGAATCGTCGAAGAGCTGGGTGAGGTCACCGCCGTCGAGGACCTGGGCGACTCCTCCCGGTTCCGGCTGCGTGGCCCCGTGGTCACGGCCGGGGCGCGGCACGGCGACTCGATCGCCGTCAACGGCGTCTGTCTGACCGTCGTCGAGCACGAGGGCGAGGAGTTCACCGCCGACGTGATGGCCGAGACCCTCAAGCGCTCCAGCCTCGGCGCGCTCGCGGCCGGTTCGCGGGTCAACCTGGAGCGGCCCACCGCGGTCGGCGGCCGGCTCGGCGGGCACATCGTGCAGGGCCACGTCGACGGCACCGGCACCGTCCTGGCGCGTACGCCCTCGGAGAACTGGGAGATCGTACGGATCTCGCTGCCCGCCGAACTCGCCCGGTACGTCGTCGAGAAGGGCTCCATCACCGTCGACGGCGTGAGCCTGACCGTCGTCGAGGCGGGCAGCGACTACTTCACCATCAGCCTGATCCCGACCACCCTCGCGTTGACCACGCTCGGCCTCAAGCAGCCCGGTGAGCCGGTCAACCTCGAGGTGGACGTCATCGCCAAGTACGTCGAGCGGCTGCTCTCGCACGGCGGAGCGGCGGGTGGCGACCGGTGAGCGTGGTCGGCTGGCTGAACGCGGAGGCCTTCACCGTCTTCGGCCAGCACCTCATCTACTCCGACCTGATCGGCAACACCGTCGGCCTGGTCGGCCTCGCGCTCGGCTGGCGGCGCTCGGTGTGGACCTGGCCCGCCCAGGCGCTGTCCGCGCTGGTCCTCATCGCCGCCAATGTCCACGTCCACCAGTCCGGCAGCGTCGGCAAGCAGCTGATCATCCTGATCACCGCGGTCTGGGGCTGGCGCCAGTGGACCCGGGGCACCGAGCGGGCGGCGGACGGCGGCGTGGCCGTACGGTTCGCCACCTGGCGCGAGCGGGCCCTGCTCATCGCCCTCGCCGTCCTCGGCACGCTCGCGGTGGGCGGCCTGTTCACCGCCTACCCCTCGCTGTCCTGGAACCCCTGGCCGGACGCCTACGTGTTCGTCGGCACCCTGGTCGCCATGATCGCCCAGGCCCGCGGCCTGGTGGAGTTCTGGTTCGCCTGGCTGCTCGTCGACTGTGTCGGCGTCCCGCTCAACTTCACCAGCGGTCTGGCCTTCTCCGGCCTGATCTACCTCGTCTACGGCGCACTCGTCCTGTGGGGCCTGCGCGACTGGTGGCTGCGCTCGCGTACCGACGCGCGGCCCGCCCTGGAAGGAGCCCCGGCATGACGTCCCCAACCTCCACCGCTCCCGCCCTGCCCGAGTGGTACGGCGAGGAGGCCGATCTGCGCCTGGACCCCGTCGCACAGGCCATCGCCGACATAGCCGCGGGCCGTCCGGTCGTCGTCGTGGACGACGAGGACCGGGAGAACGAGGGCGACCTCGTCATCGCCGCCGAGAAGGCGACGCCCGAGGTGGTCGCCTTCATGATGAGCGAGTGCCGCGGTCTGATCTGCGCGCCGATGGAGGGCCCCGAGCTCGACCGGCTGGACCTGCCGCAGATGGTCGAGCACAACACCGAGTCGATGCGCACCGCGTTCACCGTCTCCGTCGATGCCACCGCCGCCCACGGCGTGAGCACCGGCATCTCCGCCGCGGACCGCGCGAGGACGCTCCAACTGCTCGCCGACGCCGGCGCCGAGGCCTCCGACTTCGTGCGCCCCGGCCACATCTTCCCGCTGCGCGCCAAGCCCGGCGGGGTGCTGGTCCGCAACGGCCACACCGAGGCCGCCGTCGACCTCGCCCGGCTCGCCGGACTGCGCCCGGCCGGGGCGATCGTGGAGATCGCCGGGGAGGACGGGACCATGCTGCGGCTGCCCGAACTGGTCCCCTTCGCCCGCAAGCACGGCCTGTCGATCATCTCCATCGAGGACCTGATCGCCTACCGCCGCGACAGCGAGCCGACCGTACGGCGCGAGGCGGAGGTCAGCCTGCCCACCGCCGCCGGAGACTTCACCGCCTTCGGCTACCGCTCCACCGTCGACGGCGTGGAGCACGTGGCCCTGGTGCACGGCGAACTCGGCGACGGGGCCGACCTGTTGGTGCGGGTCCACTCCGAGTGCCTGACCGGCGACGTCTTCCACTCGCTGCGCTGCGACTGCGGCCCCCAGTTGCAGACCTCGATGCAGCGCATCGCCGAGGAGGGCCGGGGCGTGGTCGTCTACCTGCGCGGCCACGAGGGCCGCGGCATCGGCCTGCTGTCCAAGCTGCGCGCCTACGAACTGCAGGAGCGCGGCCACGACACCCTGGACGCCAACCTGGAACTCGGCCTGCCCGCCGACGCCCGCGACTACGGCGCGGGCGCCCAGATCCTCAAGGACCTCGGCGTACGCAGCGTCCGGCTCCTCACCAACAACCCCGAGAAGTCCGAGGCCCTGGTCCGCGGCGGCATCGAGGTCACCGGCCGCGAGCCCATGCCCGGACCGGTCGGCGAGCACAACCTGCGCTATCTGCGCACCAAGCGCGACCGGATGGGGCACGACCTGCCCTGGCTGGACAGCGCCCCCACCACCTGCGGCAACCAGTGAGCGGCCGAGGCCGCGCGCTGAACCCCCACACCAATCCACCACCAGTACGTACGAGGAGAAGCGCGTGAGCGGCAAGGGCGCACCCGAACTGACCGTGAAGAACAGCGAGGACCTGCGCGTCGCGGTCGTCGCCGCCCAGTGGCACGTCGAGGTGATGGACGGACTCGTCGGCGGCGCCCTGCGCGCTCTGAACGAGCTCGGCATCAGCGAGCCCACCGTGCTGCGGGTACCCGGCAGCTTCGAGCTGCCGGTGGCCGCGAAGGCGCTCGCCGCCCGTGGCTACGACGCCGTGGTCGCCCTCGGCGTCGTCATCCGCGGCGGTACCCCGCACTTCGAGTACGTGTGCCAGGGCGTCACCCAGGGCCTGACCCAGGTCTCCGTCGAGACCGGAGTGCCGATCGGCTTCGGCGTGCTGACCTGCGACGACGAGCAGCAGGCGCTCGACAGGGCGGGCATCGAGGGCTCTCGCGAGGACAAGGGCCACGAGGCGGTGACCGCCGCCGTCGCCACCGCCGTGACGCTGCGCAGCCTCACCGAGCCCTGGCACTGAGCCCGGTACCGAGCCCCCCGCGGTGCGGCGTCTCACGCTCTGGAGGCGCCGCACACCGGCACCCGGCCGCCGCGTAAGGTAGTCATCACCATGTCCAAGAAGACGTTCGAGGAGCTCTTCACCGAGCTCCAGTACAAGGCCGCCAACGGCGACCCCGCCACTTCCCGTACCGCGGAACTGGTCGACAAGGGTGTTCACGCCATCGGCAAGAAGGTCGTCGAGGAAGCCGCCGAGGTATGGATGGCGGCCGAGTACGAGGGCAAGGAAGCCGCCGCCGAGGAGATCTCCCAACTCCTGTACCACGTACAGGTGATGATGGTCGCCCGCGGTATCTCCCTCGACGACGTCTACGCCCATCTCTGATCCCGCGGCCGCCGGCCGTGGCGCGGGCACGCCGCGCGCACCGGAACAGGCGGCCTACGCCCCTACTTCGCACCGCCCACCGAACGCAAAGGAAAACGCCCGCATGCTGCGCATCGCCGTCCCCAACAAGGGTTCCCTGTCAGGCCCCGCGTCGGCGATGCTCCATGAGGCCGGGTACCAGCAGCGGCGCGAGTCCAAGGAACTCGTCATCGTCGACCCGGACAACGAGGTCGAGTTCTTCTATCTGCGGCCACGCGACATCGCCATCTACGTCTCCTCCGGCCGCCTCGACATCGGCATCACCGGACGCGACCTGCTGATCGACTCCGGGGCCGACGCCGAGGAGATCCTCCCGCTCGGCTTCGCCCGCTCCACCTTCCGCTTCGCCACCCGCCCCGGCACCGCACAGGGCCTGTCGGACTTCGGCGGCCGAACGATCGCCACCTCCTACGAGGGCATCGTCGACAAGTACCTGGCCGAGAAGGGCGTCGACGCGAGCGTCGTGCACCTCGACGGCGCGGTCGAGACGGCGATCGAACTCGGCGTGGCCCAGATCATCGCGGACGTGGTGGAGACCGGCACCTCGCTGCGCAACGCCGGGCTCGAGGTCGTCGGTGAGCCGATCATGACCTCGGAGGCCGTGGTGATCCGGCGCACCGGCGCGGACACCGAGGAGCCGAAGGTCCAGCAGTTCCTGCGCCGGCTGCAGGGCGTCCTGGTCGCGCGGACCTACGTGATGATGGACTACGACTGCCGCGCCGAACACCTGGAGCGCGCCGTCGCCCTCACCCCCGGCCTTGAGTCGCCGACCATCTCCCCGCTGCACAACGAGGGCTGGGTCGCGGTCCGCGCGATGGTCCCCGCCAAGGAGGCCCAGCGGATCATGGACGACCTGTACGACCTCGGTGCCAGGGCCATCCTGACCACCGCCATCCACGCCTGCCGGCTGTGATCGCGGTGGACCAGAACTCCGCGGCCACCGCGCCGACCACCCTGCCCCGTACCTTCCGGCCGACCAGGACCCGTGCGATCCTGCTCATCGGCGGCGCCGTGATGTTCGTGGTGATCAGCGTCATCGCGCTGGTACTGCCGAAGCTCGGGCCGGGGGAGCGGATCAGCTTCGTGTTCACCGCGGCGATGCTGTGGGGCGGCCTCGGCATGCTGTGCCGCCCCCGGGTGGTCGCCACCGAGAGCGGTGTGCGGGTGGTCAACATCCTGAGCAGCCGCAGCCTCGACTGGGCGGAGATCGTCCAGGTGAACCTGCGCGCGGGCGACCCCTGGGTCTTCCTGGACCTCAGCGACGGAACCAGCCTGCCCGCGCTGGGTATTCAGCCCGGTCTGGCCAAGCAGCACGCGATCCGCGACGCGAGCGCACTGCGCGCGCTCGTCGAGGCCCGGGGCGCGTACGACGGACGGGACGGACGTGACGTGACCGGTCCGAGGTGACGAACATCCGGTGCCGCGGACGCCTGCGGCCCTCCCCTCGTCCACCCCGCGTTGATTAATCTGTTGGGCGGCGGCGCACTCGCGCCGCCGCCCCTCACGCCCTCGTACCACCGGCACCGGGGCCCCTGCTGACCGAGGAGTGACTCCCTCCGGCGATGGACGGATCGTCCTGTAGTACCTGCGCCGCCCCCTCCCGAGATACCACGGACCCTGTCCGTGTTCCGGTGGAGGCGGCGGCATGACCACCAGTCTGCTGCTCCTCGGAGCGGCTTTCCTGCTCATTCTCGCCAACGGCTTCTTCGTGGCCGCCGAGTTCGGTCTGGTCACGGTGGACCGCCCGGACGCCGAGGAGGCCGCGGCCACCGGTGACCGGCGGGCCCGTACCGTGCTGGCCGCCCTGAAGGAACTCTCCTTCCAGCTCTCCGGCACCCAGCTCGGCATCACCATCACCTCGCTCGTCGTCGGCATGCTCGCCGAGCCCGCGCTCGCCGACCTGCTCGGCGACCCGGTGGCGGCCACCGGACTGCCCGAAGGGGCGGTACCCACCGTCGCGGTGATCGTCGGCATGCTGTTCGCCTCCGCCGTGCAGATGGTGATCGGCGAACTCGTACCCAAGAACTGGGCGGTGTCCCGGCCGATGCAGGTGGCCCGGTTCGTCGCCGGGCCGCAGACCCTGTTCTCCCGGCTCCTTCGGCCGGTGATCGCCGGGCTCAACGCGGTCGCCAACCGGCTCGTGCGCACCCTGGGCGTGGAGCCCACCGAGGAACTCGCCTCCGCGCGCACCCCCGGGGAACTGGTCTCCCTCGCCCGGCACTCGGCCCGGGCCGGTGCCCTCGAACAGGACACCGCCGATCTCTTCGTACGGACCCTGTCCCTCGGCGACCTCACGGCGCAGCACGTGATGACGCCCCGGGTCAAGGTCAGCGCCCTGCAGTCCACCGCGACCGCCGAAGACGTCGTGAACCTGACTCGTGCCACCGGTCTTTCCCGCTTCCCCGTCTACGGGGAGCGGATCGACGAGATCGTGGGCGTGGTGCACCTCAAGGACGCGCTCGCGGTTCCGGCCGCCTCCCGGCTGCGTACCGCCGTGGTGCGCATCGCCCAGCCGCCGCTCCTTGTCCCCGAGACGCTGCCGGTGGCGCCGCTGCTCGCCCGGCTGCGCAGTGAGCAGCCGATGGCCGTGGTGGTCGACGAGTACGGCGGCACCGCCGGAGTGGTCACCCTGGAGGACATCGTCGAGGAACTCGTCGGCGAGGTCCGCGACGAGCACGACGGGCACGACGCCCCCGAACTGGCCGTCGCCCCGCCCGAGGACGGCCGCCCGGCCTGGGACGCGGACGGCAGCTGCCGGGTCGACGTGCTCGCCCGGATAGGCCTGGACGTACCCGAGGGCCCGTACGAGACGGTCGCCGGACTCGTCGCCGATCTGCTCGGACGCATCCCCGCGCCCGGCGACCGCGCGGAACTGCCCGGCTGGCGGCTCGTGGTGCGCCAGGTCGGGCACTACCGCGCCGAGCGGGTGCGCCTGGTACAGACCGCGAAGGTCACGGAGGCCGCCCGGTGAGCATCGTCCAACTGCTCTTCGCCCTGCTGCTCGTGCTCGCCAACGGCTTCTTCGTCGGCGCCGAGTTCGCCCTGGTCTCGGTGCGCCGCAGCCAGATCGAACCCTTGCAGTCCTCGCGGGCCCGCCAGGTCCTGTACGGCCTGGAGAATCTGCCGCAGATGATGGCCGCCGCCCAGTTCGGCATCACCATCTGCTCACTGACCCTCGGCGCGGTAGCCGAGCCGACCGTGGCCCACCTCCTGGAACCCGTCTTCGAGGCGATCCACCTCCCGCACGGCATGGTCCACCCGCTGGGCTATGTGATCGCGCTCGCGGTGGTCGTCTTCCTGCACCTGGTCATCGGCGAGATGCTGCCGAAGAACCTGGCGATGGCCGCACCGGAGAAGACCGTCCTCTGGCTCAGCCCGGGCCTGGTCGCCTTCGCCCGGCTGTGCCGCCCCGTCACGGCGGGGCTCGGCATCTGCTCCAAGGTCGTCCTGCGTCTGTTCGGGGTCGAACCCAAGGACGAGGTCGAGGCGGTCTTCACCAGCGAGCAGCTCAACCGTCTGGTCGCCGACGCGGGACAGGCGGGCCTGCTGGAACCGGAGGCACAGGAACGACTCGGCGACGCGCTCGGACTCGGCTCGCGCCCGGTGACCGAGGTGCTCCTGGGCCGGGCCGAGCTGGTCACGGTCGGCCCCTCGGTGACCCCCGGCCAGGTCGTGGCGCTGACCGCGGCCACCGGGTACTCGCGGTTCCCGGTCTGCGCCGAGGGCGGGGCCTTCATGGGCTATCTGCACGTGAAGGACATGCTCGACCTGGAGGAGAGCGAGCGTGCGGTGCCGCAGCAGATATGGCGCCCGATGACGACCCTGCGGGCCGAACTCCCGCTGGACGACGCCCTCACCGTGATGCGCCGCGCGGCCACCCACCTCGCCCAGGTCGCCGACTCCACGGGCCGGGTACTGGGTCTGGTCGCACTGGAGGACGTACTCGAACTGCTCGTCGGCGAGGTACGCGATCCCGCGCACCGCGACCCGGAACCGCCCGCGGCCAAGGTGGGCGGACCCCGCTCGGGCTCCGCACAGTCGGCCCTCACGGGCTGAGCGGGCGGGCCGGACGGAGCGCGTCGAGCGGTCCCGGCGGCGGGCGGTACGCGGTACCGCCCGCCGCCGCAGCGGACTCGTGGGCCCCGGGATCCGTCAGCGCGACGACGGGTCCTGGGGGCCGCGGCCCGACAGGACCTCGCCGTAGGCCTGCATCAGGTCCGGCAGCCGCAGGGTGGCCAGGTCCTCGCGGCCGGGCGGCGCGCTGTAGCCGGAGAGTCTGAGGTCGCGGTAGGCGCAGCTCTTCTCGTAGAGCGTGCGCAGGAAGCGGCCGTTGCCCAGCTCGTCGATCCAGCCCTGGTCGACCACGTGCCCGCTGATCGACCGCAGCTCCTCGACGGCCTCCTCGTCCCAGGCGTCGCCGTTCTCCGCTGCGAGGACCTTGCCTATCGCGGTGAGTTCCAGCGGCCGGTACGAGGGGAAGTCGACCCGGGTGGTGAAGCGGGAGGAGAGCCCCGGGTTCGCGGCGAGCAGCCGGTCCATGCCCTCGGGGTAGCCCGCCAGGATCACCACCAGGTGGTCGCGGTTGTCCTCGGCGCGCTTGAGCAGTACCTGGAGCGCCTCGTCGCCGTACGCGTCGCCCTTGCCGTAGCCCGAGTTGGACAGGGCGTATGCCTCGTCGACGAACAGGACGCCGCCGATCGCCGAGTCGATGAGCTCGTTGGCCTTGACCGCGGTCTGGCCGAGGTACTCGCCGACCAGGTCCGCCCGCTGGGCCTCCACCAGATGGTCGCCGCCGAGCAGCCCGAGTGCGTAGAAGACCCGGCCCAGGATGCGGGCCACCGTGGTCTTGCCGGTGCCCGAGGGGCCGGAGAAGACGAAGTGCCGCTTCGGCGGCTGGACCGGCAGACCCTGTCCGGTCCGCAGCCGTGCCATGTTCAACTGGGCGGACAGCGCCCGGACTTGGCGTTTGACCGGCTCCAGGCCGACCATGCGCTCCAGCTCGGCCAGCGCCTGTTCGAGCAGGACCGGATCGGCCGGGCCCGAGGACGGCCGCGGGGGAGCGGCCTGCACCGGGAGCACCGCCTTCTCGCGTACCGGGTCGGTGCCGCCGCTGCGCGGGGCTGTCGCGGAGCCGCCCGGCTCGCCGCCGGTGCGCAGGTCGCGCCCCTCGGGCTGGAAGAGCGGATCGAGGGCGTCCTGGCCGCCCGGCAGGTCCTGGTTCGCGCCGGGCAGCGCGACCGCGGCAAGGCCCGCGGCCTCGTCGTAGCCGTCGCCCTCGGATATCGCGGCGAGCCGGGCGGAGGTGTCCATGAAGGCGGGGTCCACCCGGTGCACGGCGCGGTACAGCGGCAGGGCGGCGGCGCTGCGGCCGGTGCCCTCGTGGGCGCGGGCGAGCCAGTAGCGCAGCTCCTTGCGCTGGGGCTGTTCGCTGCGGCAGCGCATCAGGGCGGTGGAGAGCAGCGGCTCGGACTGGCCGAACATCTCCAGGCGGACGCGGGCCATGCCGCCGAAGAGTCCGGCCTCGATGCCGAGCAGCGGATCGTCGAGCAATGGGTCGGTGTGCCGTACCAACTGCTCCCAGTCCTTGACCAGGTAGGCGCGGCAGGCGTGCAGGAAGCGGACCTGCCGGTCGGCGTCCACCGGCGGCAGTCCGGCCAGCGCCCGGTCCAGCTCCGGTACGTGCCGTCCGTCCAGCCAGTGCGAGGCGTGCGCGAGCAGCAGATCGCGCGGGGTCTCCAGTACGGGCTGTACCCACCAGCCCAGCCAGTACCAGGAGTTGAGGGCGCGGCGGTGCCTGCTGCGCTGTTCGCCGAAGCGCTCGCGGTGGCGGAACATCCGGAGCAGGGCGGTGGTGGTGTCGATGCGCAGGGCGTGCAGTCCGAGCCAGCCGTCGGCCATCGCGGGATCCATCCGCACGGCGGCCCGGAACTCGTCCTCCGCCTGCGGGTACGCGCCCATCGTGTAGGCATCGACTCCCCTGAGCCAGGCGAGATCGGCCGGACCGGGTGAGGCCCCAGTGCTGCCTTCCATCACGTCCCCCCACAAAGGCGTGTCCCCCGTGATGTACCGCCGGGCGAGAGCCCGCCGGTTTCCCGCGCCGAACCACTCGCTGTCCGGCGGGAGTTGACTCGGTGCCCTGAGCAGCCGTCCGTTTGTCGCACCGTTAGGCATCGTACCTGCGGGGCAGTGGCCGACCGAAGGGTGCCGCAGGCCCGGATCGTGGGGTGGAAGCACGAGGGGCGCATCGACGTTCGTCACGGTGTGTGAGCGAACAGCCGCGTGCGGCGCCCGATTTGAGCGAAATGAGGGCAGAACGAAGCCCCCGATCACGGGGGAACAACCGGGGGCTTCGCGTTCTGGGGCGCCCGAAAAGAGCGCACATTGAGAACGTAAGACCTGTATGGCCCTTGGGTCAAGCGGAAGTTGGCCACTGTGGGGCAGGGTGGACAGGTGTGCAGCGCACCGCCGAGCGAGTGTCACGCACCGTGACGGTCAGGCCCTCGGTCGGGCCCGCGCGGCCCCGGCTCCAGGACGTACCCCTCCGATGTCTGCCGGACCAGAACGTCGGCGAAGGGGCGGCTCGGGTCCTCGGCGAAGTGCCGCTCCTCGGCGGCCGTCCAGCCTTGCCAGAACGAGGCCTGGACAGCGCCGTCCCGCCGCATGCCGCGGCGCCAGGACTCCTCGCGCCCGAGATCCAGCCACAGCAGCCGGGCCAGCCACGGCCGCAGCGCCGCCCGACCCGCGCCCACGCCCTCGATCAGGACGACCGGCGCGGCGGGCAGTTCGCGCGCCGGTCCGAAGCGCCGTGCGTCCCAGTCGTACGGCAGGTACCGGGCGCTGCGCCCGCGCTCCAGCGGCAGCAGCACCTGCTCCCGCAGCCGCGCGGTCCAGTCGAACAGCTCCTGATGACTCGCCAGATCGTCCAGGTGCAGCACCGCCGCGCCCTCGCACAGCACCGCGAGCCGTTCGGTGAAGGTGGACTTGCCCGAGCCCGCGTGCCCGTCCACGCCGACCAGCCGTACCGGCCCGCAGGACGGCGGCAGCGCGGCCAGTTCCTGGGCCAGACGGACGAGTGGGCCGGTGGTGGTCATCGCATTCAGCGTACGTGCGGCCCCGCTCCGCGTGCCGCGGAGCGCCCGCGCCATGGGTCGAGGTCAGTATTGGTTCCTTGTTCGTTCCTCGTCGGTTCCGTGCCTCCGGCCGCGAAGCGCGGACACGCCCTAGCAGAAGTCGGTTCCCAGCGGCCATAGTTGCCCCACTGCCGTCACCGTCCCGTTCCGCCCACCGAGACCACCTGGGGGACGCGAGTCCATGACCAGAGCAGAGAACACCTCACGCAGGACCGTCCTCGCGGCGGCCGGAGCCGCCGCGCTCGTCGCCGCCGGAACGGCCCTTCCGGCCTCCGCCGCACCGGGTCGCCGCCGCGCCGTGCCCGCTGTGGACTACCGCGCCTGGACCTCGTACGCCGATTTCCGCGGCGGCGGCCACCGGGGCACCCGGGCCGTCGACGGAAAGCGGCCGGGCCTCGTCCTGGCCAAACCGGCGGGACGCATCGAGTACAAGGACCCGCACACCGGGAAGAGCGCCGAGTGGGACTGGGCGAGCTGGACCTCGCCGGAGCACCGGACACCCGTCCCGGCCACCGAGGTCATCGCCTCCTGGAACGCGCGCACGCCCGCGGGCACCTGGATCCAGATCGAGCTCAGGGGCACCTACTCCGACGGCACGGACACACCCTGGTACGTGCTCGGCCGCTGGGCCTCCGGCGACCAGGACATCCGGCGGACCTCGGTCGACGACCAGAAGGACAAGAAGAGCAGCGTCTGGACCGACACCCTCGCCATCGACGACCCGGCCTCCGGGCTGCGGTTGTCGGCGTACCGGCTGCGGCTGACCCTGTACCGCAAGCCCGGCAGCGGGGTGAGCCCGGTCGTCTGGCGCGTGGGCGCGATGAGCTCCGACATCCCCGACCGCTTCGAGGTCCCCGCCTCCACCCCCGGCCTGGCCAAGGAACTCGGGGTGCCGCGCTACTCGCAGAACACCCACGTCGGCCAGTACCCCGAGTACGACAACGGCGGCGAGGCCTGGTGCAGCCCCACCTCCTCGCAGATGATCGTCGAGTACTGGGGCCGCGAACCGAGCCCCGAGGACCTGAACTGGGTCGACCCCGACTTCGCGGACCCCCAGGTCTGCCACGCCGCCCGGTTCACCTACGACTACCAGTACGAGGGCTGCGGGAACTGGCCGTTCAACACGGCGTACGCGGCCACGTACAAGGACATGCAGGGCGTGGTGACCCGGCTCGGCTCGCTCGGTGACCTGGAGCGGCTGATCGCGGCCGGGATCCCGGCCATAACGTCACAGTCCTTCCGGGCCGAGGAACTCACCGGCGCCGGGTACGGCACCTCCGGCCATCTGATGACGGTGATCGGCTTCACGGAGCAGGGCGACATCATCGCCAACGACCCGGCGTCCAAGGACAACGCCGCCGTGCGCCGCGTCTACAAGCGGCGCGAGTGGGAGAACATCTGGCTCCGCACCAAGCGCTACAACGCCGACGGAAAGGTCGTCTCCGGAACTGGCGGCGTCTGCTATCTGTATTTCCCGGCCCGGCCTTCCGCGGCTCAAAAGCGCGCGCTGGAATCCGTCGGGGTGCGCTGAGGACAAGTGAATCGAGAAGGGCCCCGTCCGTATACGGATTGGGGCCCTTCCATGTGGGTTGCACGGGTGCGGGGAGCGGTCCCTTTCCGGAGGCGATGTTGTTCTCCGGGCATACGCCCAGCGCAAGGCAGAAACGAACCTTCACCTCCAACGGAGCACGTGCGCACAGCCGTACGGCGGGGGTGGTCGGGTGCGCCGGGTGGACGTCCGTCCGGGCCGTCAATGCGAGTCGTCGAAGCGAGTCGTTGAAGCGGGCCGTCAATGCGGGTTGTCAACGTGGACCGTCAACCGGCGTCCCGTGTTCGCGCGGTCCGGAGCGCGGCCCCGCGTCACGGTCCACCGGTCCGTCGGCCCCGAGGGCGGTGGTGTGGTCAAGCTCTCGCCCGCGGGAGCCGCCGCGGATGGCAGTCTGGAGGGTCCGTGGGGGAGTCCACGACCGTCGAAACCCGAGCGAGCCGCCATGACCTCGACCTCTGTCGCCGCCGCCCGAGCCCGCACCCGTACCGGGGGCCCCGAGGAGGACGGGCCCAAGCTGCTCGAGCATGTGCTCGGCTGGACCCTGGTGGTGCTCCTCGCGATGCTCGTGACGCAGACCGGACTTATGTGAGCCGGGTCTCCCAGACATCAACAGACCGTCTGACGGAGTGTGACGAGCACATGGGTACGAGGCTCCGGTTCTGACATACTGCGGTCGTCCGTCCGGAGCCGGAGACCAGGGCCACGCATTGCAGAAGAGTTCACAGCGCGAATCCGAACGCAGGGAAGCGCGCGGCACTGAGCGCTCACTCGCCCGCAGGGCGGAACTCATCGCCGTCGGACGGAAGTTGTTCGCCGACACCGCCTACGACGTCCTGTCGATGGACGACATCGCCCAACAGGCCGGTGTGGCAAAGGGCTTGATCTACTACTACTTCAAGTCGAAGCGCGGCTACTACCTCGCCATCATCGAGGACACCTTCGCCGACCTGGTCACCAGTGCCGCCGGGGAGGCTGAACTCCCCAACGCCGAACGGGTTTCGCGGACCATCGAGGGCTATCTGCGCTACGCCGAGCTCCACCAGGCGGCGTTCCGCACCATCACCCGCGGCGGCATTGGCTTCGACACCGAGGTGCAGGCCCTGCGTGACGGCGTGCACCACGCGATCATCGGCACCATCGCCCAGGGTGCCTACGGCCGGACCGACATCCCCGAGATCGCCCGGCTCAGCCTGTACGGCTGGCTGTGCAGCGTCGAGGGGATGACCCTGGACTGGATCGCCGAGCAGAAGCTGAGCCGCGCCACGGTGCGGGACCTCATGGTGCGCCTGCTCGGCGACACCCTGCGCACCATCGCGGAGTTCGAGCCCTCCTGCCCGCCCCTGCCCCGTACCGACGTGCTGCCCAGCCGGGGCAAGCCGCACGACCCGCCGCCGCGCTGCGTTTGACCGGGGCCGGGACCGGCGGCAGCCGCCGCCGAGGCGTCGCCGCCCGCGCCGTCGGCGTGGCGCAGGTGGCGCTCGCGGGCACCTCTCAGATCCCGCGCAGCGTCATCGGGCGTCACCTTGTGGGGTCCGAGGAGCGCTGATCCGTCCGGCGGCCACCGGAGACGCCGCGAGCCGCGCCCACTCCGGGTCGTGGCGTCCGGGCAGGGTACGGCCACGGTCGGCCCACTGGCCGAGCAGCGCACGGTAGATGGGCGGATCCGAGACCGCGGCCGCCGGGGTGAGGGGAACCGATTCTGCGGGGCCGGGCACCAGGATGCGCCGACGTCGGCCCGTCGCCGTGTGCGAGATGGTCATGGCCTGCCAACGCGGCCGGGCGCCGGGAGGTCACCGCGGGAGCGAATCGCGCATCGGTTCGCGCGGTGACCGTGCCGGGGCCCCGCCCGCGTGCGCACGCGGGCGACCCGGCCGCCAACTGGCAACAGGGACAAGGAAGGTGGAGTGGAGCGGGCTCCCCGCGCCGCACGGCGGCGGCGCGCAGGAGGTGTCTCAGGCCGCGGCCCGCTGACGGACGGGGCGCGTGCCGGGTCCGCCGACGTGGGAGAAGGGCTGGGTGCGCCAGTCGAGGCCCTGAGGCAGCGTCAGAAGCACCGCGCTGTCCTGGTCGTGGGCTCCGTCCTGCTCCCCGGCGGGGCGGGTGGTGCTCGCCGTGAGACCGGTGCCCGGGCAGACCTGGAGGCCGAAGGGGTTCCAGGGGGTGGGGCACAGGGCGTGCTCGGGCAGGGTGTCCTCCTCGGGGAGGAGGGCGATGGGCTGTGCGCATTCCGGGCAGGTGACCCGGTGCATGTCGAAGATGTCCTCCAGGTCGAGCTCGTCCTCGCCGGGTTCGACACCCTCCGGCTCGGGCTCGAGGACCGGCTGCCGACTGCGTGCCGGACGGCCGGGGCGCTTCACACTCTGCATGGGATTCTCCCCCTCGGGATGGGCCGGCCGGGCGCTGCGTCCTCGGCCACAGCAAGCTTTTCCCGTGACCTTCGCGTAATAACCGCGGCAATCCGATGTAGGGGGGTGGCGGCTTGTGGCATTGGTCACACGAGAGGTGTGCGACGGCGGCGCACGCTCCGGCGCGTGCGCCCTTCAAGGCACAACTGCCCCCTTTCACCACCTTGTTGACCCCGTTCGCGCCCCCCACGGCGCACGCCGCGGTCATCGGCCGCCCTCGCCGCCTCCCCGAGGTGCCCGCACTGTGGACCGCACGGTCCCGTGTGTATCCCGGCGGACCCGCCGACCTGTAGGTTCTTGCGCCATGGAGGAGCTGGATCGACAGATCGTGCAGCTGCTCGTCAAGGACGGGCGGATGAGCTACACGGACCTGGGCAAGGCCACGGGCCTGTCCACCTCGGCCGTGCACCAGCGGGTGCGCAGGCTCGAGCAGCGAGGCGTGATCCGCGGATACGCGGCGGTCGTGGATCCCGAGGCGGTCGGCTTGCCGATGACCGCGTTCATCTCGGTCAAACCCTTCGACCCGAGCGCCCCGGACGACATCGCCGAACGCCTCGCGGGCGTCCCGGAGATCGAGGCGTGCCACAGCGTGGCGGGAGACGAGAACTACATCCTCAAGGTCCGGGTGGCCACTCCGCACGAGCTGGAGAACCTGCTCTCGCGGGTGCGCTCGCTGGCCGGGGTCTCCACCCGCACCACGGTGGTCCTCTCGACGCCCTACGAGGCCAGGCCGCCGCGTATCTGAGCGCGCCGCCGCCCCGGTGCACGGAGCACCCGGCACGAGGCGGGAGACTGGTGGCATGAGCGAGAGCACCGCCACCGAACCGCGAACCCGTACCGTTCTGCTGCGCGGCGGGGAGGTGCACAGTCCCGCCGACCCGTTCGCCACCGCGATGGTCGTCGAGCGGGGCCAGGTCGCCTGGGTGGGCTCCGAGGGTGCCGCGGACGCCTTCGCCGACGGCGTCGACGAGGTGCTCGACCTGGGGGGCGCCCTGGTCACCCCGGCGTTCACCGACGCCCATGTGCACACCACGTCCACCGGTCTCGCGCTCACCGGACTCGACCTCACCGGCGCCGCCACCCTCGACGAGGCCCTCGCCCGGGTCCGTGCGCACGCCGAGGCCCGGCCGCGGGACCGGGTCCTGCTCGGCCACGGCTGGGACGCGGCGCGCTGGCCGGACGGGCGGCCCCCGGCCCGGGAGGAACTCGACCGGGCCACCGGCGGGCGCCCGCTCTACCTCTCCCGTATCGACGTCCACTCCGCGGTCGTCACCACGGCACTGCTCGAACTGGTCCCCGGCGTCACGGAGTTGCCCGGCTACGACGACGGCGCGCCGCTGACCCGCGAGGCACACCACGCGGTACGCGCCGCGGCGCTCGGTGCCCTCACCCCGGACCAGCGCACCGAGGCCCAGCGCGCCGCGCTCGCCCGGGCCGCCTCACTGGGCATCGGCTCGGTGCACGAGTGCGGCGGCCCGCAGATCTCCGGCGAGGACGACTTCACCGCCCTGCTCGCGCTCGCCGCGGCCGAACCCGGACCCCGGGTGACCGGCTACTGGGGCGAACTGGTCGCCTCGGCCGCCGAGGCCGACCGGGTACGGGCGCTCGGCGCCGTCGGCGCGGCCGGTGACCTCTTCGTGGACGGCGCCTTCGGCTCGCACACCGCCTGCCTGCACGAGCCCTACGCGGACGCCGACCACCGCGGCGCCTCCTACGTCGACCCCGCACAGATCGCCGCCCATGTCGTGGCCTGTACCGAGGCAGGGCTGCAGGCCGGTTTCCACGCCATCGGCGACGCCGCCGTCGGCGCGGTCACCGAGGGCGTCGCCGTCGCCGCCGAGAAGCTGGGACTCGCCCGGGTACGCGCGGCCCGGCACCGGGTCGAGCACGCGGAGCTGCTGAGCCCCGAAACCGTCGCCGCCTTCGCCGAGTTGGGCCTCACCGCCTCCGTACAGCCCGCCTTCGACGCGCTGTGGGGCGGCGACAGCGGTATGTACGTCGCGCGCCTGGGCGCCGAACGCGCCCGCGCCCTCAACCCGTTCGCGGCTCTGCTGCGCGCCGGAGTGCCGCTCGCCTTCGGCTCGGACTCCCCGGTCACCCCGCTCGACCCGTGGGGCACCGTGCGGGCCGCGGCCTTCCACCGCACCCCCGAGCACCGGGTGTCCGTACGCGCCGCGTTCACCGCGCACACCCGGGGCGGCTGGCGGGCAACGGGCCGCGACGACGCGGGAGTTCTGGTGCCGGGCGCCCCCGCCGACTACGCCGTCTGGCGCACCGGTGACCTGGTGGTGCAGGCGCCGGACGACCGGGTCGCGCGCTGGTCGACCGACCCCCGCTCGGGCACCCCGGGACTGCCCGACCTGAGCCCGGGCGCCCCGCTGCCGGTCTGTCTGCGCACCGTGGTCGGCGGACGGACCGTGTTCGAGGGTGCCTGGTAGGGCCGGACGAGTGATCCGGCCGCGAGGGCCGCAACGCCCTTGCCCGCCGCAGCTCTTGCCACCAGCGCCTTCGGCGGCCCGACCGGCTCCCGGTACGAAACGCCGCAGGCCGCACGGCTGTTGACAGAACGGCGCGGTGAACGGGTAGTTTCGGCCAGGTCCACCACAGGACGTCCGACCGGAGAACAACCCTCCCGGCCGCCGGGCGCCGCTTGGTCATGAGTGTGGTGTGCCGCACCGGCACACCGACACTGGGAGCCAGGCCCAGCCGTCGCCCGCCCGGGTACCGCGAGGGTTCCGGCCGACCGGACGTCCCCCCTGCTCGCCCGAGCCCGGGGGAGGGTGCGACCCGGGTGGGGCCCGGCCGCTCAGTAGACAACGGCACTAGGTCGATCCGCAGCCAGCGGGTCCCAGGTCGGCCCGAAGGGCGCCGGGCCCGATCCGCAGCCCACCGGGGGCGTCGTTCCCCGGTGCCCCCGACGCCTGCGGGGCCCGCCACCTGCGCGGGGCCACTAAGGTGGTTTCCGCGTACGGATGTGAAGGGGCGAAATGAGTGACGGCGGCGAGTCCTTGGCGGCGGAGGACCGGGGGGCGAGGTTCGGTCCCCTCGGCACCGCTCTGGTGATCATCCCGACCTACAACGAGGCGGAGAACATCACCTCGATCCTGGGCCGGGTGCGGGAGGCGGTGCCCGAGGCGCACATCCTCGTCGCGGACGACAACAGCCCGGACGGCACCGGCAAGCTCGCCGACGAGTTCGCCGTCGGGGACGACCACGTCCACGTACTGCACCGCAAGGGCAAGGAGGGCCTCGGCGCCGCCTATCTGGCGGGCTTCCGCTGGGGCATCGAGCGCGACTACGGCGTACTGATCGAGATGGACGCCGACGGCTCCCACCAGCCCGAGGAACTGCCCCGGCTGCTGACCGCCCTCGCCGGCGCCGACCTCGTCCTCGGCTCCCGCTGGGTCCCGGGCGGACGGGTCGTGAACTGGCCCAAGTACCGCGAGTTCATCTCCCGTGGCGGCAGCACCTACTCGCGCCTGATGCTGGACGTGCCGATCCGCGACGTGACCGGCGGCTTCCGGGCCTTCAGGCGGGAGACCCTGGAGGGCCTCGGCCTGTCCGAGGTCGCCTCGCAGGGCTACTGCTTCCAGGTCGACCTGGCCCGCCGCGCGGTCAAGGCCGGGTTCCACGTGGTCGAGGTGCCCATCACCTTCGTCGAGCGGGTGCACGGCGACTCCAAGATGAGCGGCGACATCGTGGTGGAGGCCCTGCGGCGGGTGACGTCCTGGGGCATCCAGGAACGCCTCGGCCGGATCAACCGCAAGCACTGAGCCGCCGGGCGAACCGGGTACGCGGTCCTTATCCCGCACTGAGTACGGGCCAGGCACACTGGAATCATGACGACTGGCGCTACGCCTTCCTCGGCCCCACGACCCAAGCGTTCGCGCGCCCGCAGAATCGTGCCGCTGTGCCTGGCCGCCTGGCTGGTCCTGGAGATCTGGCTGCTGATCCTGGTCGCGGACGCGGCCGGGGGGCTCACCGTGTTCCTGTTGCTGCTCGCCGGTGTCCTGCTCGGCGGTGCCGTCGTGAAGCGGGCCGGGCGCCGCGCGATGCGCGGCCTGAGCGAGATGGTCAACGCACAGCAGTCCGGTGCTCCGCCGCTCGTGAGCGGCCGCAGCGAGGGCAACGCGCTGGCCATGCTCGCGGGTCTGCTGCTCATCCTGCCGGGCCTGCTCTCCGACATCGCGGGCCTGCTGCTCCTGGTGCCCCCGGTGCGCAAGGCGCTCGGCGGGGCCGCCGAGCGGGCCATGGAGCGCCGGATGAACAAGGCGACCGTGGGCGGCCTTCACGACACGATCCGGCAGGCTCGAATTCACCGTCCGGACGGAAAAGTTGTGCAGGGTGAGGTCATCAGGGACGACGCGCCTTCCGGCCCGCACCACGAGGCGGGCCCCCGGCCGCCGCTGCGACCCTGAGCCGGGCGAACCCGCGGCAGGCATCCGCGGGCGGCGACCCTGTCGCCTCGCCCCGCGCGGAGCACGGACCCGAGCACACAAAAGCCGCGGGCTGCGCTCACACCAGGTGTGGCGCAGCCCGCGGCTTTGTCGTGGGTGCTGTTGTGCTCCCGCTTGCGGTACTTCAGGGGGTCAGGCGGACTTGCGGCTGTCCCTCGGATGTACGGCGATGTTCATCGCACCGGAGCGCAGAACCGCGAGACGCTCGGCGAGCACCTCTTCCAGTTCCTCGCGGGTGCGCCGCTCCATCAGCATGTCCCAATGCGTACGGGCGGGCTTCGCCTTCTTCTCCTCAGGGCCGTCGCCGTCCACGAGGAGTGCCTGGGCCCCACAGACCTTGCACTCCCACTCCGGCGGGATCTCCGCCTCCACCGAGAAGGGCATCTCGAACCGGTGCCCCTTCTCGCAGGCGTACTCCACGGCCTGGCGGGGTGCCAGGTCGATGCCGCGGTCGGTCTCGTAGCTGGTCACCACGAGGCGCGTGCCGCGAAGAGCTCGCTCACTCATGAATCGTGCCTCCCGGGCTTGTCGCCCACAGGACAGGTGTCGCTGTCGTCGTCATCCGGTCAACGTCCGGTCGGCGGTAAAGATTCCCGTTCAGGGTCATGTGTCGCCGTTGGAGCCGCAGCCTTGCTGATCAGTGCAGTACCCACTAGCGCCCGGTTTGTCACGTCTGACTGGAGATGTCACCCAAGGCTTCACCATCTTTGACGCGCAGTAACGGTACGGCTAGCAGGCCAAAGGCGTACACTACCGCTCTTTGCTCCCGGACGCTAAATCCGCGAGGGTGCCCAGTTGCGCGTCCCCGGCCCGAACCGGTCCGAATCGGCCCGCCGTGAGGCGGTCCGCGGGCGGTCTGCGGAGCAGGGCGTCAGACCCACAGGCCCCGTTCCTCGAACACCTTGCGCAGGATGTCGAGACGGTCCGTCATCAGCGCGTCCACGCCGAGGTCGAGCAACCGGTGCATTCGGTCCGCGTCGTTGATCGTCCACACGTGCACGGCGAGGCCGCGCTCGTGAGCATGGCGGACGAAGCGCCGGTCCACCACGGGAATTCCGTACTGCGCCTCGGGTACCTGGGCCGCCACGGCCGTGGTCCGCACGGACCAGGGCAGGCCCCAGGACCGCATCCGCAGGGCGAGCACCCCGGTGGTGCCGTACGAGGTGGCGAGCTTGGGGCCGCACTGCCGCTGGGCGCGGGCGACCCGGTCCTCGGAGAAGGAGCCGAGGCAGATCCGGTCCCACAGCTCCGCTCGGCGGACCAGGTCGAGGAAGGGCTCCAGGGCCGGCTCGGCCTTGACGTCCACGTTCCAGCGGGCCTCGGGGAACTCCTCCAGGAGGTCCTCGAACAGCGGCACCGGTTCGCGGCCCGCCACCTTCGCCTGCCGTATCTCGCTCCACGGCAGGTCGACGATGCGGCCGCGGCCGTCGGTGACCCGGTCCAGGGTGGTGTCGTGGAAGGCGACCAGCTTTCCGTCGGCGGTCAGATGGACATCGGTCTCCATGTACCGGTATCCGGCCTCGGTCGCCCGGCGGAAGGCCACGGCCGTGTTCTCCAGGCCGTCGCCCGCACCGCCGCGGTGGGCGAACGGGATGGGTCCCGGATGGTCGAGGTAGGCGTGGCGTCTGTCCCTGGTCACGTTCGCAGTATGGACCGCCGCGGTTTCGAGCCGGCAACGACCGGGCTGCCCGCGGATGCCGACGGGACGGCGAAGACGCGCAGGAAGAACTGGGCGAGCGGTCCGATGGCCAGCGCGTAGGCCACGGTGCCGATGCCGACCGTGCCGCCGAGCAGGAAGCCGGTGGCGACCACGGCGATCTCCAGGGCGGTGCGCACGACGCGGATCGAGCGGCCGGTGCGCCGGTTGAGCCCGGTCATCAGGCCGTCGCGCGGGCCGGGGCCGAAGGCGGCGGCGATGTAGAGGCCGGTGGCCACGCCGTTGAGCACGATTCCGGTGGCCAGGACCGCCAGCCGCAGCGCGAGACCGTGCACCTCCGGTGTCACCGCGATCAGACCGTCCATCGCGAGGCCGACGACGATGACATTGGAGACGGTGCCGAGCCCCGGCCGCTGCCGGATCGGTATCCACAGCAGGAGCACGACCGCGCCCACCACGATCGTGACCAGGCCGATGGACACACCGCTCAGCTCGGCAAGCCCCTGATGCAGTACGCCCCAGGGCTCCAGGCCCAGACCGGCCACGACGAGCAGCCCGGAACTGGCCCCGAAGAGTACGAGTCCGGCGTAGAGCTGGATCAGGCGACGGGTCAGCCGTCGGTCGGTAGGGCGCGATGCCGATGGTGTCGTGGTGCGGGAAGCCGAGGACGGCTGCGGTGACTCCGGTGATCCGGACAAGTCCTACCCCCAGTGGTAACAGTGGCCTGACCCGTGCCACTCTGTGGCTGGGTAAACGTGGCTCTCCAGGGCCAATCCGGGGAAGGTGGACTGATTTCCATGGCGCAGTGGACTTCGGCGGTGGGCTCGAACCAGCTCGCCAAGCTGCTCACCTCCCAGCAGTCGCGCCCCCCGAAGCCGGGCAGCAGGCGCCCGCCCGCCTACCGCTTCCTCGCCGACGGCATCCGGCTGCTCGTCCTGGAGGGGCGGATCCCGGTCGCCGCCCGGCTGCCCGCCGAGCGCGAACTCGCCATGGCGATGAGCGTCAGCCGTACCACCGTGGCCGCCGCCTACGAGGCGCTGCGCAGCGAGGGCTTCCTCGAATCCCGTCGGGGCGCGGGCAGTTGGACGGCCGTACCGGCGGGCAACCCGCTGCCCGCGCGGGGCCTGGAGCCGCTGCCGCCGGAGGCCCTCGGTTCGGTCATCGACCTCGGCACCGCCGCCCTCCCCGCGCCCGAACCCTGGCTGACCCGCGCCGTTCAGGGCGCCCTGGAGGAACTGCCGCCCTACGCCCACACCCACGGCGACTACCCGGCGGGGCTGCCCGCACTGCGCGCCATGCTCGCCGAGCGCTACACGGCGAGCGGCATCCCGACCATGCCCGAGCAGATCATGGTCACCACGGGGGCGATGGGCGCCACGGACGCGCTCTGTCATCTGTTCGCCGGGCGCGGGGAACGCATCGCCGTGGAGTCCCCGAGCTACGCCAACATCCTTCAGCTGATGCGGGAGGCCGGTGCCCGGCTGGTGCCGGTCGCCATGGCCGAGGGGCTGGGCGGCTGGGACATGGACCGCTGGCGCCAGGTCCTGCGCGAGGCGGCGCCCCGACTCGCGTACGTCGTCGCAGACTTCCACAACCCCACCGGCGCGCTCGCCGACGAGGACCAGCGGCGCAGCCTGGTGGACGCGGCCCGCTCGGCCGGGACGGTCCTGGTGGTCGACGAGACCATGATCGAGCTGAACTTCGACGAGAACAGCGCCATGCCGCGTCCCGTCTGCGGATTCGACCCCGCCGGGTCGACGGTGATCACCGTCGGCTCCGCCAGCAAGGCATTCTGGGCGGGCATGCGCATCGGCTGGGTGCGGGCGGCCCCGGACGTCATCCGCAGCCTGGTCGCCGCCCGAGCCTACGCGGACCTCGGCACCCCCGTCCTCGAACAGCTCGCCGTCAACTGGCTGCTGAGCACGGGCGGTTGGGAGTCGGCGGTGGAACTGCGGCGGGCCCAGGGCCGGGAGAACCGCGACACCCTGGTCGCGGCGCTGCGCCGGGAACTGCCCGACTGGGAGTTCGCGGTGCCCCAGGGCGGCCTGACGCTGTGGGTACGTACCGGCGGTCTGTCCGGCTCCCGTATCGCGGAGGCGGGGGAGCGGGTCGGTGTACGGGTGCCCTCGGGCCCGCGGTTCGGAGTGGACGGGGCCTTCGAGGGCTTCGTGCGCCTGCCGTTCACGGTGACCGGAGCGGTGGCGGACGAGGCGGCCTCCCGGCTGGCGGCCGCGGCCCGGCTGGTGGAGAGCGGGGCCGCGGCGGGCGGCGAATCGCCGCGGACGTTCGTCGCCTGAGGTTCCTCAGCCCTCGGCGACGGCCACCGGCCGACCGCCCGCGCCGGTGTCCGCCCTCTTCTCGCTGTCCGGAACCGGGACTTGGGCCGTCCTGGCGGCTGTGGCCACCGTGGCGGCCTCGGCCGAATCGCCCGGGTCGCCCGGCGCCACCGCCGCGGGCGGCTCGGTCCCCTCAACTGCCTCTGCCGCACCGGGCACACCGGCCGCACCCGCCGAACCGGCCGCCTCGCCCGACTCGTTCGCGGCGACGGCCCCCGAGTCGCCGACGGCCTCCGCGCCCGCCGTGGACACCTCCACGCAGTCCCCGTCGGCGCTCGCGGGCAGCAGCCCGAGAACGGCCTCGCGGGCGGCCTCGTCGGTCTCCGGGTGGAGGGGGTCGGGGGTGGCCGGGACCTGGAGCCGGTGGACGGGGCCGGTGCCGAGGCGGGCGTAACCGCGGCCGGGGGGAACGGAGTCGACCGGGGTGGTGTGCGGCGGGCTGCCGAGTACGAGCTGGGTCTGGGCCTCGTTGGTGCGGCCGAGTACGACGCGGGCGCCGGTGTGCCGCAGTACGGGCTCCGCGAGCGAGTCGAAGCCGTCGAACTGCTCGGCCACCACGACCGTCACCCCGGCCGCCCGGCCGTGCCGCAGTGGGACCCGGAGCAGCGACTGCGGATCCTCGCGGCCGTCGGCGGCGGCCAGGTGGCCGAGCGCGCACGGCCGGTCGAGCAGGACCCAGAGCGGGCGCACGGTGTCCTGCGGCAGCGGCTGGCCCGCCTGGCGCGCCCGGTTGGCGGCGATCAGGCGCCGCTCGGTCTCGTGGGCGGCCCACTCCAGGGTGGCCAGGGCGCCCGCCAGTCCGCACTCCACGGCCAGTACGCCGCGAAGCCCGGACAGAAAGGCGTACTCGCCGGTGCCGCCGCCGTCCACGACGACGACCTCGCCCTGGCGCAGGGCCTGGAGGGCGAGGGAGCGGAGCAGGGTGGTGGTGCCGCTGCCCGGCTGGCCCACCGCGAGCAGGTGCGGCTCGGTCGAGCGCGGCCCGGTCCGCCACAGGACCGGCGGCAGGTCGAGGCGCCGCGCTGCGCCGTCGCCCTCGGCCGCGACGGGGATGGTGCGCGGCACGCCGTCGGGGTCCGTGAAGCCGAGCACCGCCTCGTCGGCCGAGGTGACGAAGGTCTGGGCGCGGACACCGGTGGGCAGGGCGTCGAGCACGGTCAGTTCGAGGATGTTGGACTCCTCGTCCCAGCCGAAGTGGTACTCGCGGCCACGCCCGGCCTTGGCGTGCAGAAGTCGTTCCACCCGGGCCCGGGCCTCGGGGTCGCCGTCCGGGAAGTAGGGCGGGTAGTGCACGGTGAGCGCCGAGACGCGGCCGTCGGCGTCGAAGGCGTGGTCGCCGAAGCCGCGGTCCCACTCGCCGCCGTGCGCGAACCGAGGCTCGGGGTCCTCGGGCACCGAGAAGTGCGGGACGAGGGCTTCGTAGAGGGCCTGGAGCCGGGCGCTGCGGTCCGCTTCGTCGGCCTCGGGGGTGGCGGGTTCGCGCTCGCGGCCCGCCCAGCCCGCTGCGGCCATCAGGGTGATGCCCGCGAGCAGGGGCCCGTACGGAACCAGGGCGACGACCAGGATCAGCGACGCCACGAAGAACAGCAGGGGCCCGCGACGGTCCTTGGGGGTCTCGGACCACTTGAGCCGTCCGGCGGTGGCCAGGCGGCGCAGGCCACGGCTGATCGTCAGGAGCGGGTGGAGCACATCGGTCGCCCCGCCCGCGGCCGACCGTGCCAGCTCCCGGCCGCGGGTGAGCCGGGCGCCGGGGTTGCTGAGGATGCGGGGGAGTGGGCGCCGGGCCACGGGCTGTCTCCTGGAGTTCGTGAATGCGGGGATTCAGGGGTTCGGGGAATGCGGGGACTCGGGACGCGGAGCGGACTCGGGCCCCAGCTCCCGGGGTCGGGCTCCTGGAGTCCGGGCCCGGCCGGCCAGGTCAGAACTTGATTCCGCCGAGGATGTTGGCGAGGCTCGCGCCTCCCGCCTCGATGCTGGGCGCGAGGGCGGTGCCCGCGATGTAGAAGCCGAACAGCGCGCAGACGACGGCGTGCGAGGCCTTGAGCCCGTCCTTGCGGAAGAGCACGAAGACGATGATTCCGAGGAGGACGACACCCGAGACGGACAGAATCATGAGAGTTCTCCTGGTAGGCGAGGGTTTATCACCATGAGTGCTTCCAGGGTCACAGCATGTGTCTATCTGACTAAAGGTGCAAATGGGGAAATCAGTGGACAGTTGGCTGTTCAGGGGGTTATGGGGCGAGGGTGTGACGCGGCGCGAGTGGAGTGCGGGCAGGGGTGATCCTGCGGCTCGCCGGTATGTCGGTGAGGGGGTACGCGCGCAGTAGCCTGTCGGTTTCACGCGAACGTGGCGGCGCCGCGGATCCGGGCGGCGGAGCAGGGGAAAGGTGGCCGGTCAGCCATGAGCGAAGCCCCCGATGTCGAAGTGGTGGAACTGGCGGGGAGGGTCTTCGCGATGGCCCGGACCGGTGACGCGGCGGCGCTCGCCGCCTATGTGGACGCCGGAGTCCCGGTGGATCTCACCAACGACCGCGGCGATTCGCTGCTGATGCTGGCCGCCTATCACGGCCATCCCGCGACGGTACGGGCCCTGCTCGAGCGCGGCGCCGAGCCGGGCCGGATCAACGACCGTGGCCAGAGTCCGCTCGCCGGAGCGGTGTTCAAGGGTGAGGACGAGGTGGTGCGGGCGCTCCTCGAAAGCGGAGCAGATCCTTCCGCAGGGGTACCCTCAGCCGTCGAGACAGCCAGAATGTTCGGCAGGACAGAGCTGCTCGAACTTTTCGGCGCCGCCTGACATACCCGGGACGACCTGGGGAAACGGCGGATGACGGGGAGATGTCACCGGGTCGTGGGAAATCTGGTCGCGGTGACGAGAACGGCTGGGTCATCATGACGTCGTGATTCACGGACGCGACGGCGGGGCAGATGCTCACGCACCGCGTGGACCGTGGACGGCCCTGCGCGGGCCACCGACGAGAGGCAGAGGAACATGGTCAGCAGCAAGCACGAGACGACGGGCACCCCGACGTGTTGTCACGCAGCCAGGTAGTGCACGGTCCCCGGTTGCGTCGACTCTCGATGTGAGGCTGTATCCCATGTTCGAACCGGTCATAGCGCCGAGCGGCACGCTGCTCGGCCTGCTCCAGCGGGGCCGCGGCGATGGCACGCTGCACGCGCTCACCGCCCCCCGCTCCGAGGCGCTCGCGGCACTCAATCAGTGCGTGCGCCACGACCCCCGCCACGACTGGCAGGTGGAGAACCGCTCCCTGTACTACGCACGGCTCTTCGTCGACCTCGACGGCGGCCTCGACGAGCTCGAGCGCCACCTCTTCGACATCGAGGACGTACTCGACTCCGAGGACTGCCGTACCGGACTCGCGCTGTCCGTGCTCGGGCACCTCGCCTCCTACGGCAGGCCGGACGCCCTGAACCTGTTGCGGCGCTACGCCGCCGAGGGCAACAACTGGGCCTGGGCGCTGGACGAGTTGGCCCTGCGCGACGACGACGCCGCCCTGACGGCGCTGGCCCCCCGGATCCTGGCCAGATTCCCGCACACCCCCGAGGGCGAGGCGGAACTCGCCACCATGGTGCGCGACGCCTTCGAACCACGGCCCTGGCGGCTGTGGGCCGCCGACCCGCGGCCCGGGATCGGCGAGCGGGTGCGGGCCGCCCAGGAGCAGGGCTGCTTCGACCGCTGGCAGCGCCAGATGAGGCCGAGCGGACCGCGCCCCGACTGGAGCGTCGAGGCGGTCTTCGACTGGGCCCGCGAAGGACTGAGCCGCGGCGCCGTCCTGCACGTGCCCGCCGCCCGCTGCCTGGCGGCGGTCGCCGGAGCCGACGACCGCGAGCAGATCGTGGCGACGGCCCGCGGCGGGGACGAGGCGGCGCGCTGCACCGCGCTGCGCTATCTCGCCGACTCCCAGGACCCCCGTGTCTTCCCGCTCGTGGAGGCCGCGGTGGCCGAGGGGCCCGGACCGGTCGCCGACGCGGCCGTGGACGCCTTCGAACGCATGCGGAGCGCGGTGGCGCTGGCCCGGGCCCGGCAATGGGCCCCGCGGCCCGACGAACTCGGCGCCGCGGCGGGGCGCGTACTGGCCTGCCGAGGAGCGCGGGGCGACAGCGCCCTGGTGCTCGCGGCGTTGCGCGACGCGGTGCGCCGGGAGGGCTGCGACGCCCCGACTCTGTGGCCGCTCGTCGACGGCGCCGGACGGCTCGGCATCCTGACCGCCGCCCCGGTACTGCGGCACGTCTATCGCGAGACGGCCTCGTCACAACTCCGCGGCAGGGCGGCTCGCGCCCTTGCGGTCACCGACCCGGGCTTCGCGGCCGCGTTCGCCGTCGAGTGCCTGTGGGACTGCGAGGAGTCCACCCGCGAGGTGGCGGCCCGGCACGCGGAGACGGCGGATGCCCGCGTCGTCGACCAACTCCGGCGTCTGGCAACGGACCCCGCCGAGGAGGCGGAGGTGCAGACAGCCGTACGCAGCCGTATCGGACCCGATGGCGGGGCCGGCTAAAACGGACGTTCCTGTCATACGAACGGCAGGCGACGAGGAACGCTCACGGGACGTTCTTCAGCCAGAAAGATCGACGTTGGCAAGGCCACGTCCGGTACGACGACAACACGGGTATGCGTGTCGTCATCGTGACCGAATCCTTTCCCCCCGACGTCAACGGCGTGGCGCACTGCGCCATCCAGACCGCCCGGCATCTCGTCGCGCGCGGTCATGACCCGCTCGTCATCGCGCCCACCACCGCTTCGGGCGCGGGCGACGACAGCGAGGCGCCGTGCCCCGTCGTGCGCGTCCCCTCCATCTCCCTCCCCGGATACCCGCAGGTCCGTGTCGCTCTCCCCAGCCGCAGGGTCGCCGCGACCCTCACCGCACACCGGGCCGACATCGTTCATCTCGCCAGCCCCTTCGTCCTCGGGGTGCGCGGCATGGCCGCCGCGTCCCGGCTGCGGCTGCCCGCCGTGGCCGTCTACCAGACCGACCTCGCGGGGTACGCCCGTACGTACATCAGCGCGGGTGAGGCCGCCGCCTGGCGGCGGATCCGCAATGTGCACGCCGCCGCCGACCTCACGCTCGCCCCGTCCAGCGTCTCGCTCAAGGACCTGGAGGCGCACGGTGTGCCCCGGGTGAAGCTGTGGGCGCGCGGCGTGGACACCGAACGGTTTCGGCCCGACCGCCGCGACGAGGCGTTGCGGCGTGAACTCGCCCCGGACGGCGAGCTGATAGTCGGCTACGTCGGCCGCCTCGCGCAGGAGAAGCACGTCGAACTGCTCAGCGGCGTCTGCGCACTGCCGGGCGTCAAGGTCGTCGTGGTCGGCGACGGGCCCAGCGAGGAGGGGCTGCGCTCGGCCCTGCCCGGCGCCGCCTTCCTCGGTCGCAGGACCGGCGACGACCTGGCGCGGATCTTCGCGTCCTTCGACGTGTTCGCGCACACCGGACCGTTCGAGACCTTCTGTCAGACCGTGCAGGAGGCCATGGCCTCCGCCGTGCCCGTGGTCGCCCCCGCCGCGGGCGGCCCGATCGACCTCGTCGACCACGGCCGTACCGGTTTCCTGGTGCCGCCGATGGACGCCGACGCCCTGCGGGACACCGTCGCCAAGCTCCAGGCCGACCCGCAGTTGCGCGCCGCACAGGGCGCCGCCGGACGGGCCACTGTCGAAAAGCGCACCTGGGCCACGATCGGCGACCAGCTCATCGACCACTACGCCGAGGTGCTGCGCGAGCGTACGGCGGTGGCGGCATGAGCGGCCCGCTGAGGATCGTCCGGCTCGCCAACTTCGTCGCGCCCGCCTCCGGCGGACTGCGCACGGCGCTGCGCGAACTCGGCGCCGGGTACCGGGCCGCCGGGCACGAGCCGGTGCTCATCGTCCCCGGCGACCGCGCCGACGACCGCGAGACCGAGCAGGGCAGGGTGATCACCCTGCCCGGACCCCTGCTGCCCAACACCGGCGGTTACCGGGTCCTGATCAACAAGGGCCGTCTCACCCGGCTCCTGGAGGACCTGGCGCCGGACCGGCTGGAGGTGTCCGACCGTACGACCCTGCGCTGGACCGGCCAATGGGCCCGGCGCGCCCGGGTGCCCGCCATGATGGTCTCCCACGAGACCGCGCACGGAGTGCTGCGCACCTGGGGCCTGTCCGAGGACAACGCCCGCCGGGCGGCCGACTTCTTCAACACCCGTACCGCCCGGGCGTACGCGCGTGTGGTGTGTACGACGGAGTGGGCCGAGCGGGAGTTCGTCCGCATCGGCGCCCGCAACGTCGTACGGGCCCCGCTCGGCGTCGACGTCTCCGACCGGCACCCCGGGTTGCGGGACCCCTGGCTGCGCGAGCGCCACGCCCGCGGCGACGAGCTGATGCTGGTGATGTGCTCGCGGCTGTCCGTGGAGAAGCGGCCGTGGACCGCGCTGGAGGCGATGGAGGAACTGGTCCGCCGCGGTGAGCGGGCGGTCCTGGTCGTCGCCGGGGACGGACCGCTGCGCGGCAGGCTCGAACAGCGCGCCGCCGAACGCCGGTTGCCCGTCACCTTCCTCGGGCACGTGGACGACCGCGAGGAGCTCGGCGCCCTCCAGGCCACCGCCGACATCTGCCTGGCGCCCGGGCCCGCCGAGACCTTCGGGCTCGCCGCGCTGGAGGCGATGGCCTGCGGTACGCCGGTGGTGGCCAGTTCCTCCTCCGCGCTCGGCGAGGTGGTGGGCGAGGCCGGGGCCACCGCGGCGGACAACGGCGAGGCCTTCGCCGACGCGGTACGCGCCCTGCTCGACCTGCCCGAGGCCGAGCGCCGCGAGGCGGCCAGGGCGCGGGCGGAGTGCTTCGGCTGGGGCGCCGCCGTGGAGGGCTTCCTGCGCGCGCACGACGCCGACGTCAAGGTGCCCACGAGCAAGCAACTCGACCGGGACGGTGCCCGGGAGGGTGTGGCATGAGACCCCTGCGCTACGTGGCGCTCGGCGACTCCCTCACCGAGGGTGTGGGCGACCGCGTGGACCGTGCCTGGCGTGGCTGGGCCGCGCTGCTCGCCGAGGGCCTGGGGACCGCCGACTGCCCGGCGGACTTCCACAACCTCGCGGTCAGCGGGGCCCAGACGGCGGATGTGCTGGCCCAACAGACGCCCGCCGCACTGGAGATGAGGCCGGACGTGGCGTCCGTACTCGTCGGCGTGAACGACACCCTGCGCCGCACCTTCGACATCCATGCCGTGGCGGCACGGCTGGACGAGGTGTACGCGCGGCTGCGGGCACAGGGCACGGTGGTCGTCACCGCCTGCCTGCCCGACCCCGGAACCATGCTCCGGCTGCCGGGGGCGCTCGCCCGGCCGCTCGCACGACGCGGGCGCGCGGTGAACACCGTGGTGCACGCGCTGTCCGAGCGGCACGGTGCGCTGCATCTGCACGCCTGCGAGGGCGACTGGGTGATGCAGAAGGCCATGTGGAGCGCGGACCGGATGCATCCCTCGGAGACCGGGCACCGTGCGCTCGCCGTGCGGTTCCACCGGCTCCTGGCGGCGGAGGGCATCCCGGTGGGGCCGTCGCCGTCCCCGCTCGCGGAGATGAAACCGCCGTCCCGGGCGACCGTCCTGTTCTGGCTGGCGACCGCGGGCACCGCCTGGATGGCACGCCGCTGCACCGATCTGCTCCCGCAGTTGCTGACCCTGGCCATGGACGAGGCGCGGCACCGGGCGCGCGGAACCAGCGCACGCCTGGACCTCAGCGCCTCGGCCGCGGTCGCCTCCGCCCTCGCCTCGCTGACCGTGACCGAACGCCGCGACGCGGCCTGAGCGGGGCGCGCGACAGGGCGGGCCCGGACGGACGACCGGGCCCGGGTGCGCTCCGGCGGTGCGGCATCGACGGTGGCCGCGGCCGGGCCGTACGCGGAGATCACCGGCGCGTCCCCGTAGGCTCAGCGGCTCGTCCCGGCGCCAGGTGGGTGCTTTTGCCGTACGCGGACTTCAACGACCCGCGCCCGTAGGCCGAGTCGGCGCACTTGCGCCGTACGCCCCCTCAGTGACCCGTCCGTACGAAGCGGACAGGTGTGCCGGGGACGGCCTGTGCCGCTGCGGCCAGGGCGGGGGTGCGGACCACGGCCACCACGGGATAGCCGCCGGTGGTCGGGTGGTCGGCCAGGAACACCACGGGCCGTCCGTCCGGCGGTACCTGGACGGCGCCCAACACCAGGCCTTCGCTGGGGAGTTCGCCGGTCACGGCACGTTCCAGGGGCGGGCCCTCGGTGCGCAGGCCGATGCGGTTGCTCGCCGCCGACACGGTGTAGCGGGCCCGGGTGAGGGTGCGCAGCGCGCCGTCGGTGAACCAGTCCTCGCGGGGTCCGGGGGTCACGGGCAGCACCAGTTCGCGGGGCGGTGCGGGGTGCGGCACCGGTCCGAGGACGGGTGGCCGCGTGGCGGGGGTGCCGAGCGGGAGGACGGTGCCCTCCGTCAGCCGCGCGGGGCCCAGGCCGGAGAGCAGGTCGGCCGAGCGGCTGCCCAGGACGGGCTCGACCTCGACCCCTCCGGCGAGAGCCAGATAGCTGCGCAGCCCGGCCCGGGCCCGGCCCACGTCGAGCAGCGCACCGGCCGGGACCCGTACCGGCGCGCCCCAGGCCACCGGCCGGGAGTCCACCGTCACGGAGCAGGGCGCACCGGTCACGGCCACCGTGAGCGCGCGGCGGGGCCGCAGTGCGCAGCCGTCCAGGGTGGTCTCCAGGACGGCGGCCGAAGTGGCGTTGCCGACAAGGCGGTTGGCGAGGGCGGCGGCCGGGGCGTCGAGTGCGCCGGAGCGTGGCACACCGAGGTGGGCGTGGCCCGGGCGGCCGGAGTCCTGGACGGTGGTGAGCGCGCCGGGTCGTACCACCGAGACCGCGTGGTCCGTCATGGCGCGTCCCCCGGCAGACGGCGCGGCACGAATCTGACCCGGGCCCCGGGGGTGAGCAGCGCGGCGGGGGAGCGGTCGGCGTCCCACATCTCCAGGTCCGTCGTACCGATGAGCTGCCAGCCGCCCGGCGAGGAGCGCGGATAGACACCGGTGTACGGGCCCGCAAGCGCGAGGGAGCCCTTGGGCACCGCCGTCCGCGGGGTGGCCCGCCGGGGCACCGACCGGTTCTGGGGCAGGCCGGTGAGGTAGGCGAAGCCGGGTGCGAAACCGCAGAAGGCGACCCGGAACTCGGTCGCGGCATGCGCGAGCGCGGCCTCGCGTGCGCCGAGCCCCCAGTGCGCGGCGACCTCGGCCAGGTCGGGCCCGTCGTAGACCACCGGGATCTCGACGGCGCCGCCCGCCCGCGCTTCGAGCGGCGGTACGGGCAGCTCGCGGAGCCACGCGGCCAGTTGGCGCGGGTTCTCGACACCGTCGAGCAGCACGGTGCGGGCCGCGGGGACGATCTCCACCACGCGCAGTTCGCCGGTGGCGCGGCGGCGCAGCAGCTCCGCGTGCAGGGCCTCGGCCCGCTCGCCGTCCGCCAGTTCGACGAGCAGCGCCGACTCACCGGCCGGCAGACACCTCATGCGAAGGCCTCCACGACGGCGCCGGACTCGGCCAGCGCCCGGCGCACCCGGCGGGCGAGGTCGACCGCGCCGGGGGTGTCCCCGTGCACGCACAGGGACCGCGCCCGCACTCTGATCTCGCGTCCGCCCGCCGAGGTGACACATCCCGTCGTGGCCATCCGCACCGAGCGGGCCACCACCTCGTCGGCGTCGCTGAGCACCGCGCCCGCCGAACCGCGGGGCACCAGCGTGCCCTCGTCGGTGTACGCCCGGTCGGCGAAGGCCTCGGCGACGGCCACCAGGGAGGACTTGGCGGCGGCCCGGAGCAGCCGTGAGCCGGGCAGTCCGAGGACCGGAAGAGCCCCGCCCGCGAGCCGGACGCCCTCGATCACGGCCGCGGCCTGTTCCTCGTCGTGGACCACCCGGTTGTACAGCGCCCCGTGCGGCTTCACATACGCCACCCGGCCGCCCGCCGCCCGGGCGAAGACCTCCAACGCGCCGATCTGGTACGCCACTTCGGCCGCCAGCTCCTCGGCGGGGACATCCATCGCGCGGCGCCCGAAGCCCGCCAGGTCGCGGTAGGAGACCTGGGCGCCGATGCGTACCCCGTGCGCCACGGCCAGCTCGCAGACCCGGCGCATCGTGACGGCGTCCCCGGCGTGGAAGCCGCAGGCGACGTTGGCGCTGGTCACCACGGACAGCAGCGCCTCGTCGTCGGTCAGCCGCCAGTGGCCGAAGCCCTCGCCCAGGTCGGCGTTGAGGTCGACGGGCCGGGCGGCGGCCGCGCGCGGGTGCGGCTCGGCGGTCGTGGTGGCGGTCATGTGCTGCGTCCTCTCCTCGGACGGTCGTGGGAACTGCGCCGCGGTGCGGGGCCGTTCGGGCCCCGGCCGGTCAGACCAGTTCCCTACCTTGTGTCTCGGGCAGCCCCAGCAGGGCCACGACGGCCAGTCCGTAGCCGAGGGCGCCGAAGACCAGGGCGCCGCCCACACCCCAGCTGTCGGCGAGGAAGCCGACCAGGGTGGGGAACACGGCGCCCACGGCACGGCCCGCGTTGTACGTGAAGCCCTGGCCCGCGCCGCGTACCTCGGTCGGGTACAGCTCGCTCAGGAAGGAGCCGAAGCCGCTGAAGATCGCCGACATACAGAAGCCGAGCGGGAATCCGAGCACCAGGAGCAGGGTGTTCGCGCCCGAGGGGACGTTGGTGTAGAGCAGCACGCAGGCCGCCGAGAGGAAGGCGAACAGGGCGATGTTGCGCTTGCGGCCCAGCACGTCCGTGAGGTGCCCGCCCGCCAGATAGCCGAGGAAGGCGCCCGAGATGAGGAAGGCCAGGTAGCTGCCGGTGCCGACCACGGACAGGTCGCGTTCGGACTTGAGGTAGGTGGGCAGCCAGGTGGCGAGCGTGTAGTAGCCGCCCTGCACGCCGGTCGAGAGCAGCACCGCGAAGAGCGTGGTGCGCAGCAGTCCCGGCGCGGCGGCGGTACCGGGCCTGAAGATGGTGAGGAAGGACCCGGGGCGCACATTGGCCTTGCGCCGCGCCTCGGCCTCGGGCGCGTCCTTGACCCGGCGCCGGACCCAGAGGATGAGGACGGCGGGCAGCGCGCCGGTCCAGAACATCACCCGCCAGGCCAGGTCGTCGTCGAGGACCTGGAAGACGAGGGTGTAGACGACGACGGCCAGCGCCCAGCCGGCGGCCCAAGCGCTCTGTACGGCCCCCAGGGTGCGGCCCCGGTGCTCGGCCCGTGAGTACTCGGCGACCAGGATCGCCCCGACCGCCCACTCACCGCCGAAGCCGAGGCCCTGGAGGGCGCGGAAGACCAGCAGCGTCTCGTAGTTGGGCGCGAAGCCGCAGGCCACGGTGAAGACCGCGTAGACGATCACGGTGAGCAGCAGGGCGCGGACCCGGCCGATGCGGTCGGCGAGCACCCCCGCCACCGCACCGCCCACGGCGGAGACCACCAGCGTGACCGTGGTGAACAGACCGGTCTGCCCGCTGTTCAGGCTGAAGTAGGCGGACAGCGCGACCATGCTCAGCGGCAGCGTGAAGTAGTCGTACGAGTCCAGTGCGTAGCCGCCGAACGCGCCACCGAAGGCGCGGCGTCCGCCGGGGCCCAGGGCGCGGAACCAGCCGAGGGCTCCACCACCGCCGGTCGCACTGCCGTTTTCCGTGGCCGGGTGGCCGGGCGTCGTCTTGCCGGGCGGCGGGATCGTGCTCATGGGCGACCTCACGGTGGAAGAAGGGTGCCTTCGTTCAACTGCTTGTTGCTTGCGGGGCCCGTCGGCCCACCCCCGGCAGACAAGTTAAAGGATCGTTGAACGATCCTTCAATACCTGTGTTGTCTCCTTCTCTCATCCGGGGCAGAATCCGTGCTCCGGGGGAGATCCCGTCGCCGGTAAGGGCAGGTCACCGGGGCGCACGGGAATCCGTAGAGAAGGGCATGCCGTGAGCACCACGGGATCCGTACCGGCCGGTCTGCCGGAGCTGGCGGGGGACCGCGCGCTGCTCGGCCGCACCAGCACCGCCGAGCGCGTGGCCGACATCCTCAGGAGCCGTATCGCCGAGGGGTACTTTCCGCCCGGCACCCGGCTCTCCGAGGACAGCATCGGCGGGGCGCTCGGTGTCTCGCGCAACACCCTGCGCGAGGCGTTCCGCCTGCTCACCCACGAGCGGCTCCTCGAACACCAGCTGAACCGCGGGGTGTTCGTACGGGTCCTCACGGTCGAGGACGTCGAGGACATCTACCGCACCCGGCAGTTGGTGGAGTGCGGGGTCGTGCGCGCCCTCGCACTGCGCCCGCGCCCGCTGGACCCGGTGGCCGCCACCGTGCGGGATGGCCTGCGCGCCGCGGCGGACGGGCAGTGGCGCGAGGTCTCCACCGCGAACATCCACTTCCACCGCGAGCTCGTCTCGCTCTCCGGCAGCGCACGCACCGACGAGCTGATGCGCAGCGTCCTCGCCGAACTGCGCCTGGCCTTCCATGTGGTGGCCGAGCCCCGACTCCTGCACGAGCCCTATCTCGCCCGCAACCAGGAGCTCCTCTCCGTCCTGGAGGCGGGCGACTACGCACGCGCCGAGACGCTGCTCGTCGCCTACCTGGACGACTCCCGGCGCGAACTCGTCGAGGTCTACGGGCAGCGCATGGCGGGGCAGTCGGCCGACGCGGGCTGAGTCGTCGGTCCCACGCCTTGCCCTGTCCTCGTGCGGCGAGCTCCGTGGCGGCGGGTGTACGGAGACTCCGCCGCGGCGGCCGCACCGCGAACTCCCTGGCGGCGGCACGCATTTCGGGGCGGATGCCGACCGTCGGGGCAGGGTGGGCATTGCCGTACAAACCGCCCGTGCGTCCGGATCCGATCGCCCCGCCACACCCCGGCCGCCCGCGCATCTGCGTCGTTTCGGTGCTTGTCGGACCGAGGATCTACGCTGTCCACCGTGACTTCGCCTGTACTTCCGGATGCCGCCGTCTCGCGGCCCGCTCCCGGCCCCGCCGCCGACGAGGGGCTCGCGCGACGGCTGCGCGCGCTCGCGTGCACCGCTCCGCTGCACGACCTGGACGTCCGCAAGGCGAACCTGGCCGGTGAGTACTCGGTCTACGCGATGGCCGAAGTCGCCCTCGCCGCCATCGACCTGGTCACCCTCAACATGGACTTCGACACCGGAGCCGACCAGGACCAGATAGTGGCGAGGCTCCTGCCCCGCGTCGCGGCCCAGGCCCCGCGCCGTCCGGCCGCCGAGCACCAGCGGGTGGCCCAGTGGGTCCTGGAGAACCTGATCAACGTCGGCAGCGTGGACCGGGGTTTCCGCGCGGTCTACGGCACCTTCGCGCCGGACGGCTCCTATGTCCGCCGCGACTACGACTTCAAGCTGATCGAGGAGGTCCCGGGCCCCGGCGGCAGCGTCTATCTGCGGACCACCGACGAGGCGGTCAACGTCCTGGTCGGCGCCCTGGACACCGATGTCACCAGCGCGCAGATCGCGGCCGAGGTCAAACTGGAGGTCCTCATCAGCCGGGGCCGTCTCGCGGACGCCCAACTCGCCGCCGAACAGGCCCGCTACCGTACCGTCCAGTTCGCGGAGACGCTGCGCCGCGCCCTCGAGGCGACCCGGCGCAATGTCCGCGCGGTCGACTGGCTCAACTCGGTCCCCGACATGATCGCCGAGGCCCTGGACCACGTCGCCGACCGCTACCGGCACGAGAACGCCATCCTCACCAACATCCGCAAGGCGCGCGACGAGTCCGAGGACCCCGACCACAAGCGCCGGGCGGCCGAACTCGTCGACATCGTCAAGGACTGCATCCGCCGCCACACCCAGTTGCAGTCCCGGCTCCTGGAGGCGGGGCCGCTCTTCCGCGCCGAACAGGACCGGCAGGCCTTCGCCCCGCCCGCCGCCCGCGCGGGCCTCGACCTGTACGGACAACTCGTCGCGCCGCTGCTCCCGTTGCCCGTCGAGCAGGCGACACGGGTCACCGACGTCTTCTTCGCCCGCGGCACCGGGCCGCGCAACCCGCTCGCGGTACGTCTCGGCGACCTGGTCGACACCCTGCTCACCCCGCCGCAGGAGCGCGAGCACCTGGGCGCGGAGATGCCCGAGCCCGACCTCGTCGCGACGCCCGACGACAGCAGGTTCACCGAGGAACAGCACGCCGAGGCGGCGCACCTGCTCGACCTCCCGCCGGACGCCCCGCGCCGACTGAGCGGACTGCTCGCCGAGGCCCGCCGCCGCGACCCCGAACTCCCGTACCTGGTGGCCCTGATCGCGGTCCACGCGGCGAGCCCCGCCGTCGGCACCGCCTACCGCCAGGGCGAGCCGAAACTGCTCTTCGCGGTGGACGACGGAACCGCTCTCGAGGACCCCGAGTTCGGCGGCGCCGACCTCATCGTGGGCACCGCCCTGCTCGACGCCGCGGGCATGGCCGCCGACCGCACGGAGGCCGCGTGAGGACGGGGCAGGGGGCGGCGGGGCGCGCCCGGCCGACCGCCGGCGGCAGCACGCCGGGCAGGCCGCGGCCGACCCCGCACACCTCCGCCGAGCCCGGCACCGAAGCCTCCGTCACGAAGCCCGGCACCGAAGCGGCCGTCACCGGGACCGCACCCGAAGCGGCCGAAAGCAGCAGCAAGGAGAACCAGTGGTGAGCGACCACGCAGACCTCGGCGCACGCGGCGAGGGCGACGGGCCGCCCCCCGCCGTCTCCGCGCCGCTCACCCCGGCCGACGCCGCCGACGCGGCCGCCCTGGTGGCCTTCGGGCTCCAGCCCAAACTCCAGCCCGCCCGCGAGCGCGAGTACACCGACCTGCTGCGCCGCTACCGCGAGGACCCGCCCTTCGCCCGGCTCGCCGACGCCGTCGCCACCGGCCTCGGGCTGGTCGTCCTGGAGGTCTCCCCGCGCGCCGGGATGGCCGTCACCGCCGCCGAGGACTCCGTCTTCGCGGTACGGATGGGCGACTACGCCCGCCGCACCGCCACCGACTCCACCGACCGTTTTCTGCACGGGCTCGCCCATCTCGCGGTGGCCGCCCTGGCCTTCCCGCGCCCGGAGGACCTCGCCGACGACGGATACATCGGGCGGGTCAGCGTCAACGGCGTCGACGCCTTCGTACGCCAGGCCTGTCTGCGCCTGCAGGAACGGGCCGAGGAACAGGGCGAGAACACCGACCCGGCCTCCGACGCCCCCGGCCTGGAGGCGGCCTGGCGCGTCTGGTCGCGGCGCAGCGCCACCGGGGCCACCAAGGACGCCCGGCGGCTGGCCGGTTCGACCACCGGCATCGTCGCCAAGGCCGTCACCTTCCTCACCGACTCCGGTTTCCTCCAGCGCACCGGCGACGACGCGGGCGGCACCTTCCGTACGACCGCGCGTTATCAGCTCCAGGTACGGGACATGGCGGGCAGCGCCGCGATGGCCGAACTCCTCGAACTCGGCGTGGTGCCGGTCACCGACGGCACCGCGAGCCTGCTGCCACCTCAGGAGGCGGACGGCCTCGAACTGGCCGCCGACGCCGGGCTGCCCTTCCACTCCTGAGCCCGGCCGCCCGCCGCTGCCGCACCGCATCCGCCCGCCCACCCCGCTTCACGACGAGAGTCCGCCGCCATGTACGAGCTGTCCCGGGTCCGCCTCTACTCCATCGGACCGGCCGGTGCCCGCTACGCCGACACCGTGCTCGACCTGCGCTCCGTCGGGGAGCCGGTGCCCGAACCCGCGCCCGCGCAGGCCGAGTTCTTCGAGGAGGAGCCGACCGGGCCGCCGCGCAGGCCCGCCCCGGCCGGGGTGCTCTTCCTGGAGAACGGCGGCGGCAAGTCCGTGCTGCTCAAACTGATCTTCTCGGTGATGCTGCCGGGCCACCGCAATACCCTGGGCGGAGCCAGCTCCGGCGTACTGCGCAAGTTCCTGCTCGCCGACGACTGCGGGCACGTGGCCCTGGAGTGGCAGCACACCCTCACCGGCGAGTGCGTGGTCGTGGGCAAGACCAGTGAGTGGCGCGGCCGTCAGGTCTCCGGTGACCCGCGCAAGTTCGCCGAGGCCTGGTACTCGTTTCGGCCCGGGCCCGGAATGAGTTTGGACAGCCTGCCGGTGGCCGAGGCGAGCGCGGTGTCCGCGCCCGCCGAGGGCACCTCGGGCGCCCGGGGCCGGCGCCGCACCATGAAGGGCTTTCGTGACGCGCTCACCGACGCGGGCAAGTTCTATCCGCATCTCGAAGTGCACTGGGAGGAGATCCACGAGCGCTGGACCGAGCACCTCTCCGAGCTGGGTCTGGACCCCGAACTCTTCCGCTACCAGCGGGAGATGAACGCCGACGAGGGCGAGGCGGCAGGCCTGTTCGCGGTGAAGAAGGACTCCGACTTCACCGACCTGCTGCTGCGCGCGGTCACCGACACCCGGGACACCAACGGCCTCGCCGACCTGGTCAGCGGCTTCGCCCACAAGCTGGGGCGGCGCGCCGAGCTGACCGCCGAGCGCGACTTCACCGCGGGCTCGGTGGAACTGCTCGGCAGGATCGTGGAGTCGGACGAGGCCCGCTCCCGTACCCGCGAGATCCACACCGGCGCCGAACGCCGCACCCGCCACCTCGCCCGCCGCCTGCACGCACGGGCGGTCCAGGAGCGCACCCGCAGCGACGAACTGGCCCGGCAGGTCACCGCCGCCGCCCACCGCGTCACCGAGGCCGAGGGGGCCCGCGCCACCAGCGCCCTCGTCTCGGCCGAACTCGCCTACCGGCACGCCAGTCTGGCCCTGGCGGGCGCCGAGAAGACGGCCGCCGCGCAGAAGCGGGAACTGGCCGAGGCCCGCACCCTGCACGCCGCCTGGCAGGCGGCCGAGGCCGTGCTCCGGCACCGCGCGGCCGCCGACCGCGCCGCCCGGGTCGCGGCCGCGATCCAGGAGGCGGAACGGGACGCCGCGCCCGCACTGGCCGCCCGCGCCCGCGCCGCCGCCGAACTCGTCCGGGCCCTGCACTCGGCCGCCGAGCAGGCCGAGGAACTGGCGGCCGAGGGCGACGAGCGCGCGGCCGCCCTTCAGGCGGAGGGGGAGGCCGCGCACCGCGAGGCGACCGCCGCCGCCACCGAGGCCCAGCGTGCCCGCAGCGAGACCGGCCATCTGCGCCAGCGCCTCGACGAGGTCGCGCAGGAGACCGAGGAGGCGGTACGCGCCGGGTGGCTGGACGGCCTCGCCCCGGACGCCGACCCGGCGCGCGCCGCCCTCGCCGCGAGCGACGCCGAGAAGTCCGCGGTGGCCGCCTGGGACGCGGCCCGCGAGAGCGCCCAGCGGGCCACCGAGACCGCCAAGTCGGCCGCGGGCGCCGAGAACCGCGCCGAACTCACCGCCGCCCGCGCCGCCGACGCGCACACCGCCGCCGAGCGGGCCCACGCCGACCGGCTCGACACCGCCGAACTCCTCGCCGCCGAGGAGCGGTTCGCCGAACTCCTCGGCCTGCCCGGGGTGCAGGCACCCGCCGTACCGGGCCAGCGGAGCGAACCGGGTACGGAGCCCACCGCGAAGGCGGGTGGCGCGGCCGGTCCCGGCGGGTTCGGTGCCCCTCAACTGGACACGTACGCCGAGGAGTTGCGCGCACTCCTGGACACCGGCATCGCCGCGGCGGAGCGGCAGCTCTTCGACCTGCGCACCGAGGCCGCCGACGACGCCCGGATCCTGGGCGCACTCGGCGACGGCGGACTGCTGCCGCCGGGCCCCGATGTGCTCGCCACGGTCGCCTTCCTCGGCGAGCACGGCATCCCCGCGCTGCCCGGCTGGCGCTACCTCGCCCAGGCCGTGGACCCCGCCGACCACGGCCGGGTGCTCGCGGCCCGCCCCGAACTGGTCGACGGCGTCGTGATCACCGACCCGGACACCCACGCGCGGGCCCGCGAAGTCCTCGCCGAGGCCGCGCTGTTGCCGCGCTCCACGGTCGCGGTCGGCACCGCCGCCGCCCTCCTCGCGCCCACCCCCGGCGGGCCCGCCGACGCCGAACCGGACGTGTTCCTCGTCGCGCCCAACCCCGCCATGCACGACGAACACGCCGCCGACCAGGAGCGCCGCGCCCTGCGCGAGCGGACCTCCGTACGTGACGAGGAGATCAGGGCGCTGGCCGGGCGCCTGGCGCTGGACCGTGACCTGGCCGCCCGGCTCGCCTCCTGGCGCACGAGCTGCCCCGCCGGGCGGCTCGCGGAACTCGCCGAGGCCGCCGAGGGCGCCCGGGGCTTCGCGGCCGAGTCGCAGAGCGCGCTCGAAGAGGCCCGGCTCGCACGAGCCGAGGCCGAGGAGGCCGCCCAGGAGGCGACCCGCGAACGCGACGAACGGCAGGAGGCCGCGCAGCGCGCCCGCCGGGCCGCCGACGCGCTCGCCGGTCTCGCCCACCGGCTGCGCGAACGCGCGGGCTGGCAGCTTCGGGTACGCGAACTGGCCACCGAGGCCACCGAGTCGGAGACCCTTGCGCAGAGCCTCCTCGACCGTGCCCGGGCGGCCGACGAGGACCGTCGTGCCGCTCAGCGCGGCGCCGACGACGCCCGCCGCACCGCCCGCACCCTGCGCGCCGAACGCGCCGAGATCGCCGGTGCCCCCGACGAGGTGCCCGAGAGCCCTCAGGGCGAGCAACAGCGTCCCGCCGTGGCCCTGCCCGCATTGCGCGAGGCCTACCGCGCGGCCTCGCAGGTCTACGAGAAGGTGGGCGTCGGCGCGGATCTGCGGGCCGAACAGGCGCGCGCCGAGAGCGACGACAGCGCCGCCCTCGCCGAGCTGGAACGCCTCACCAACAAGGTGCGCACCCGCGCCGAGCAGCTCCTGCGGTCCCCGGACGGCGCCGACGGCCCGTCCCGGCAGGCCGCCGCCGCACGCGCCGAGGAACACGTACAGCTCCTGGAGACCCGCGCGTCGGCCGCCAGCGAACAGCTCGGACGGCTGCGCGGCGAGGCCGAGCGGCACGCGCCCGAGGAGGGCGGGGCGCACACCGAGCTGCCCGAGGACCGGGTCCCCCGCGACACCGAACAGGCACAGTCCCTGCTGCGCGCCGCCACCGCCGAACTCGCCGCGCGCACCGGGGAGCTGGAGCGGTCACGCGCCGCCCACACCGAACTCCTCGACGCCCACCGCGGTGCACAGGACGCCGCCACCGGTTTCGAGGAGACCGCCGCGCTCGTACGCGACCTGCTGCGCGATCCCGTGGAACCGCAGCACCCCGACGACGGCGAGCACCCGGAACGGACCGAGCCCTTCCCGGGCGATCTGGCCCAGGCCCGGCAGGCGGCGGCCGAGACCCGCCGCTCGCTGCGCGGCTGCGCCGCCGACCTCTCGGCCGCCGAGACCGCGGTACGCGAGGCCTGCGACATCCTCGTACGGCACGCCAACTCCACCCGCTACGAGCAGGTGCGTACCCCCGCGCGGCAGCAGATCCGCGAACTGCCCGCGTCGGCCCTGCCGGAGCACGCCGCGAAGTGGGCCGCCGCCTTCGCCCCGCGCCTGCGGGTCCTCACCGACGAGCTGGAGCAACTGGAGCGCAACCGCGACAGCATCGTGGACCGGCTGCGCGGCCTGGTCGAATCGGCGCTGGCCACCCTGCGCTCGGCCCAGCGGCTCTCCCGGCTGCCGGAGGGGCTCGGCGAGTGGTCGGGGCAGGAGTTCCTGCGCATCCGCTTCGAGGAACCCGACCAGGCCACGCTCACCGAACGGCTCGGCGAGGTCATCGACGAAGCGACCCGCGCCGCCGTACGCAAGAACGCCGACCTGCGGCGCGACGGAATGTCCTTGCTGCTGCGGGGAGTTCAGGCCGCCCTGCAGCCGCAGGGGATCTCCGTGGAGATCCTCAAGCCGGACGCGGTACTGCGCGCCGAGCGCGTCCCCGTCGGCCAGATGGGAGACGTCTTCTCCGGCGGCCAGCTCCTCACCGCCGCCATCGCCCTGTACTGCACCATGGCCGCCCTGCGTTCCAACGACCGCGGTCGCGACCGGCACCGCCACGCGGGCACCCTCTTCCTCGACAACCCGATCGGCCGGGCCAACGCCACCTACCTGCTGGAACTCCAGCGCGCGGTGGCGGACGCGCTCGGCGTGCAACTCCTCTACACCACCGGCCTGTTCGACACCACGGCGCTCGCCGAGTTCCCCCTGGTCATCAGGTTGCGCAACGACGCCGACCTGCGGGCGGGGCTGAAGTACATCCGGGTGGAGGAGCACCTGCGCCCCGGGCTGCCCGCACAGGCGGCGGGGGAGGAGACCGTGCACGGAGAGGTCACGGCCACCCGGATGTTCCGGCGCCCGGCGGCCGAGCGGGCCTGAACGGGGCGGCGAGTCCGAACGGAGCGTTGGGCCACGGCAGTTGAGGGTGTACGAGGTCTCGCGGCCGACGTGGCGTCCTGACCGGAATCCCTGTGGACACGGGGCCGGTCGGATATGTGCCCGAGGGGTGAGACGATCCGGGTATCGGACCCCGCCGGACCGGAATCGGGCCAAAAATCGTCGGTGGGGCCGGGCGCGCCGGAGTGCACACGTGCGCGCGACACCCGCCCTGAGCGCCCGGCGCGCAGGCCGGGACAGGCTCAGGAGTGGGACAACCGCCGTGCGGCGCCGTGCCGCCCGGCATGATCCCCGGCGCGTTCCGGCGCGCGTGTCTCACGGCGCGCGCGACGGCGCTCACGGCGCAGTCGGCGTGCCGTACTGCTGGGCTCCGAGACCACGCCGTTGCGCTGGTTCCACACCTGACGGGTCACCCAGACGTCGAGCACACCCCACGTCGCGACCACGGTGCTGCCCACACTGCTGAGCACCATCGGGAACGCCAGCCACGAACCGGCGACGGTGCAGAAGAAGGCGATCACGGCCTGCACCAGGGTCAACGCCACGATCATCACCGCACGCACCGCGGCACCGCGCACCGCGTCCGGCATCCGCCGTCGGCCCACCGGCTCGTCCCGCCACAGGGCGCCGTCGGCACGCGGATCCGCCGGGCCCGCGCTCGCCTGCGCACCCTCGCGCGCTCTGCCTCCGGGACCCTGCTGCGCTCCGTACATGAACTCGTCACTCCCCACCGGCCGCCTGGCTGCTGTTCGTTGCGGCTCCGAGCCCGGCCGCGCGTCCCGCCCGCCGGGGGCCGACGGGAGGAGCACTCGGTCCAGGTAAGTCATTTTCCCACCGAGTCGCCGTAACCGTGGACGATCAGGACGGCCCGAGGATTCCCGCCGAACGACGAGATCCGGTCAACTGTGCACCAGGTGGGGGCGGAAGGTTTGCGGACGGATCCGCCACAGTGCGGTGGGCAATCTCCCGTAATGGCCGGACAACTGGGGACGGGAGGTCGTGCAGGCGGAGTGAAAGCCTCCGGCCACGCCTTCGAGATGTTCCCTCGTCAGTAGTAGGCTCGCGCCGTTTGTTGACCGCTGTTTGACCACGGAGCGCTCCCGAATCACCCGGGCGTCGATCAAGGGGAGGCCATGCGCTTTCGCGGGAAGTCCATCCGCCGGAAGATCGTGGCGTTGTTGCTGGTGCCACTGCTGTCCCTGACGGGAATCTGGGCCTTCGCCACGGTGATCACCTGGCGCGAGGCCCAGGAGTTGCTCGGAGTCGCGGAGGCGGTCGACAAGATCGGCTTCCCGGTCGAGGACACCATCCTCGTCGTGCAGCGCGAGCGGCGACAGACCATGGTCTACCTCGCCGACACTCGTGCCGAGGGCGCGCTCAAGAAGCTCGAGGCGAGCCGGTCCGCCACCGACAAGGCGATCGGCGAACTCAAGGACAAGATCCGTGACTCGGGGGCCCGCGACTCCCTGAACGCCGAGTCCGACAAGCGCCTGGACGAGATCCTCGACTCCTTCGACGACATCGGCTCGCTGCGCGGCACCGTCGCCGACGGTTCCGCCACCCGGTCCACGGTCCTCAACCAGTACAGCCAGCTCATCGAGCCCTGCCACGACCTCCTGCTCACCCTCGGCGGCCTCGACGACGCCGAGGTGGACAAGCACGGCCGCGCCCTGGTGGGCGGCTCGCAGGCACGTGAACTGCTCGCCCGCGAGGACGCGTTGCTCGCCTCGGCCCTGGTCGCCGGGCACCTGGACCGGCAGGAGATCCGGCAGATCTCCGACCTCGTCGCCCAGCGCGAGCTCCTCTACGACGTCAACCTGCCGCTGCTGCCCGAGAAGGAGGCCCAGTACTTCGAGGGCTACTGGCGTGGCGGCCAGACCGCGGCACTGCGCGGCGCCGAGCAGTCGATCAGCGACTCCTCGCCCGGCTCCCCCCGCGCGATCACCAGCGACCGCTGGGACGCCATCGCGACCCAGACCCTCGACAACCTCTCCAAAGAGGGGCTCGCGGCCCGTGACCGCTTCACCGACCGGGTGGAGCCGGTGGCCCTCGGCGTGGTCACCAAGGCGGCCCTGGCCGGTGCGCTCGGCCTGCTCGCCGTACTGTTCTCGCTCTTCCTCTCCATCCGGATCGGCCGCAGCCTCATCCGCGACCTGCGCCGGCTGCGCCAGGACGCCCACGAGGCCTCCGGTGTCCGGCTGCCCGGCGTGATGCGCAGGCTCGCCGCGGGTGAACGCGTCGACGTCGACTCCGAGTCGCCCTCACGCGACTTCGACAAGGACGAGATCGGTCAGGTCGGCCAGGCACTCAACTCGCTTCAGCGGGCCGCCGTCGAGGCCGCCGTCAAGCAGGCCGAACTGCGCCAGGGCGTCTCCGAGGTCTTCGTCAACCTCGCCCGCCGCAGCCAGGTGCTGCTGCACCGTCAGCTCACCCTGCTCGACACCATGGAACGCAGGACCGAGGACACCGACGAACTCGCCGACCTGTTCCGCCTGGACCACCTCACGACCCGTATGCGCCGTCACGCGGAGGGTCTGGTCATCCTCTCCGGCGCCGCACCCTCGCGGCAGTGGCGCAAGCCGGTCCGTCTGATGGACGTCGTGCGGGCCGCGGTCGCCGAGGTGGAGGACTACGAGCGCATCGAGGTGCGGCGACTGCCGCGGATGGCCGTCACCGGCCCCGCCGTCGCCGACATCACCCACCTGCTCGCCGAACTCCTGGAGAACGCCACGGTGTTCTCGCCCCCGCACACCACGGTGCAGGTGCACGGCGAGCGCGTGGCCAACGGCTTCACCCTGGAGATCCACGACCGCGGTCTCGGAATGGCGGCCGATGCGCTGCTCGACGCGAACCTGCGGCTCGCCGAGACCCCCGAGTTCGAACTCTCCGACACCGACCGGCTCGGCCTGTTCGTGGTCAGCCGGCTCGCCCAGCGGCAGAACGTACGCGTCTCGCTCCAGCCCTCCCCGTACGGCGGCACCACGGCCGTCGTCTTCATCCCCGACGCCCTGCTCTCCGAGGCGCAGGACACGGAGACGGACGGCGAGGACAGGTACCGCGACGAGGACACCGGAGGCGTCCGGGTGGGCGCGGCGGAAGGTGTCGTCGCCGCGAACGCGGGTGGCGCCCGGCGCACCGCACTGACCATTCCCGCCGGACGAGGCGGCGGTGCGCCGTCCCCGGCGGGCGGCCCGGCCGAGCTGGAGGCACCCGTCGGTACCGACGAACTCGCCGAATTCCCCGGCGCACTCATCGACGACGAGAGCGAGCGCGGCGTCTTCAGGCCGCGCCGGGCCGTCGCACCGCTGCCGCCCGAGCAGCACCACCACTCCCGCGACGGCCGGAGCGAACCGACCCGCCCGGCCGACCCGGACGGACTGCGGCCGCTGCCGCGCCGCTCGGCGCCCAAGCTCGTGAGCTCGCACGGCCGTCCGGTGGACGACTCCCGGCGACGCTCCGAGCAGCGGCCCGGCGGGTACGAGGAGCCCGGTGCGGCTCCGGTCGGCCCGGGCGAGCTGCCCCCCGCGGCGCCCCAGGCGCCGCACTCCGGCGACCCCCAACTGGGCGGACTGCCCAGGCGGGTGCGCCAGGCGAACCTCGCGCCCCAGCTCAAGGACGGCCCCGCACGGCGTGCCGAGCGCGAGAGCCCGGCGCCCGCCGTTCGCCAGGACCCGGCGGACCGGGACGCCGACGAGGTACGCAGCCGGATGGCCTCGCTGCAGCGCGGCTGGCAGCGCGGCCGCGGCGAGAGCGGCGGAAACGAAGCGACCACGACAGGCCCCGGCACCACCGAGGGCACCGCACAAGGAACGACATTTGAGGGGGACGGCCGATGACCACACCGCACGCCGCCGGGCGCATCCCGGTGCCAGGAGGGACCGGCGAGCTGAACTGGCTCCTGGACGACCTGGTCCAGCGCGTGGCCAGCATCCGCAAGGCGCTCGTGCTCTCCGGTGACGGCCTCCCCACCGGTGTCTCACGGGACCTGACCCGGGAGGACAGCGAGCACCTGGCCGCGGTCGCCTCCGGGTTCCACAGCCTCGCCAAGGGCGTCGGCCGTCACTTCGACGCGGGCAGCGTCCGGCAGACGGTGGTCGAACTCGACGACGCCTTCCTGTTCGTGACGGCGGCGGGCGACGGCAGCTGTCTGGCCGTGCTCTCCGACGCCAACTCCGATGTCGGCCAAGTGGCGTACGAGATGACGCTTCTGGTCAAGCGGGTCGGTGCGCACCTGGGCACCGCGCCGCGCGCCGGCGGGTAGTGGGGTGGCATGAGCGCTGACGGTCACGACAGTCCCCACTTCTTCGACGCGGACGCCGGTCCCGTAGTACGCCCGTACGCCATGACGCGGGGCCGGACGTCGAGCCCGAACCAGCACCGCCTCGACCTGATCGCCGTGGTCGTGGCGGAGTCCTGGGCCGGTGATCCGGCGGCCGACCAGACCCTGTCGCCGGAGCATGTCGACATCGTCGCGCTGTGCCGTGACACGCCCCAGTCGGTCGCCGAACTCGCCGCCGAACTGGACCTGCCCATCGGCGTGGTCCGCGTTCTGATCGGCGATCTGGTCAGCGCCGAACTGGTCCATGTGACCCGTCCCGTCCCCCCGGCCCAGCTGCCCGACGAGAGTATTCTGCGCGACGTGATCGACGGCCTGCGGGCCCTGTGAGCAGCGTGGAAGCGGGAGTGCGACGTGGCGGGCTGGCAGTTCTGGGTTGACCGGGGAGGCACCTTCACGGACATCGTCGCGCGGCGTCCCGACGGTGCGCTGCTGACGCACAAGCTCCTCTCCGCGAACCCGGTGAGCCAGGCGGATCCCGCGCACCCGGCCCGGGACGCCGCCGTCGCGGGCATCGCCGCGCTCCTCGCCGAGGCGGGCGAGGGCTCGCTCGCCGACGCCCGGATCGACGCGGTCCGGATGGGCACCACGGTGGCCACCAACGCGCTGCTCGAACGCACGGGCGAGCGCACCGCCCTGGTGGTCACCCGCGGCTTCGGCGACGCGTTGCGCATCGCCTACCAGAACCGCCCCGAGATCTTCGCCCGCGAGATCGTCCTGCCCGGACTGCTGCACGAACGGGTCGTGGAGGTCGACGAACGCCTCGCCGCCGACGGCACCGTGCTGCGCGCCCCCGACCTGGACGCCCTGCGGCCACGGCTCCGGGAGGCGTACGAGGACGGGATCCGCGCGGTGGCCGTGCTGTGCATGCACAGCCATCAACACCCCGCGCACGAACGGGCGGTGGCCGGCCTCGCCGCGGAGATCGGCTTCCCGCAGATCTCCCTGTCCAGCGAGGTCAGCCCCCTCATGAAGCTGGTGCCGCGCGGCGACACCACGGTGGTCGACGCCTATCTCTCGCCGGTGCTGCGCCGCTACGTGGACCGGGTCGCCGCCGAACTGCGCGGCGTACGGCTGATGTTCATGCAGTCCAACGGGGGGCTCGCCGAGGCGGGCACCTTCCGCGGCAAGGACGCGGTGCTGTCCGGACCGGCGGGCGGCATCGTCGGGATGGCCCGGATGTCGCAGCGCGCCGGTTACGACAAGGTCATCGGCTTCGACATGGGCGGCACCTCGACCGATGTCTCGCACTTCGCGGGCGCGTACGAGCGGGTGTTCACCACCAGCATCGCCGGAGTGCGGCTGCGGGCGCCCATGCTGGACATCCACACGGTGGCCGCGGGCGGCGGTTCGGTCCTGCACTTCGACGGCAGCCGCTACCGGGTGGGCCCCGACTCGGCGGGCGCCGACCCGGGCCCGGCCTGCTACCGGCGTGGCGGGCCGCTCACCGTAACCGACGCCAATGTGGCCCTCGGCCGGATCCAACCCGCCCATTTCCCACGGGTGTTCGGGCCGGACGGCGACCGGCCGCTGGACGAGGAGCTGGTCCGCGCACGCTTCGCGGAACTCGCCGAACGGATCACTCGTGACACCGGCGACGCCCGTACGCCCGAGCAGGTCGCCGAGGGCTTCGTCCGGATCGCGGTCGCGAACATCGCCAACGCCGTCAAGCGGATCTCGGTCCAGAAGGGCCACGACGTCACCCGCTACACGCTGACCACCTTCGGCGGCGCGGGCGGCCAGCACGCCTGCAAGGTCGCGGACTCCCTCGGCATCCGCAGTGTCCTGGTGCCCCCGATGGCCGGCGTGCTCTCCGCGCTCGGGATCGGCCTCGCCGACACCACCGCCATGCGGGAACAGTCCGTGGAGGCCCCGCTCGACGAGCCGGGCATGCCCGGCGTACGCGCCGTCGCCGAGGAACTGGAGAGCGCCGCCCGGGCCGAACTGCGGGCCGAGGACGTGCCCGAGGACCGGGTGCGCGTCACCCGCACCGCCCATCTGCGCTACGACGGCACCGACACCACCATCGGTGTGGAACTCGGCGAAGTCCCCGCGATGGCCGAGGAGTTCGCCGAGCGGCACCGGGCCACCTACTCCTTCACCCTGGACCGTCCCGTCGTCGTGGAGGCCCTCTCGGTCGAGGCCACCGGCCTGACCGAACCGCCCGACCTCTCCCACCTCGGCGCCGCGGACCCAAGCGGCCCGCCGCCGGAGCGGGTGCGGCTGCACACCGGCGGCCGGTGGCGCGAAGTGCCCTTGTACCAGCGGCAGTCGCTGGGCCGGGCCGAAGCGGTCGAGGGACCGGCGATCATCGCCGAGTCGGGGTCGACCACCGTCGTCGACGAGGGCTGGCGGGCCGCGCTCGGCGACGAGGGGCGCCTGGTCATGGAGAGGGTCGTGGCACCGGCCGGGCCCGACGCGGGCACCAAGGCCGACCCGGTCCTGCTCGAGGTCTTCAACAACCTCTTCATGTCCATCGCCGAACAGATGGGCGCGCGCCTGGAGTCCACGGCCCAGTCGGTCAACATCAAGGAGCGGCTGGACTTCTCCTGCGCCCTGTTCGACCCGGAGGGCAACCTCGTAGCGAACGCCCCGCACATCCCGGTGCACCTGGGATCCATGGGCACCAGCGTCAAGGAGTGCATCCGCCGCCGCGGCAGCTCGATGCGCAAGGGCGACGCGTACGCCGTCAACGACCCGTACCACGGCGGCACCCACCTGCCCGATGTCACGGTCGTCTCGCCCGTCTTCGACGCGCCGGGCGAAGAGATCCTCTTCTACGTCGCCTCCCGCGGGCACCACGCCGAGATCGGTTCCATCGCCCCCGGCTCGATGCCCGCGCACAGCCGCACCATCGAGGAGGAGGGCGTCCTCTTCGACAACTGGCTGCTCGTCGAGGCCGGACGCTTCCGCGAGGCCGAGACCCTGGAGCTGCTGACCGGGGCACCGCACCCCTCGCGCAGCCCGCGGACCAACATCGCCGACCTCCGGGCCCAGATCGCCGCCAACCAGAAGGGCGCCGACGAGGTCGGCCGGATGATCGAGACCTTCGGACTCGACGTCGTCCAGGCCTATATGCGCCACGTCCAGGACAACGCCGAGGAAGCGGTGCGCCGCGTCGTCGACGCGCTCGACGACGGTTCCTGCGCCTACGAGACCGACTCCGGCGCCGTCATCCGGGTCCGGATCACAGTGGACCGCGCGGCCCGCGGCGCCACCATCGACTTCACCGGCACCTCGCCCCAGCTCGCCACGAACTTCAACGCGCCCTACTCCGTGGTCAACGCGGCCGTGCTGTACGTCTTCCGCACCCTGGTGGCCGACGACATCCCGCTCAACGACGGCTGCCTGCGGCCGCTCACCCTCGTCGTGCCGCCCGGATCGCTGCTCGCTCCCGAGCCGCCCGCGGCCGTCGTCGCGGGCAATGTGGAGACCTCGCAGGCCGTCACCGGCGCGCTGTACGCCGCGCTCGGGGTGCAGGCCGAGGGCTCGGGCACGATGAACAACGTGACCTTCGGCAACGAGCGTCACCAGTACTACGAGACCGTCGCCTCCGGCTCCGGCGCCGGGGACGGCTTCCCGGGCGCACCCGCCGTACAGACCCATATGACCAACTCCCGGCTCACCGACCCGGAGGTCCTGGAGTGGCGACTGCCCGTCCTGCTCGAGGAGTTCGCGGTGCGGCGCGGCAGCGGGGGAGCGGGCCGCTGGCCCGGCGGCGACGGCGCGGTGCGGCGGCTGAGGTTCCGTGAGGCGATGAGCGTCTCCACCCTCTCCCAGCACCGCCGGGTGCCGCCGTACGGGATGGCGGGCGGCGCCCCGGGCGCTCTTGGACGCAACAGGATCGAGCGGGCGGACGGCAGCGTACTGGCCCTCGCGGGCAGCGACAGCGCGGACGTCCTGCCGGGCGACGTGCTCGTCATCGAAACCCCCGGCGGCGGCGGATACGGCGCGCCCCGGACGGACAACACCCAGTCAGGAGAAGAAGCCGATGATGTTCGGGCGATCTGAGCGAGGCGGTGCCCCGGTTGAGCCTGTCACGCTGAAGATCCTGGTGGCTGGCGGCTTCGGCGTGGGCAAGACGACCCTCGTCGGAGCCGTGAGCGAGATAAAACCGCTGCGCACCGAGGAGATGCTCAGCGAGGCGGGCCGCCCCGTGGACGACATCCGAGGCGTGGAGGCCAAGAACACCACCACGGTGGCCATGGACTTCGGCCGGATCACCCTGCGCGAGGACCTGGTCCTGTACGTCTTCGGCACTCCCGGCCAGGACCGCTTCTGGTTCCTGTGGGACGAGCTGGCCACCGGCGCCCTCGGCGCGGTCGTGCTCGCCGACACCCGCCGCCTGGAGGACTGCTTCGCGGCCGTGGACTACTTCGAGCGGCGGGCCATCCCCTTCGTGGTGGGCGTCAACTGCTTCGACGGCGCCGACCGTTACCCGCCGGAGACGGTACGTCAGGCGCTCGACCTCGACCCCGCCGTGCCGGTCGTGCTCTGCGACGCCCGCGACCGCGAGACGGTCAAGGAAGTCCTCATCCGGGTCGTCGAGCACGCCATGGTCTTCGCCGCCGCGGGCCGGGTACCGGCCGCCAACTGAGAACAGACTCCAGGAGCCCCAACGCCACTGGAGTGCGGCGTTCTTGAGACCGCCACCAGCCTTGTCATGCCGAACGGTCCGTGCCCCTGCCGACGGGGACGGACCGTTCGGCTGTTCTGCCTCAACTCCCGGTCGTGTCCGCGAAGTTGATCCCCTCGACCCCGTGCCGACGCGTCCGGCCCGTCTGTTGCCGCGCCGGGACCGGACCCCTTACTCCTGATATGTCCCGACAGCCGCAGCAGTCGTCACCCGTTGCCCCTTGACCGCAGGGGATTCGTGCCCGATAAAAGAAGACAGATCTGTCTCTTTAAGTGCCGGAGGGATGCACACATGGGCGGGACATCTCCCGAATTGAAGGAAGCGGTCGAGATCGTGGCGAGGTTGGCGGAGGCCAAGTGCCGCCAGGACGTGGCGGCGTCGAGGGCCGTCTACCACCGGGACGCGGTGCTGGAGTCGCCACCGCTCGGATCGCGTTCCGCAGGGCCGGAGATCGACTCGGCGCTCCAGAGCTGGTTCGCCTTCGCGCCCGACTACCGGGTACGTCTGGACGGACACGGTCTGGACGACGGCACCCTGTGCTGCTGGGGGGAGATCTCCTTCACGCCCGCCTTCACCGCGAGCGGGGCCGAGCCCAACGGCGCGCGGGTCGAGGTCCCGGTCTTCATTCTGTTCCGGTTCGCCGACGGCCAAGTGGCCTGGGAGAGCTTCCACTTCGACGTCGCGGGCGTCGCGCGCCAGTGCGGCGTGGCGGCTTCGGATCTGGTGCGTGCCTCGTGATCGTCGGCTCCGCGGGCCCCAGTCGCGGCATCATGCGCGCCGCCCTGCACGCGCGTTGGGGCGACCCCCTGACGGTCGTCGACGCCCCGCTCCCCGAGCCCGCCGCCGGCGAGGTGCGCCTCGCCGTCCGCGCGGCGGGCATCAACCCGATCGACGTGTTCACCGGGCGCAACGCCGGTTACGAGCAGTCCATGGAGTTGCCGTTCGTGCCGGGCTGGGACGTGGCCGGTGTGGTGGACGCGGTCGGCTACGGGGTCACCCGGCACTCCGCGGGCGACCGGCTCTTCGGCCTCGCCCGGTTCCCGTACCCCGCCGGGGCCTACGCCCAGTTCGTGACCGTACCGGCCTTCCACCTGGTACCGATGCCGTCCACGGCCTCGTTCCCCGAGGCGGGGGCGCTGCCCATGGCGGCACTGACCGCCCGTCAGATGCTCGACGCCGCCCGCGTCGGCCCCGGCACACAGGTGATCGTCAGCGGTGCCTCCGGCGGGGTCGGCCACCTGGCCGTACAGCTGGCGGTGGTGCGCGGCGCCACGGTCACCGCGCTGGCCCGCCCGCGCTACCACGCGCCCCTGTACGAGCTCGGCGCGACCCGGTGCGTGGACCACACCGACCCCGCCGCCGTCGCGGGAGCCGGTCCGGCGGACGCGGTGATCGATCTGGTCGGACACGACTTCGGACGCTCGCTCTTCGCGCTGCTCCGGCCCGGTGGCACGGTCGCCCTGGCGTCCGCGTGGTCCGTCCCCGGGTACCGGGACGAGGCCCTGCGCTGTGACATCCGGGCGGTCTCGTGCCTGGTGGAACCGGACCCGGAAGGGCTCCGGGAGATCGCCGCACTGATGGACACCGGCCGGTTGCGGGTCGTGGTCGGTGCCCGGTTCCCGCTCGCCGAGGCGGCCGAGGCACAACAATGGCTCTGGCAACGGCGCGGCCTGGGCAAGGCCGTCATCGTCACAGAGGTATCGGAGGACGCTTGAGCGAGAAGCCCAGGCAGCTGCGCGGCGCGGCCGCACGGGAGAAGCTGGTCGGCATCGCCTCCGGCCTCTTCTACGAGAACGGCGTCCGCGCGGTCGGCATCGACGAGGTCGTCCGCAGATCCGGTATGGCGAAGGCGAGCCTGTACCGGTGGTTCCCCAGTAAGGACGATCTCGTGCTCGCGGTGCTGCAACGGCGCGACGACGCCTTCTGGTCGGCCTGGGACGACATCGCCGCGCGGCACCCCGAACCGCGGGACGAACTCGACGCCCAGCTCTCCTGGATGCAGGACCTGGCGGCCCAGGAGAACTACCGGGGCTGCGCGTTCGTCAACACCGCCGCCGAGTACGAGGGTTCTCCCTCGTCCGTACGGGACCGCTGCCTCGCGCACGAGGAGGAGTTGCGGCGCAGACTGCGGGCCCTGACCGCCCGCCTCGGCCGTACGGGGAGCGACCAGCTGGCCGACCAGCTGCACCTGGCGATCGTCGGAGCCTTCGCCACCGGCGGGCTCTACGCGGGCTCGGGGCCCGCCGGTCAACTCACGTCCCTGGCCGATGTCCTGCTCGGCTCGCGAGGGCCGACCGGGGCGTAGCACCGGACGGCGGGGGTGCTCAGCGCCCCCGCCGTCCTCCGTCCTGATCCGCGAGCCCTACGCGCCCTCGCGACAGGGCTCGCGGATCACCCTGTGGAGCGGCCGCTGCTCTACTCCTCCCGGATCCAGCCGAAGCTCTTCTCCACCGCGTGCCGCCAGTTCCCGTACTCGCGCTCGCGTTCCTCCTCGGGCATCGACGGCGTCCACTCGGCGTCCTTCTTCCAGTGCGCCTTGAGTTCGTCCAGGCCACTCCAGACACCGGTGGCGAGACCGGCCGCGTAGGCGGCGCCCAGACAGGTCGTCTCCGCGACCTTGGGCCGGATCACCGGGACACCGAGCACATCCGCCTGATGCTGCATCAGCAGATTGTTCTTGGTCATGCCGCCGTCCACCTTGAGGGTGGAGATGCGCACGCCCGAGTCCTGGTACATGGCGTCGACCACCTCCCGGGTCTGCCAGCTCGTCGCCTCGAGCACGGCACGCGCCAGGTGGGCCTTGGTGACGTAGCGGGTGAGACCGGTCACCACCCCGCGCGCGTCGCTGCGCCAGTACGGGGCGAACAGGCCGGAGAACGCCGGGACGATGTAGGCGCCGCCGTTGTCGTCCACGCTGGCCGCGAGCGTTTCGATCTCGTCGGCGTTGGCGATGATGCCGAGCTGGTCGCGGAACCACTGGACCAGGGCGCCGGTGATCGCGATGGACCCTTCCAGGCAGTAGACCGCGGGTTCGGTGCCGATCCGGTAGCCCATCGTGGTCAGCAGCCCGTTCTTCGAGGGGACGGGCGAGGTCCCGGTGTTGAGGAGCAGGAAGCTGCCGGTGCCGTAGGTGTTCTTGGCGGTGCCCTTGTCGTAGCAGGCCTGTCCGAAGACGGCGGCCTGCTGGTCGCCGAGCGCGGAGGCGACGGGCACTCCGGCGAGCTGGCCCACGGCCGTCCCGTAGACCTCGGCGGAGGAACGGATCTCCGGGAGCATCGCCGCGGGCAGCTCCATCGCGGACAGGATCGAGGCGTCCCACTCCAGCGTGGACAGGTTCATCAGCATGGTCCGGCCCGCGTTGGTGACATCGGTGACGTGCATACCGCCGTCCGTGCCGCCGGTGAGGTTCCAGATCAGCCAGGAGTCCATGGTGCCGAAGGCGATCTCGCCGCGCTCGGCGCGCTCGCGCAGCCCGGGCACGTTGTCGAGCAGCCAGCGGGCCTTGGGGCCGGAGAAGTAGCTGGCCAGGGGCAGACCGGTCGCCTCACGGAACCGGTCCTGGCCCTCCGTGCCACCGAGTTCGGTGCACAGGGCGGCGGTACGGGTGTCCTGCCAGACGATGGCGTTGTGCACGGGCCGTCCGGTGGCGCGGTCCCACAGGACGGTCGTCTCGCGCTGATTGGTGATGCCGAGTGCGCTGAGCTGGTCCGCGCGCAGATGCGCCTTGGCGAGCGCACCGGCGACCACGGCCTGCACCTTGGACCAGATCTCGGTGGCGTCGTGCTCCACCCAGCCGGGTTTGGGGAAGATCTGCTTGTGCTCGCGCTGGTCGACCGAGACGATCGCGCCGTCGTGGTCGAAGACGATGCAGCGGCTGGACGTCGTGCCCTGGTCGATGGCGGCGACGTATTTCGCGGGGCTGTCTGGCATGACTGACCCTTCCTCGTCATGACGCGCCGTCGGACCTGTCCTCGGCACGTGCGGTGCGGTCGGTGGGGCGGCCGGAGGGTGTGGTCAGAAGGCCGCGTTGAAGATGAGGGCCGCCAGCGCCGCCCCGATCATCGGTCCCACCACCGGGATCCACGCGTAACTCCAGCCGGAGCCGCCCTTGTTGGGGATCGGCAGGAAGGTGTGGACGATGCGCGGGCCGAGGTCACGGGCCGGGTTGATGGCGTAGCCGGTGGGCCCGCCGAGGGAGAGGCCGATGCCGACCACGAGGAGTCCGACGAGGAGCACGGTCGTGCCCGACTCGCCGAGGCCGGTGGTCAGGCCGAACGCGAGCAGCGGCAGGACCAGTCCCATGGTGGCGATGATCTCGGTGAGCAGGTTGGCGACCGGGTTCCGGATCTCCGGCATGGTCGAGAAGATGCCGATCGTCTCGATCGGCCCGTCCTCGGAGGGCTTGCCGCGCCCGACGTTCTCGGCGTTCTCGGCGTCCTCGGGGTCCCGTGCGGCCGTGGCCCCGCCCCGCTCGTGCACATTGGCGTTGAACTGCGCCAGGTACACCAGATACGCGAGTACGGCGCCGAGCATGGCGCCGGTCATCTCCCCGAGGAAGTACACCCACACCTTGTCCCACTTGTCGGTGTCGATGGCGATGCCCAGGGTCACCGCGGGGTTGAGATGCCCGCCCGAGAGCGGGGCGGCCGTGTAGGCGCCGGCCATGACGGCGAAACCCCAGCCGAAGGCGATGACGATCCACCCGGAGGCCCTGGCCTTGGAGTACCTGAGGAGAACGGCGGCGACCACTCCCGCGCCGAAGAGGATGAGGATGGCCGTACCGATGACCTCACCCAGGAATATGTCGGAGTTGCTCATGACGGCTCCTGCCCTCTCGTCCCGGGGCTGGTCGCCCCGGTCCGGTGCGTGGTGCGAAGCGCTGGTCCGATGACTGGTACTACGCGTTCGGTCCCGGGGACTCCCGGGCCCCGGTCCCGACGTGACGCGCGGTGACCGCCACGGCGATGCGGTAGGCCTCGCCGCGGGGGCCGCGCGTCCACCGGCCGGACCCCTCCGCACGCCGCGCGTGCGTGACGGTGCCGACCGACTCCCAAAAAGTTTTCTCCGCCGGTGGAGGCGCGTCAAATTGAGAGGGTTGACAGAATTGTTCTGTAATGCCCGATTGAACGTTGCGCCGTGGCTGCGGCAGCGGCAGTGATGGCCCGGGCTCGGGCCGCTCAGGCCCGCGTCACATACCCGGCTGAGGAGGAGGCGGAGTTCGCCGCGCAGCCCCGCAGCAGCTCGTACCCGGGCAGTCCCGCACGGCCGAGTACCCAACTGGAGCCGCGCAGCGCCTTGGCTGCCTTCTTCAGCGGTGCCAGGCAGGAGGCGGCCTGGTGGTGGTCGAGGACGCTGCCTGGCGCGCACAGGACGGTGGCCAGCGAGAGCGTCACCGGGCGCCCGCCCGCCGCCCACGGGGTGTCGAGCACGGCCGCGGCCAGGCGCTCCAGGTCGCCCGGGTCGGCGAGGACCAGGAAGTCGTCGCCGCCGATGTGCCCGACCCGCATGGTGGGCGTCCTGGCCTGCTGGAGCCCGAGTGCCACCGACCGGATCAGGTCGTCGCCCGCGGCGAACCCGGCCCCGTCGTTGACCTGCTTGAAGTGGTCGATGTCCAGCCAGCACAGGGCGAACGTCCGGCCCTCGGCGATCCGCCGCCCGACCTCCTGGGTGACGTAGTCGGAGCCCGGCAATCGGGTGAGCGGATTGAGCCCGGCGGCCTCCTCCACCCTGCTCTCGGCCAGCGCCCGCACCAGATCCGTGAGCCGGACCAGGCCCACGCAGCGGCCGCGCCCGTCGACCACGGCCACATCGTCGGCGGTACGGCTCTGCTCACCGCCCGCCACCACGTCCAGGGCCTCCCACGCGGTGGCGTCCAGGCCCACCGTGCGCGGCACGTCCCCGAGGCGCACGGCCGGGCGGTCCGCGTACAGCGCGTGACCGTACCGCCCGGACAGCGACAGCAGGAAACGGTCCCGGCGCACCGAACGCACCGGGCGCCCGTACTCGTCGACAAGGACCACCCCGGAGACCTCCGGCGCCCCGGTGAGCAGGGCCCGCACCTCGCCCGCGCGCGCGTTGACCGGCAACAGGGCCGCGGGCCGCAGGAACTGACGCACCGGCGGCCCGCTGGGCAACGGCAGCGCGAGGGCCGGGCGCGGCGGCGGTACGTACACGTCGGCCGCCGGGAGCCGGGAGGGTGCCGCGAAGAGATCGCCCTGGGCGAGCTGGGCCCCCGCCTCCCGGGCCGCCTCGCACTGCGCCTCGGTCTCCACCCCCTCGATGGCGAGCAGCGCACCGCTCTCCTCGCAGAGGGTGCGCATGGCCCGCACCATCGCCGTGTGCGCCAGCAGGGAGGCGTCCAACTTCAGGAGATCCGGGGCGAGTTCGGCGAGCAGCCGCAGCGGTGCGTCGCCGTCCCCCAGACCGTCGGCGCTGATCCGGAAGCCCGCCTCGCGCAGCGCGGCGACCCCTTCGAGCAGGGACCGCTGCGGTACGTGCGTGAACGGCGGCGTGAGGTCGACGGTGACCTCCCACGGCAGCCGCCCCGCCGCCCGTACGGCCTGCCGCATCGCGGCGAGCCCGCCGAGGTCCGCGACGGTGCCGGCGAAGGCGTTCACATGCAGCGGCAGCAGGGTCTCGCGCTGCGCCGCGCACCGTACCGCCGCTGCCGCGAGGGCGCTGTCGAGTTCCGGGTCGCGGCGTGCCTCGGCGAGGATGTCGCCGCACTCCGGACGGGCGAGTATCTCCAGGGCAGCCACCGTTCCGGTCGTCAGGTTGACGACCGGCTGGAAGGCGAAGCGAAGACTGTCCGTCCAGGAAGACACGCCTGAATTGTGGCGGCACTGCGGCTGTTCGGGAGCCAGTTCACATGGAGTTCACGCCGCTTTCCGACGCGCACAGCAGTTTGTCACGCCGCGAGGTGACAGCTCGTCAATTTCCTTGTGGGTGTGGGCGGATGGCCCTGGCGGTCGCTTCGGCTCCACCCGGACGCCGCGCGCGGGCGGGGACGTCCTGCGCGCCCCCGCCCGCCGTGCTTCTCAGCGCCCGGTGAGCGCGCGCCGTGCCACCGGGAAGTCGAAGTACGTGTCGGGGAACGGCTCCGGCTTGAAGGTGAAGTGCCACCACTCCTCCGGGAGGTTCACGAAGCCCTCGGCGCCCAGAGTGCTCCGCAGCAGGTCGCGGTGGGCGCGCTGGGGGCCGGTGACCCGCGGGTCGTCCGTGTGCGCGAGGGTGTCGAAGCAGTCGAATCCGGTGCCCATGTCCACGGAGTTGTCGGGGAACCGCTCCTCCTTGGGCCCGTAGCAGGGCGCGAGCGGCTCACCGGGCACATACGGGCGGGTGGGCAGCGCGGGCAGCCGGACCAGGGTCACGTCCAGCGTGGAACCGCGGCTGTGGCCGGACTTCGCGGCGATGTAACCGTCCGCGAACAGGCGGGACTTGTCGACGCGCGGATAGAACTCGGCCTTCATCCGCTCGTCCGCCAGATCCTCGGCCCAGCGGACGAAGTGGTCGACGGCGCGCTGCGGGCGGTAGCAGTCGTAGACCTTCAGCGAGTAGCCCTGGCGCAGCAGGGACCGTTGCGCGCGGTGGAGAGCCTCGGCGGCCGGGCGGGTCAGTACGCACATCGGCCGCCGGTAGCCGTCCACCGGCACGCCCACGAAGTTGTGCGGGCCGAGGTAGCGCATCTCCTGAAGGATCGTCGGATCGACGTCGGCCAGCGCCACGAAACCCGGTGGCGCCTTCGGCTCCGGCCGCGCCACTGCGGCGGGCGCGAGCAGGCCCGGGGCGAGCAACAGGCAGGCGGTCAGGGCCAGTACGCGGGACAGGGCCCCGCTGCGGACGGGACGAGCCGTCGCGACCCGGGGGCGGCCGGAGCCCGGAAAGAGCCTGCGGAAGGCGGGAATTCGCGTCATGACACCTGCGTCTACCAGCCCGGGCGACGCTGCGGAAGACGCCCGGCGAGTGATCGGATACAGTCCGCGCGTGCCCGTATCCGAGGACCGAACCATCACCCCCGTCCCCCACTCGCACTGCTCCGGCTGCGGAGCGGCGTTCGGGCACGGGAAACCAGGCTGGCCGCGCACCTGCGGCCGGTGCGGAACCACCGCCTACGGCAATCCGCTGCCGGTCGCCGTGGCACTCCAGCCCGCGTACGACACCCGGGGCACGGGCCTGGTCGTGATCACCCGGGCCATCGCTCCCGCCCGCGGCGCGACGGCCCTGCCGGGCGGATACGTGGACCATCGCGAGGACTGGCGTTCGGCCGTGGTGCGCGAACTGCGCGAGGAGACGGGCATCGACGCCGCCGCCCGTGACGTGCGGCTCGCCGACGTGATGAGCGGCGCCGAGGGGCATCTCCTCGTCTTCGGGCTGCTGCCGCCCCGGCCCGCCGGGCAGTTCGCCCACTGGGGTCCGACCGAGGAGACCGAGGGCAGCGCACTGCTGCGCCGCCCGCGCGAACTCGCCTTCCCGCTGCACACCCTCGCCGCCCGTGCCTGGTTCGAGGGTCGCTACGGGTGATCCGCCACAGGTGATCCGACCGGCCGGCCCGGCCGCCACGGACAACCCGCGGACCGGGCCGCCACGGACAACCCGCGGGCCGGGCGGCCACCGCGCCCGGCGCTCACAGCCCGCGTACGTGCACCGTGTACCCGGGTTCCTCGCCGTCCTTGCCCCGCACGATCACCGTGCCCTGCTCACGCGCCGAGGTGAAACGCTCGGCCACCACCTTCTCCCAGCCGTCCCCGGCGTCCGGCACCACCAGCCCGCCGCCCGAGCGCCCCTCGACCGGCGCCCACACCTCCAGCTCCACCTCGCCGTCCTCGCCGCGCACCGGAATCACGGCCCCGGCGCGCGCGAGGACCGGTACGCGCGACAGCGGCGCGTCGAGCAGCACCTGCCCCGGCCCGCGGTGCAGTCGCCCGGTCGCGGTGTCGTACCAGTGCCCCCGCGGCAGCCGCACCGCGCGCTGACGTACCTCCGGTTCGAGCACCGGCGCGACGAGCAGCGCGTCGCCGAGCAGAAAGGCGTCCTCGCAGTCGCGCAGGGCACGGTCGGCCGGGTCCGACCACCACAGCGGACGCACGTACGGGGCGCCGGAGCGGTGCGCGACATGGGCGAGCGTCACCAGATACGGGTGCAGCCGACGGCGCTGAAGGAGCGCCGCCCGCGCGTACTCCAGGATCTCCTCGCCGAACTCCCACGGCTCCCTGCGGCCCGCGTCGAGCGCCGAGTGGGTACGGAACAGCGGCAGATGGGCGCCCAGTTGGAACCAGCGCAGATACAGCTCGGGTGAGGGCTCCCCGTCGAAACCGCCGATGTCAGGACCCGAGTAGGGCACCCCGCACAGACCCAGCCCGAGCACCAGCGACAGCGAGGCGCGCAGGCCCTGCCAGTCGCTCGCCACGTCGCCGGACCAGGTGCCGCCGTAGCGCTGCAGCCCCGCCCAGCCGGACCGGGAGAACAGGAAGGGCCGCTCGCGCGGGCGCAGCCGCACCAGGCCCTCATAGCCCGCGCGGGCCATGCACAGGGCGTAGACGTTGTGCGCGGCCCGGTGGTCTCCGCCCTGGCCGTCGAGCGCGTGGCGGGCCGAGCGGGGCAGCGTCGGATCCCCGAACGGGGCGAAGGACACCGGCTCGTTCATGTCGTGCCAGAACCCGGCGAAGCCGTGCCCGAGGCGCTCCTCGTAGAGCCCGCCCCACCATCTGCGCACCTTCGGGTCGGTGAAGTCCGGGTAGACCGACTCGCCGGGCCAGACCACCCCGCGCACCGAACGGCCCGCGCCGTCCCGTACGAAGACGTCCTCGCGGGTGCCCTCGGCGTACACGGCGTTGGCCGGGTCCGCCTTCACCGCGGGGTCGACGATCGACACCAGCCGGGTGCCCGCGGTGAGCGCCTCGGCGGCCAACTCCGCCAGTTTCGGGAAGTGTTCATGGTCCACCGTGAACACCTGGTGGCGGTCGAAGTGGTCGATGTCCAGGTGCAGGGCATCGAGCGGAAGCCCGTGCGCGCGGTACCCGTCGAGGACCCGGCGCACCTCCCGCTCGCCGCCGAAACCCCAGCGGGCGTGGTGGTGCCCGAGCGCCCACGAGGGCGGCAACGCGGGCGCGCCCGTCAGTGACACCCAGGTCCGCAGCACCCTGGAGGGCGCGCCCACCAGGATCCAGCAGCGCAGCGGCCCGCCCTCCATCCGCAGCTCACTGCGCCCCGGCCGGTCGTGCCCCGAACCGGCGCCCTCCTCGCCCTCCCGCAGGGTCACCGAGCCGTCCCAGGTGCAGTCGTGGAAGACCAGATGCGTCCCCGCGTCCGCCACCACCAGCTGCACCGGCATCGTCAAATACAGCGGGTCGTCGTCCGGCCCGAAGGAACCACCCGGATCGGTGTTCCACAGCCGGTACGTCCCGCCCCGCAGCCGCGGCCCGCCCGCGCGGCCGCCGAGACCGAAGAAGCGGGCGTCCGCCGCCACTTCGGAGCGCTGCACCCAGCGCCCGGACACACCCTCCGCCGACTCCCACCAGCGCGGCGGCAGTTCCCGGCGCAGCACCACGCCGCCCGGGGTGCGCACCTCGACCGCGCCGTGCCGGGACACCACGACCATGGCCCGCTCCGAAACCACCCGCCAGCCGCCGTCCTTGTCCGGTTCGAGCTGCGCCCGTGAATCCGGTTGCGGCGCCCGCCCGGTGAGCGCGTACGACGGCAGCGGCTCCGCCCCGTCCCAGCCGAGGAAGACCGCGCCACCGGTGGTCACCGTGATGCGCAGCGTGGTCCGTTCGAAGCCGAGGACACCGCCGCCCGGCTCGGGCTCCGCCTTGATCAGCGCCCCCGGCACCCGCGCCCGCTCGCCCCTGCGGCCCGCTGTCGCCGCCGCGTCCAGCCGCCGATTGCGCCATGCACCACGCCAGGCGCGCAGACTCCGGGAGGGGCTCGTCGCACCCACCGATTTCACCGTGCGCAGCCATGAGCGAGCGTTCATGACGATCACCCTGCCACCGACCGGGGCCCAGGAGTGAACCGTTCAGGAGTCGTTCACTTCACGTACCACTCAGGGGTAACCACCAGGCCGGAAAGGGGGCCGCTCTGGTGTCGGAGTCGATCACATGGCATCGTCCTTTGAGCCGCGTCACACGTGCGCCATCCTTGCCACGCGCGTACGCGCAGACGCCCACCACGCGTAGACCACGGGAGCCGCCCCATGTCCGCAGCGCAGCCCGCGCCGCTCTGGACCCCCGACCGGGAGTTCATCGACAACGCCCAGATCACCCGCTTCCAGGCCTGGGCCGCCCAGCGGTACGGGGCTCCCGCCGACGGCGGCTACGCGGCGCTGCACCAATGGTCGGTGGAGAACCTCGACACCTTCTGGACGGCACTCACCGAGTGGTTCGACGTCCGTTTCAGCACCCCTTACGAGCAGGTGCTCGCCGACCGCTCCATGCCCGGCGCCCAGTGGTTCACCGGCGGCCGCCTCAACTACGCCGAACACGCGCTGCGCGCGGCCGCCACCCGCCCCGACGAACCGGCCCTGCTCTGCGTCGACGAGTCCCAGGAACCGGTCACCGTCACCTGGGCCGAACTGCGCCGCCAGGTCGGCTCGCTCACCGCCGAACTGCGCGCCCTGGGCGTGCGCCCCGGCGACCGCGTCAGCGGCTACCTGCCCAACATCGAACAGTCCGTCGTCGCCCTGCTCGCCACCGCCGCGATCGGCGCCGTATGGACCTCCTGCGCCCCCGACTTCGGCGCCCGCAGCGTCCTCGACCGCTTCCAGCAGATCGAGCCCGTGGTCCTCTTCGCCGTGGACGGCTACCGCTACGGCGGCAAGGAGCACGACCGGCGCGAAACCGTCGCCGAACTGCGCCGTGAACTGCCCACCCTGCGCGCCGTCGTGCACATCCCGCTGCTCGGCACCGAGACCCCCGAAGGCGCCCTCGCCTGGCCGGACCTCGTCGCCGCCGACACCGAACCCGAATTCGAGCAGGTGCCCTTCGAGCACCCGCTGTGGGTCCTGTACTCCTCCGGCACCACCGGCCTGCCCAAGGCCATCGTCCAGTCCCAGGGCGGCATCCTGGTCGAACACCTCAAGCAGCTCGGCCTGCACTGCGACCTCGGCCCCGGCGACCGCTTCTTCTGGTACACCTCCACCGGCTGGATGATGTGGAACTTCCTCGTCTCCGGCCTCCTGGCGGGCACCACCGTCGTCCTCTACGACGGAAGCCCCGGCCACCCCGACACCGGCGCCCAGTGGCGCATCGCCGAACGGACCGGGGCCACCTTCTTCGGCACCTCGGCCGCGTACGTCATGGCCTGCCGCAAGGCGGAGGTCCACCCCGGCCGCGACCACGACCTCTCCCGCGTGCGCTGCGTCGCCACCACCGGCTCCCCGCTGCCCCCCGACGGCTTCCGCTGGCTGCACGACGAGGTCCGCGAGAACCTGTGGATCGCTTCGGTCAGCGGCGGCACCGACGTCTGCTCCTGCTTCGCGGGCGGCGTACCGACCCTGCCCGTGTACATCGGCGAACTCCAGGCCCCGAGCCTGGGCACCGACCTCCAGTCCTGGGACCCCGCGGGCAAGCCGCTCGTCGACGAGGTCGGCGAACTCGTGGTCACCAATCCGCTGCCGTCCATGCCCCTGCACTTCTGGAACGACCCCGACGGCAGCCGCTACCACGACAGTTACTTCGACACCTACCCCGGCGTCTGGCGGCACGGTGACTGGATCACCCTCACCGGCCGCGGCTCGGTCGTCATCCACGGCCGCTCCGACTCCACGCTCAACCGCCAGGGCGTACGGATGGGCTCCGCCGACATCTACGAGGCCGTCGAACGGCTCCCCGAGATCCGCGAATCGCTGGTGATCGGCGTCGAACTGCCCGACGGGGGCTACTGGATGCCGCTCTTCGTCCACCTCGCCCCCGGCGCCGCCCTCGACGACGCCCTGCGCAACAAGGTCAAGCAGACCCTGCGTACACAGCTCTCGCCGCGCCACGTACCCGACGAGATCATCGAGATCGACGCAGTCCCGCACACCCTCACCGGCAAGCGCCTCGAAGTCCCGGTCAAGCGCCTCCTCCAGGGCACCCCGCTCGCCAAGGCCGTGAACCCGGGCTCCGTCGACCGCGTCGAACTCCTCGCCTTCTACGAGGACTTGGCGCGCGCACGCGGCTGACCCGGCCCACCGGGCGGCGCCCCGGACGCCCTGCGCCCCTCACGTTGTCAGTGGCTCTCGTTACGGTGAGTGACGAAAGCTGGATCACCGACCACGTACCCAGGGGGACACATGACGCACACGACCCAGGACATGCAGGGCGTCCTGCGCCGCGAACTCGCCGGAACCCTCGGCCTGCTCGCCGACGCCGAGGACTTCGCCGCCATGCGGCGCTACCGCAGCTTCACCTTCGACGACCACGACAGCTATCTCCGCCAGGTCGAGCGTCTGCTCAGCACCCGCGACCGGCTCGGCCGCCGCACCACGCTCGCCCTCTTCGACCCCGAGGAGTACGCCCACTTCTGCGTCGAGACCGGCCTGGAACCCGACACACCCACCAGCCGAGCCGCCTTCACGGCCGAACTCGGCGCCACCGGACCCGCGTTGCCCTACGACGGCCGCCCCCTGGGCGAACTCGTCGACGACCTCCTGGACGAGGCGATGCGCCAGGCCACCTGGGAGTACGCGACCACCCTGCTCAGCCTCTCGGGCAGCTGCGCCGCCTGCGGCGAGGACCTCGGCCGGGCGGCGCACGACAGGGCCGCCGCACTGCTCACCCGCGTCCTCACCGTCTCCGGCCCGGGCACCCACCACCTGGTGTGCAGCGTCCTCAGCGATACGGGCACGCTGGTCGCCGCACTGCACGCGGACGTCCCGCCGGGCAGCGCCCCGGCCGACGTCGACCCGGGCGAGGCGCTGGAGTTCCTCACCGTCCTCGCCGTAGGCCTGGCCCGGGCGGCTCCGGGCGGACTCGTCGCCCGCACCACCAACGCGAGCGGCCGGGACCGGATCCATGGCTGGCGTCTGCGCGAGTCGGTCCTGCTCCCACTGACCGCCGCCGAGGTCTTCGACGCCTACTGCACCGACGCGGAGACCGGCGACCTGGTGTCCCCCGAATCCGGCGTGGACTACGCGGTCGCGCCCGACCTCGGCCCACAGGAGGGGCCGCACGGGCATCGGTTCTGACGGCGCCGCCGTGCCCTCTCGGGTTGATCCGGTGATCCGGGCCCTCTCGGGTGGATCCGGTGATCCGGGCCCTCTCGGTCCCGCGGTTCTTCGCACGCGACCCGAGACCCACCCGAGAGGGTCTACTCGCCGGAGAGGACTCCACGGGCCGCCTCGCGCGCACGGTCCGCGGAGTCCGCCGCGCGGGCGGCAGCCGCCGCGCGCTCGCACTGAGCGAGCGTGAACCGGGCCAGCATGGTCCGCACATAGGGGAGCGAGGCCGGACCCATCGACAGGGAGGTGATACCCAGACCGGTCAGCACACAGGCCAGCAGCGGATCGGCCGCCGCCTCACCGCACACCCCACAGCTCTTGCCCTCGGCCCGGGCCGCCTCCGCGGCCATCGCCACCAGGTCGAGCAGCGCGGGCTGCCAGGGATCCTGCAGCCGGGAGACCGAACCGAGCTGCCGGTCCGCGGCGAAGGTGTACTGGGCCAGGTCGTTGGTGCCCAGGGAGAGGAACTCGACCTCCTGAAGGATCGAGCGTGCCCGCACGGCGGCCGCCGGAATCTCCACCATGGCCCCGAACTTGGCGTGCAGCCCGGCCGCCCGGCAGGCCTCCGCGAAGGCCCGCGCATCGGTACGGTCCGCCACCATCGGCGCCATGACCTCCAGATACACCGGAAGCCCCTCGACGGCCTTCGCCAGCGCCGTCAACTGGGTACGCAGCACCTCGGGATGGTCGAGCAGCGCCCGCAGCCCCCGCACACCCAGCGCCGGGTTCGGCTCGTCCGCCGGCGACAGAAAGGCCAGCGGCTTGTCCGCCCCGGCATCGAGCACGCGCACCACCACCCGCCCCTCCGGGAAGGCCTCGAGCACCTGCCGGTACGCCTCGAACTGCTGCTCCTCGGACGGGGCCCGCCCACTGTCGTCCAGGAACAGGAACTCCGTACGGAACAGCCCCACACCCTCGGCGCCCGCATCGAGCGCGGCCACGACATCGCCGGGCCCGCCGATGTTCGCCAGCAACGGCACCTTGTGCCCGTCCGAGGTGGCGCCCGGCCCGGTGGCGGCGGCCAGGGCCGCACGACGCTCCGCGGCCGCTGCCTTCAACCGCTCCCGCTCGTCCTGCGAGGGCTCCACGAACACCTCGCCGGTACTCCCGTCCACGGCGACCACGGTCCCCTCCGCGAGCTCACCCGCACCGGGCAGCGCCACCACGGCCGGCACCCCGAGCGAGCGCGCGAGGATCGCACTGTGACTCGTCGGCCCCCCTTCCTCGGTCACGAAACCGAGGACCAGCGTGGGGTCCAGGAGCGCGGTGTCGGCGGGGGCGAGGTCCCGCGCGATGAGGACATAGGGCTGGTCACTGTCGGGCACCCCCGGCATCGGCACCCCGAGCAGCCGCGCCACGATCCGGTTCCGTACGTCGTCCAGGTCCGCCACTCGACCCGCGAAGTACTCCCCGGCGGCGGCGAGCAACGCCCGGTACGCGGCGAAGGCGTCGTACACGGCACGCTCGGCGGTACTGCCCACCGCGATCCGCCGCTCGACATCCGCCCGCAGCTCCGGATCGTCGGCCATCAGCGCCTGCGCCTCCAGGACCGCCTGCGCCTCGCCCCCGGCCAGGTTGCCCCGGGCCAGCAGGTCGGCGGCCACGGCACGTACGGCCTGGCGGGCACGGTTCTGCTCGCGTACCGCCTCCTCGGGGCGGATCTGTTTCGCCGGAGGTTCCAGTACGGCGGTGCCCATGTGCCGGATCTCGCCGATCGCGACCCCATGACTGACGCCCACGCCCTGCAGCGTTGCTTCCATCTCACCCGTCCCGGTCGTGTGGTGCTGTGACGTCCACGCGGGCACGCACGCCCCGCCCGCTCGGCCCCGCGTACCCGTTCCTCATGCCCAGTCGAAAAGGCTGTCCCCGGCGCGAACCTTGCCGGACTCGACGAGCTCGGTCAGCGAATCCGGCATCGCCTCCAGCGCCACGACCGGGCAGATCGGCGACTTGCCGCCCTCCTCGACCGCCGCCGGATCCCACCGCACCAACGCCTGGCCGCGCCGCACGGTGTCTCCCTTGGCGACGAGCAGCTCGAAGCCCCGCCCGTTCAACTGGACGGTATCGATGCCGAGATGGGTCAGGACCCCGTGCCCCGTCGCGTCGACCACGACGTAGGCATGCGGATGCAGGGACACCACGATGCCGTCGACGGGTGCCACGGCTTCGGTGGCACCCCGGTCCGGGTCGACGGCCGTGCCGGGACCGACCATCGATCCGGAGAACACCGGATCCGGAACGGCCGTGAGCCCCACGGCCCGTCCCGCCATCGGCGAAGTCACGCTGGTCATGGCGCACGTCCTCCTTGGGAAGAGACGTTTTGGACCCATCCTTACCTCTGACCGGCGCTCGCGCATCAGGCTCCCGATTTGCACGCGCCTCCGGCCCGCCTGTAGTGTTTTAGGCCTGCCCGAGGGCGAGGACGGACTTCACAAGTCCCCGATCGTCACCAGGGCAACCAAACTCATCGGATTCATTTCCCGCTGGGATTTCGCATGCCTGCGAAGCCCGGTACGGAGCACTGAAAAACCCTGATAGAGTCTGGAACACCGAAGGGAAGCGCCCGGAGGAAAGCCCGAGAAAGTAGCTTGGGTGAGTACAAAGGAAGCGTCCGTTCCTTGAGAACTCAACAGCGTGCCAAAAGTCAACGCCAGATATGTTGATACCCCGTCTCCAGCATTAGCTGGGGCGAGGTTCCTTTGAAGAAAACACAGCGAGGACGCTGTGTGCGGGAGCGATTATTCCTTGCTCTCGCACCGCTCTCGTGATGTGTCATCCCGATTACGGGAAAACATTCACGGAGAGTTTGATCCTGGCTCAGGACGAACGCTGGCGGCGTGCTTAACACATGCAAGTCGAACGATGAAGCCGCTTCGGTGGTGGATTAGTGGCGAACGGGTGAGTAACACGTGGGCAATCTGCCCTGCACTCTGGGACAAGCCCTGGAAACGGGGTCTAATACCGGATAACACCCTCTCTCGCATGGGAGAGGGTTGAAAGCTCCGGCGGTGCAGGATGAGCCCGCGGCCTATCAGCTTGTTGGTGAGGTAGTGGCTCACCAAGGCGACGACGGGTAGCCGGCCTGAGAGGGCGACCGGCCACACTGGGACTGAGACACGGCCCAGACTCCTACGGGAGGCAGCAGTGGGGAATATTGCACAATGGGCGAAAGCCTGATGCAGCGACGCCGCGTGAGGGATGACGGCCTTCGGGTTGTAAACCTCTTTCAGCAGGGAAGAAGCGAAAGTGACGGTACCTGCAGAAGAAGCGCCGGCTAACTACGTGCCAGCAGCCGCGGTAATACGTAGGGCGCAAGCGTTGTCCGGAATTATTGGGCGTAAAGAGCTCGTAGGCGGCTTGTCACGTCGGTTGTGAAAGCCCGGGGCTTAACCCCGGGTCTGCAGTCGATACGGGCAGGCTAGAGTTCGGTAGGGGAGATCGGAATTCCTGGTGTAGCGGTGAAATGCGCAGATATCAGGAGGAACACCGGTGGCGAAGGCGGATCTCTGGGCCGATACTGACGCTGAGGAGCGAAAGCGTGGGGAGCGAACAGGATTAGATACCCTGGTAGTCCACGCCGTAAACGGTGGGCACTAGGTGTGGGCAACATTCCACGTTGTCCGTGCCGCAGCTAACGCATTAAGTGCCCCGCCTGGGGAGTACGGCCGCAAGGCTAAAACTCAAAGGAATTGACGGGGGCCCGCACAAGCGGCGGAGCATGTGGCTTAATTCGACGCAACGCGAAGAACCTTACCAAGGCTTGACATACACCGGAAACGGCCAGAGATGGTCGCCCCCTTGTGGTCGGTGTACAGGTGGTGCATGGCTGTCGTCAGCTCGTGTCGTGAGATGTTGGGTTAAGTCCCGCAACGAGCGCAACCCTTGTCCCGTGTTGCCAGCAGGCCCTTGTGGTGCTGGGGACTCACGGGAGACCGCCGGGGTCAACTCGGAGGAAGGTGGGGACGACGTCAAGTCATCATGCCCCTTATGTCTTGGGCTGCACACGTGCTACAATGGCCGGTACAATGAGCTGCGATACCGCGAGGTGGAGCGAATCTCAAAAAGCCGGTCTCAGTTCGGATTGGGGTCTGCAACTCGACCCCATGAAGTCGGAGTCGCTAGTAATCGCAGATCAGCATTGCTGCGGTGAATACGTTCCCGGGCCTTGTACACACCGCCCGTCACGTCACGAAAGTCGGTAACACCCGAAGCCGGTGGCCCAACCCTTGTGGAGGGAGCTGTCGAAGGTGGGACTGGCGATTGGGACGAAGTCGTAACAAGGTAGCCGTACCGGAAGGTGCGGCTGGATCACCTCCTTTCTAAGGAGCATCTAGGCCGCCAAGCTTGCTTGGTGGTCCAGAGCCATAACGCAGGCGAACGTCCTGCGATGGTCGCTCATGGGTGGAACGTTGACTATTCGGCACAGACAGTTGGATGGGTTCACTAGTACTGCTCTTCGGAGCGTGGAACGTGGAGATCGTCAACTGGCTGTGCCGGGCGCGCTGTTGGGTGTCTGAGGGTGCGAGCGTGAGCTCGCCCTTCGGTATGCCGGCCCCAGTGAACTCGGACTCTGGTTCGGGGTGGTGGGTGGTTGGTCGTTGTTTGAGAACTGCACAGTGGACGCGAGCATCTGTGGCCAAGTTTTTAAGGGCGCACGGTGGATGCCTTGGCACCAGGAACCGATGAAGGACGTGGGAGGCCACGATAGGCCCCGGGGAGCTGTCAACCGAGCTGTGATCCGGGGGTGTCCGAATGGGGAAACCCGGCAGTCGTCATGGGCTGTCACCCTTGCCTGAACACATAGGGCATGTGGAGGGAACGCGGGGAAGTGAAACATCTCAGTACCCGCAGGAAGAGAAAACAACCGTGATTCCGGGAGTAGTGGCGAGCGAAACTGGATGAGGCTAAACCTCAAGCGTGTGAGACCCGGCAGGGGTTGCGCTTGGGGTGTTGTGGGATCTCTCTTCTGTCGTCTGCCGGCGGCAGGACGAGTCAGAAACCGTTGATGTAGGCGAAGGACATGCGAAAGGTCCGGCGTAGAGGGTAAGACCCCCGTAGCTGAAACATTAGCGGCTCGTTTGAGAGACACCCAAGTAGCACGGGGCCCGAGAAATCCCGTGTGAATCTGGCGGGACCACCCGCTAAGCCTAAATATTCCCTGGTGACCGATAGCGGATAGTACCGTGAGGGAATGGTGAAAAGTACCCCGGGAGGGGAGTGAAATAGTACCTGAAACCGTGTGCCTACAAGCCGTGGGAGCGTCGGACACACTTTGTGTGTCTCGTGACTGCGTGCCTTTTGAAGAATGAGCCTGCGAGTTTGCGGTGTGTTGCGAGGTTAACCCGTGTGGGGAAGCCGTAGCGAAAGCGAGTCCGAATAGGGCGGTTTAGTAGCGCGCTCAAGACCCGAAGCGGAGTGATCTAGCCATGGGCAGGTTGAAGCGGAGGTAAGACTTCGTGGAGGACCGAACCCACCAGGGTTGAAAACCTGGGGGATGACCTGTGGTTAGGGGTGAAAGGCCAATCAAACTCCGTGATAGCTGGTTCTCCCCGAAATGCATTTAGGTGCAGCGTCGTGTGTTTCTTGCCGGAGGTAGAGCACTGGATAGGCGATGGGCCCTACCGGGTTACTGACCTTAGCCAAACTCCGAATGCCGGTAAGTGAGAGCGCGGCAGTGAGACTGTGGGGGATAAGCTCCATGGTCGAGAGGGAAACAGCCCAGAGCATCGACTAAGGCCCCTAAGCGTACGCTAAGTGGGAAAGGATGTGGAGTCGCAGAGACAACCAGGAGGTTGGCTTAGAAGCAGCCATCCTTGAAAGAGTGCGTAATAGCTCACTGGTCAAGTGATTCCGCGCCGACAATGTAGCGGGGCTCAAGCGTACCGCCGAAGTCGTGTCATTGCAGCAATACTCCCAACGGAGGCTGTGATGGGTAGGGGAGCGTCGTGTGCCGGGTGAAGCCGCGCCGGAAGGCAGTGGTGGACGGTTCACGAGTGAGAATGCAGGCATGAGTAGCGATACAAACGTGAGAAACGTTTGCGCCGATTGACTAAGGGTTCCTGGGTCAAGCTGATCTGCCCAGGGTAAGTCGGGACCTAAGGCGAGGCCGACAGGCGTAGTCGATGGATAACCGGTTGATATTCCGGTACCCGCTGTAGAGCGTCAAACATTGAATCCAGTGATGCTAAGCCCGTGAAGCCGTTCCGGACCCTTCGGGGAATGGAAAGTGGTGGAGCCGGTGACCCGAGCTGGTAGTAGGTGAGTGATGGGGTGACGCAGGAAGGTAGTCCATCCCGGGCGGTGGTTGTCCCGGGGTAAGGGTGTAGCCCGTCATCTAGGTAAATCCGGATGGCACGTGGGTGAGACCTGATGCCGAGCCGATTGTGGTGAAGTGGATGATCCTATGCTGTCGAGAAAAGCCTCTAGCGAGTTTTATGGCGGCCCGTACCCTAAACCGACTCAGGTGGTCAGGTAGAGAATACCGAGGCGTTCGGGTGAACTATGGTTAAGGAACTCGGCAAAATGCCCCCGTAACTTCGGGAGAAGGGGGGCCATTTCTGGTGATGAGCTTCGCGCTCTGAGCTGGGGGTGGCCGCAGAGACCAGCGAGAAGCGACTGTTTACTAAAAACACAGGTCCGTGCGAAGCCGTAAGGCGATGTATACGGACTGACGCCTGCCCGGTGCTGGAACGTTAAGGGGACCGGTTAGTCACATTTCGGTGTGGCGAAGCTGAGAACTTAAGCGCCAGTAAACGGCGGTGGTAACTATAACCATCCTAAGGTAGCGAAATTCCTTGTCGGGTAAGTTCCGACCTGCACGAATGGCGTAACGACTTCTCGACTGTCTCAACCATAGGCCCGGTGAAATTGCACTACGAGTAAAGATGCTCGTTTCGCGCAGCAGGACGGAAAGACCCCGGGACCTTTACTACAGTTTGATATTGGTGTTCGGTTCGGCTTGTGTAGGATAGGTGGGAGACTGTGAACTCTGGACGCCAGTTCAGGGGGAGTCGTTGTTGAAATACCACTCTGGTCGTGCTGGATGTCTAACCTGGGTCCGTGATCCGGATCAGGGACAGTGTCTGATGGGTAGTTTAACTGGGGCGGTTGCCTCCTAAAGGGTAACGGAGGCGCCCAAAGGTTCCCTCAGCCTGGTTGGTAATCAGGTGTTGAGTGTAAGTGCACAAGGGAGCTTGACTGTGAGACCGACGGGTCGAGCAGGGACGAAAGTCGGGACTAGTGATCCGGCGGTGGCTTGTGGAAGCGCCGTCGCTCAACGGATAAAAGGTACCCCGGGGATAACAGGCTGATCTTCCCCAAGAGTCCATATCGACGGGATGGTTTGGCACCTCGATGTCGGCTCGTCGCATCCTGGGGCTGGAGTCGGTCCCAAGGGTTGGGCTGTTCGCCCATTAAAGCGGTACGCGAGCTGGGTTTAGAACGTCGTGAGACAGTTCGGTCCCTATCCGCTGTGCGCGTAGGAATATTGAGAAGGGCTGTCCCTAGTACGAGAGGACCGGGACGGACGAACCTCTGGTGTGCCAGTTGTTCTGCCAAGGGCATGGCTGGTTGGCTACGTTCGGGAGGGATAACCGCTGAAAGCATCTAAGCGGGAAGCCTGCTTCGAGATGAGTATTCCCACCTCCTTGAGAGGGTAAGGCTCCCAGTAGACGACTGGGTTGATAGGCCAGATATGGAAGCCCTGTAAGGGGTGGAGTTGACTGGTACTAATAGGCCGAGGGCTTGTCCTCAGTTGCTCGCGTCCACTGTGTTGGTTCTGAAACCACGAACAACCTCCCATGCATTTTTATGGGGCGTGATGCTGGTTGGTGTTTCATAGTGTTTCGGTGGTCATAGCGTGAGGGAAACGCCCGGTTACATTCCGAACCCGGAAGCTAAGCCTTACAGCGCCGATGGTACTGCAGGGGGGACCCTGTGGGAGAGTAGGACGCCGCCGAACTAAAATTGAGAAGAATGCGTGTGAGCCCCTGTACCGGGATACGGTACGGGGGCTTTCCGCATTTCCGGGCTTGTTCTTTTGCCTTCTTGTCTTCTCGTCTTCTTCGTTTCCTGTTTTCCTTCACCTCCGGACCTCCTTTCGGGGCTTGCCAGACCCCTCCTCATGACCTCGGCCCCGCTGCGGGTAAAGTCATCGAGCATCGTCGGCTCGCTTCCAGGAGGCCCCCGGGTGGAGGTCCAAGAGACCCGTGTCCAGACCGACCGGGTCTTCACCATCCCCAACATCCTCAGCATGGCCCGCCTGCTTGGCGTGCCGTTGTTCCTGTGGCTGATTCTCCGTCCCGAGTTCGGTGGCCCGAACAGCGACCTGTGGGCCCTTGTCGTGCTGATGCTCAGCGGGGTCACCGACTACCTGGACGGGAAGCTCGCCCGGCGCTGGAACCAGATCAGCAGCCTGGGACGGCTCCTCGATCCGGCGGCCGACCGGCTCTACATTCTGTCCACCCTGGTCGGTCTGACGTGGCGGGAGATTCTTCCGCTCTGGCTCACATGTGTCCTCCTGGCGCGTGAGCTCGTCCTTCTCGTCATGGTCGGGATCCTTCGGCGGCACGGATATCCGCCGCCGCAGGTGAACTTCCTCGGGAAGGCTGCGACGTTCAACCTGATGTACGCCTTCCCGCTACTTCTCCTCAGTGACTCCGATGGGTGGATCGGCTCGTTGGCCGCGATTTTCGGATGGGCGTTCACCGGATGGGGTACAACGCTCTATTGGTGGGCAGGAATCCTCTACATGGTTCAGGTCCGCCGTCTCGTCAGGGCGGACAAAATGGCCGATTGAGGCCGCTGAGGGCGGCTCTCGCACCTTCAATGGCGACGGGTGAAGTCGGCTGAACCGTCATCTCTTGGAGGAGGACGCTTCCGACATGAAGGCCGTCGTTATGGCCGGCGGTGAGGGCACGCGCCTTCGCCCCATGACTTCAAGCATGCCCAAACCGCTTCTTCCGGTCGCCAATCGGCCGATCATGGAGCACGTTCTGCGGCTTCTGAAGCGGCATGGACTCACTGAGACCGTCGTCACAGTCCAGTTCCTGGCCTCCCTGGTCAAGAACTACTTCGGAGACGGCGAAGAGCTCGGCATGGAGCTGACGTACGCCAACGAGGAGAAGCCACTCGGCACCGCCGGAAGCGTGAAGAACGCGGAAGAGGCGCTGAAGGACGATGCCTTTCTCGTGATCTCCGGCGACGCGCTGACGGACTTCGACCTGACGGAGCTGATCGATTTCCACAAGGAGAAGGGCGCACTGGTCACGGTCTGTCTGACCCGTGTTCCGAATCCGCTGGAATTCGGCATCACCATCGTCGACGAGAACGGCAAGGTCGAGCGTTTTCTGGAGAAGCCGACCTGGGGTCAGGTCTTCTCCGACACGGTGAACACCGGAATTTACGTCATGGAGCCCGAGGTCTTCGACTACGTCGAAGCGGACACCTCGGTCGACTGGTCCGGCGATGTCTTTCCTCAGCTCATGAAGGAGGGCAAGCCGATCTACGGCTATGTCGCCGAGGGCTACTGGGAGGACGTCGGTACACACGAGAGCTACGTCAAGGCACAGGCGGACGTACTCGAGGGGAAGGTGGACGTCGAGCTCGACGGCTTCGAGATCTCCCCGGGCGTGTGGGTGGCCGAGGGCGCGGAGGTGAGTCCGGAGTCGGTGCTCAGAGGCCCGCTCTACATCGGTGACTACGCCAAGGTGGAAGCCGGTGTGGAGATCCGGGAGCACACGGTCATCGGCTCCAATGTCGTCGTGAAGAGCGGTGCGTTCCTGCACAAGGCGGTCGTCCACGACAACGTCTACGTCGGGCAGCAGAGCAATCTGCGGGGCTGCGTCGTCGGCAAGAACACGGACATCATGCGGGCCGCGCGGATCGAGGACGGCGCGGTCATCGGCGACGAGTGCCTGGTGGGCGAGGAATCGATCATCCAGGGCAATGTGCGGGTGTACCCCTTCAAGACCATCGAAGCGGGTGCCTTCGTCAATCAGTCGGTGATCTGGGAGTCGCGCGGGCAGGCGCAGCTCTTCGGCGCGCGCGGCGTCTCCGGCATCCTCAACGTCGAGATCACCCCGGAACTCGTGGTGCGGCTCGCCGGGGCGTATGCCACCACCCTGAAGAAGGGCTCCACGGTCACCACCGCCCGTGACCACTCGCGAGGTGCGCGTGCGCTCAAGCGGGCGGTCATCTCGGCCTTGCAGGCCGCGGCCATCGACGTACGCGATCTGGAGAACGTGCCGCTTCCGGTGGCCCGGCAGCAGACCGCGCGGGGCAGCGCGGGCGGCATCATGATCCGGACGACTCCGGGGGTGCCCGACTCGGTGGACATCATGTTCTTCGACGGCGGCGGCGCGGACCTGTCGCAGGGCAGTCAGCGCAAGCTCGACCGTGTCTTCGCCCGCCAGGAGTACCGGCGGGCCTTCCCCGGTGAGATCGGCGATCTCAACTTCCCGGCCAGTGTCTTCGACTCGTACACCGGCTCGCTGCTGCGGAACGTGGACACCTCCGGGGTGGTCGAGTCCGGACTGAAGATCGTGGTGGACGCGTCCAATGGAAGCGCCGGTCTCGTACTGCCCAGTCTGCTGGGCAAGTTGCGGGTGGACGCGCTGACCATCAATCCCGGTCTGGACGAGTCCCGCCCCACCGAGACGGCCGAGGCGCGTCGCGCGGGTCTCACGCGGCTCGGCGAGATCGTGGCCTCGGCGCGCGCCGACTTCGGTGTCCGGTTCGACCCGGTGGGCGAACGCCTCTCGCTGGTCGACGAGAAGGGGCGGATCGTCGAGGACGACCGTGCCCTGCTGGTCATGCTGGACCTGGTCGCGGCCGAGCGCCGCAGCGGCCGGGTGGCGCTGCCGGTCACCACGACCCGTGTCGCCGAGCAGGTCGCCGCGTACCACGGCACCCAGGTGGAGTGGACGACGACCTCACCCGACGACCTCACCCGGGTCGGACGCGAGGACCAGACGATCTTCGGCGGTGACGGCCGGGGCGGCTTCATCGTCCCCGAGTTCAGCAGTGTCTTCGACGGTACGGCCGCCTTCGTACGGCTCATCGGCCTTGTCGCGAGGACCCAGTTGACGCTGAGCCAGATCGACGCACGCATCCCGCGGGCGCACGTACTGCGCCGTGATCTGGCCACTCCGTGGGCGGTCAAGGGGCTCGTGATGCGCAGCGTCGTCGAGGCGGCGGGCGACCGCTCCGTGGACACCACGGACGGGGTGCGGGTCGTGGAGTCGGACGGGCGCTGGGTGATGGTGCTCCCCGATCCCGCCGAGGCCGTCACCCATCTGTGGGCCGAAGGACCGGACGACGCCTCCGCCCAGGCACTGCTCGACGAATGGTCCGCCGTGGTGGACGGCGCCGGGCGCTGAGCGCGGCTTCGCCCGGAGCGTGCGGGATTTCCGCGCGCTCCGGGCGAGTTCGGTGGGGCCATTCGGAGCTGACGCCCCCGACGTGCGACGATGTGCGGCATGCCGCAGCAGCCGCCCGATCGGAGTACCCCGCAGCGCCGCCCGCGCCCGGACGCCTCCATGTCGCTGCTGACCAATGTGATGGACCACAGCCTCGACGAGGGCTACGCGGAGGCCGCCGAGCGCAAGAAGGCGCGTGGCGAGGCGGGACTGCCGAGCCGGTTGCGGGCCAAGGTCGGGCTGGCCGTCGGACTCGTACTCGCGGCCGCGGTGGTCACCGTCGGCGCCGCCCAGGCGCGGATGGCCGCACCCGTGGTGGCCAAGGAACGCGAGGAGCTCATCGACCGCGTCGAGCAGGACACCGACCGCGCGGACCGGCTCGAGGACCAGGTCGACGCGCTGCGCGACGAGGTGAGCGCCCGCCAGGAGGAAGCCCTCAAGAAGCACGGCGGCCGCAAGGGCGAGCTGGTCGGGCTGCTGTCGGGCGCCCTCGCGGTGGAAGGACCCGGTGTCAAGCTCGTGGTCGACGACGCCAAGTCGGCCGAGTCGGAGGGCGGCGGCCCGCGCGAGAGTTCGGACTTCTCCGACACCGGCCGGGTCCGCGACCGCGACATGCAGCGCGTGGTCAACGGCCTCTGGGAATCGGGTGCGGAGGCCATCTCGATAAACGGTCAGCGGCTGACGGCGCTGTCCGCGATCCGCGCCGCGGGGGACGCCATACTGGTCGACAACCGGCCCTTGGTGCCGCCGTACACGGTGTTCGCCATCGGCGACGAGGAACGGCTCAGCCGGAAGTTCCAGGACAGCGCCGACGGGCAGTACTTGCACGCCCTGCAGGAGAACTTCGGTATCCGTACGGCCATTTCGGTCCAGAACGAGCTGAAGCTGCCCGCGGCGCCCAGCGTGACCGTCAGAACAGCAAAGCCGGAACCGGCGTCATCGCCGACAGCAGGGAAGGGCACATCGTGATCGCCGTACTGGGCCTCGTCGTGGGAGTCGTGGTCGGACTGTTGGTCCAGCCCGAGGTGCCCGCAGCCGTCGAGCCCTATCTCCCGATCGCCGTGGTCGCGGCGCTCGACGCGGTCTTCGGAGGTCTGCGGGCGATGCTCGACGGGATCTTCGACGACAAGGTCTTCGTCGTGTCGTTCCTCTCCAACGTGGTGGTGGCCGCGCTCATCGTGTTCCTGGGCGACAAGCTCGGGGTGGGCGCCCAACTGTCCACCGGTGTGGTGGTCGTGCTCGGCATCCGGATCTTCTCCAACGCGGCCGCGATTCGCCGCCACGTCTTCAGGGCCTGAGACACATGGACAAGGACGAACAGCCCGAGCACCGCTTCCGCAAGGAACTGCCCGCCGAGGTGCCCGCGGAGCACACACCGCGGGAGCCGGGTCCCACCGAGCGCTCCACCGCGGGAGCGGAGCCGGCCGGGTCCGCGGAGCGTGCCTCGCAGGCGCCCACGGAGTCCGGTCGGCAGCGGCTGGCCAAGAGTCTGTGGCCGCCGCGGGTCAGCCGGGCCCAGCTCATCGTGGCCGTGCTGCTCGCCGGGCTCGGCTTCGGTCTGGCGATCCAGGTGGCCTCGACGAACGAGAACAGTGCCCTGCGCGGTGCACGGCAGGAGGATCTCGTACGGATCCTCGATGAACTCGATGACCGTACACAGCGTCTGGAAGATGAGAAGCAACGTCTCGAGGACCAGCGCACCGGCCTGGAGAACAGCTCGAACCAGGCGGAGGAGGCACGGAAGCAGACCCTCGAGAAGGAGCGGCAGCTCGGTGTTCTCGCGGGCACCGTGGCCGCGGAGGGGCCCGGGATCACGGTGACGATCGAGGACACGAAGGGGGCGGTGGAGGCGGACATGCTGCTCGACGCCGTCCAGGAGCTGCGTGCCGCGGGGGCGGAAGCGATCCAGGTCAACGACGTGCGTGTGGTCGCGAACACCTATCTCTCGGATGCCTCCGGGGGTGGCGTGAGCGTGGACGGGAACAAGATCAGTGCGCCGTATCGTTTCAAGGTCATCGGGAAACCCGAGGATCTGGCTCCGGCGCTGAACATTCCCGGGGGAGTTGTGCAGACGCTGGAGAAGGAGCAGGCGACGGTGCGGGTGCAGGACGAGGAGAAGGTCGTCGTGGACGCCTTGCGACCTGCTGAAGAGCCTGACTACGCTCGGTCGTCGTCGCGGTGAAGAAATGGTGTATGGGGGCTGCCCGACGGGGGCATGGAATGGCGAGGGGTCGGCTCATTACGAAAGCCGTGTGTGAGGGAAACTGTTCGGCGGACAAGGACGTTGTGAGGGTGTCCGGGTCGGCCGGTGAGTGCACCGGTGTGAACATTCAGGGTTCGTCCTGTGCCACGGGCGGGTCTGTATCGGTCAAGGGGAATCGCCCGTGAAGTTGTTTGGCAAGCTGTTCGGCAAGAGCGCGCGTGACGGGGGTGCCCCGGCGACGGCGCGTCATCGCGCACCGCGGCCGGGTGACCCGGAGGCGCAGGGGGACGACCGTCCGCTGTTCCGGGACGAGGTCGGTGCTCCGCGAGGTGATATTTCCGGTGGTCAGGGCGCGTCATCCGTTGACCCTGCCGGTTCCGGCCCCATAGGTTTCACAGATCCGTCAACCTCGAGTGCGGGTGGAGGGTACGCCTCCGGCCCGTATGCGTCGCAGGCAGCCGCGGGGCAACCGCGGCAGGAGGATCCGTCCATGTCGCCCTTGGTGTGTACGAGGTGCGGGAACCGCAACGCGGAAGGCAGCCGCTTCTGCTCCAACTGCGGTACGCCGCTGCGGCCCGGCGGCGCCGGTGAGCGTCCGTCGGAGACCACTTCGACGATCTCCATCTCCGGTATCGAGTCCTACGAGCCGGACGCCTCGGGCCAGTCGCAGACGCCGAGCCTCTCGCAGGAGGCACAGGCGGCCGTCGACGCGCTGCCGCCGGGTTCCGCGCTGCTCATCGTGCGCCGCGGTCCCAACTCCGGCAGCCGCTTCCTGCTCGACGGCGACCTGACCACGGCGGGCCGCCACCCGCAGAGCGACATCTTCCTGGACGACGTCACCGTCTCCCGCCGCCATGTCGAGTTCCGCCGCCAGCCCGACGGCTCCTTCGGTGTGGCGGACGTGGGCAGCCTCAACGGCACGTACGTCAACCGTGAGCGCATCGACGCGGTGCCGCTCTCGAACGGCGACGAGGTGCAGATCGGCAAGTACCGGCTGGTCTTCTACGCAAGCCAGCGGGGCATCTGACCATCCCTCAGACTCCGTCCGGGGGGACCCCCAGGGAAGTGTCATGGTTCGAACCCCCAGCGGCGGTGCCCGCAGTGGCACCGCCGCGACGGATGTACGGCTGCTGAGCATCGGCAGCGTCCTGAGTGTGCTCCGGGAGGAATTTCCCGAGGTCACGATCTCCAAGATCCGCTTTCTGGAGGCGGAGGGGCTGGTCGAGCCGCAGCGCACGCCGTCCGGGTACCGCAAGTTCACCACCGACGACGTGGAGCGTCTCGCGCGCGTCCTGCGCCTCCAGCGTGACCACTACCTGCCGCTGAAGGTCATCCGCGACCAGCTCGACTCGCCCGACGGTGAGATCCCGGACATGACGGGCTCGGAACGGGCGGCGGGCGACGAGGAGTGCGGGCGCGCAAGGCTGGGCCGTGCCGAGCTGTTGGCCGCGGCGGGCATCGACGAGGACACACTCGTCGAGTGGGAGTCGTACGGCCTGCTCACGGCCCTGCCGGAGGGTGGGTACGAGGCCGAGGCGGTCACTGTGGCCACCCTTGTGCAGGAACTGGGCCGGGCCGGGATCGAGCCGCGCCATCTGCGGGTCCTGAAGGCCGCCGCGGAACGCGAGGCGGGCCTGGTCGACCAGCTCGTGGCGCCGCTGCGGATGCAGCGCAATCCGCGGACCAGGGCGCAGGCCGAGGCGCGCGCCAAGGAGCTCGCCGGGCTCACGGTGAGACTGCACGCGGTCCTGGTGCAGAACGCCCTTGGGGTGCGTCTGCCCTGATAAGGGCCTCGTCGAGGGCCGCGGACGGCCTGCCCGACTACCCAAAGGTGCCTGGCACGGCCTAGGGTTGCTGTGTGAACGAGCTCGACGTCGTAGGTGTCCGGGTCGAAATGCCCTCCAACCAGCCGATCGTGCTCCTGCGCGAGGTGGGAGGCGACCGCTACCTCCCCATCTGGATCGGGCCGGGGGAGGCCACCGCCATTGCCTTCGCCCAGCAGGGCATGGCTCCCGCACGCCCGCTCACCCACGACCTGTTCAAGGACGTGCTCGAAGCGGTCGGCCAGGAACTCAGCGAGGTCCGGATCACCGACCTCAGAGAAGGCGTCTTCTACGCGGAGCTCGTCTTCGCCAGCGGCGTCGAGGTCAGCGCCCGCCCGTCCGACGCCATAGCGCTCGCGCTGCGCACCGGTACGCCGATCTACGGCAGCGACGGGGTGCTCGACGACGCCGGTATCGCCATTCCGGACGAGCAGGAGGACGAGGTCGAGAAGTTCCGGGAGTTCCTGGACCAGATCTCGCCCGAGGACTTCGGCACCAGCAATCAGTGACCGGCCGGTCGGGACGCGGTGCAACGGTGCGGCACCCGTGACGACGACCGGCGCTCGGGCTCGTCCCGTCTGCGCATTCGGCTAGCCTTTCCCCGCGGCGGGGCGGGAGAAACCACTCTCGGGGTGATAATCACTCGGCGTGGCGAGTGCGGCGATCGTTGACGCACCCCTGGTGACTGCCTACGGTCGTGAAGGCAGGTCAAGGACGCGGAGGTCGGCGTGAGAAGCAGCGGCGACGGTACGACTGGGGGAGTTCCCGGGCGCAGCCTCGGGGACGGTGGTCCGTACCAGCTTCAGGGCAGCAGGGCCGATCACGATCATTCGCCCAAGCTCGCCGTCACGGCGTCGGCGGCCGAGGATCCGGGGGCGGGGGACATCGGATATCGCGGTCCCACCGCCTGCGCCGCCGCGGGCATCACCTACCGTCAGCTCGACTACTGGGCCCGCACCGGCCTGGTGGAACCGACGGTGCGTCCGGCCCACGGTTCCGGTACGCAGCGCCTGTACAGCTTCCGCGACGTCGTCGTACTGAAGATCGTCAAGCGTCTCCTCGACACCGGCGTCTCACTGCAGAACATCCGCAGCACCATCCAGCACCTGCGCGAGCGCGGTTTTCGCGACCTCGAGCGGATGACGCTGATGAGTGACGGCGCGACGGTCTACGAGTGCACCTCGCCCGACGAGGTCCACGATCTGCTCCAGGGCGGCCAGGGGATCTTCGGCATCGCGGTGGGTGTGGTCTGGCGGGACGTCGAGAGCGCGCTGTCCCAGCTGCACGGCGAGCGGGTCGACACCGGCGAGACGCTGGTTCCGCACCACCCGGCCGACGAGCTGGCGCGGCGCCGCAACCGGGCCGTCTGAGCCGTCGGACCCGGCACCGGACCGGCATCGCGGACGTCTGCCGGGCCGGTCGATGGGCCGGTTGTCAGTGGCGTGCGGGAGCATCGGACATGTGAGGTCCGCGCCCACCATCCTGCATCTGGACATGGATGCCTTCTACGCCTCGGCGGAGCAGGCATCCAAGCCGAGCCTGCGCGGGAAAGCGGTGATCGTCGGAGGTCTCGGGCCGCGCGGGGTGGTGGCGACGGCTTCGTACGAGGCGCGGGTCTTCGGTGTCCGCTCGGCGATGCCGATGGGGCAGGCGCGCAGGCTCGCCCCGAACGCGGCGTATCTGGTGCCGCGCTTCGGTCTCTACCGTGAGGTCAGCGAGCAGGTCATGCGCCTGCTGAGGGAGCTGTCGCCGCTCGTGGAGCCGCTGAGCCTGGACGAGGCCTTCGTCGATCTGGAGACCACGGGTGCGGCGGCCGACGCGGCGTCGGCGCGGGTGGTCGGTGAGCGGCTGCGCGCGGACATCAGGGCGGCCACCGGTCTGACCGGGTCGGTGGGGCTCGCCGCGTCCAAGATGCTCGCCAAGATCGCCTCCGAGGAGGCGAAGCCGGACGGTCTCGTGCTCATAGAGCCGGGCACCGAGCGGGAGCTGCTCGGGCCCATGCCGGTGCGCATCCTGCCGGGCGTCGGCCCGGCGACCGGAGACCACCTGCGGCGGGCGGGCATCACCACGGTCGGGGAGCTGGCGGAGGCGGGCGAGGAGGAGCTGGTCCGGCTGCTCGGCAAGGCGCACGGGGAGGGGCTGTACGCGATGGCCCTGGCCCGCGACGAGCGTCCGGTGGTGGCCGAGCGGGACGCCAAGTCGGTCTCGGTGGAGGACACCTACGACGTGGACATCCACGACCGGGTGCGGGTGCGCTTCGAAGTGCAGCGGCTGGCCGACCGCTGTGTGCACCGGCTGCGCGAGGCGGGTCGGTCGGGCCGCACGGTCGTACTGAAGGTGCGCAGGTACGACTTCTCGACGCTCACCCGGTCCGAGACCCTGCGCGGACCCACCGACGACCGGACCGTCGTGCGCGAGGCGGCGGCCCGGCTCCTGGAGTCCGTCGACACCACCGGCGGCGTACGACTCCTCGGCGTCGGGGTCACCGGCCTGGCGGACTACACGCAGGAGGATCTGTTCGCCCAGGCGGCGGGCGGGGCGGAGCCGGATCCGGAGCCGGGGCACGAACCGGCGCCGCAGACGCCCCAGGAGACCCCGGCGCCTGCCGAGGCCACCTGGCACGCGGGTCACGACGTACGGCACAGCGAGTACGGGCACGGGTGGGTGCAGGGCAGCGGCCTCGGCAGGGTCACCGTGCGCTTCGAGACGCCCGGCTCGGCGCCCGGGAGGGTGCGTACGTTCCGCAGCGACGACCCGGACTTGGAGCGGGCGGAGCCGCTGCCCCTGGTGTCGGCGCTGCCGGTCGATCCGGCCCGGGCGGGCGGTGCTCAGGCCTCTTCGGAGCCCGCGAGTCGGCCGAAGTCGCGGTCCGGCGGTGGCGGTGAGGCGGGGGCGATGTCCAGTCCGTAGTGGCGGTAGAGCTGGAGTTCCTGCTCGGGGGAGAGGTGCCGGCCGACGCCGAAGTCCGGGGCGTCCTTGATCAGGGCACGGTCGTAGGGGACGCGCAGCGTGTCCTCGGCGAGCTCGCTCGGCTCCAGGGGGACGAAGGCGTCCCGGCCGAACAGACCCGTCCGTATGGCAGCCCATTCCGGCTCGCCCGTGGCGTCGTCGAGGTAGACCTCGGCGATGGTGCCGATCTTGGCGCCGGTGCGGTCGAAGGCCTTGCGGCCGATCAGCTTGCGGGGATCGATGTCGGTCTGCACGTGCTCCTCCAAGTGGCCGGAACAACTGGGCGCAATCATCCGTAAACACTACGAAATAGCAGAATGGAGATTGCGGCCACTTGAGCGATGGGTGGCCGGGGACGCGCTGGTAGGCTGGCTGATGGCTGTCGACCCCGTGCGGGAGAGTCCCGGGCCCGCTGACACAGCGAGCCGGGGCGCCGAAGGAGCAAATCCTCCCCGGAATCTCTCAGGCACCCGTACCGCACGGACGAGGTCACTCTGGAAAGCAGGGCGGACGCGACGGCTTCCGCTCTCACCGACGGTGAAAACCGGCCGCAACTGGCCCGGTGAAGCTCTCAGGTCGAGATGACAGAGGGGGAGGCCGTCAGGGCACCGGTGCCGAGGTGCCCCCCGAAGGTCGTACACGACCAGGAGGCCTCCGACATGACCCGTATTCCGCTGACGCGACTCGAGCAGGGCACGCCCTTCGAAAAGCGCCACATCGGTCCCGATTCCGAAGCCTGCGCGAAGATGCTCGCCCAGGTCGGCTACGGCTCCCTCGACGAGCTCACCGCCGCCGCGGTGCCCGATGTGATCAAGAGCGCCGAGGCCCTCGCGCTGCCCGGCGCCCGCACCGAGCCCGAGGTGATCGCGGAACTGCGCACGCTGGCCGACCGCAACCAGGTCCTCGGCTCCATGATCGGACTGGGCTACTACGGCACCTTCACGCCGCCCGTGGTGCTGCGCAACGTCATGGAGAACCCCGCCTGGTACACGGCCTACACGCCGTACCAGCCGGAGATCTCGCAGGGCCGCCTGGAGGCGCTGCTCAACTTCCAGACGATGGTCGCCGACCTCACCGGGCTGCCCACCTCGGGTGCCTCGCTCCTGGACGAGGGCACCGCCGCCGCGGAGGCGATGGCCCTCGCGCGCCGGGTGGGCAAGGTCAAGAACGGTCTGTTCCTCGTCGACGCGGAGGTGCTGCCGCAGACGATCGCCGTGCTCGAGACCCGCGCGGAGCCGACCGGCGTCGAGGTCCTCGTCGCCGATCTGTCCGAGGGCCTGCCCGCCGAGGCCGTCGAGCGCGGCATCAGCGGTGTGCTGCTGCAGTACCCCGGCGCCTCCGGTGTCGTACGCGACATCAAGCCCCTGATCGAGCAGGCGCAGGAGGCCGGTGCCGTCGTCACCGTCTGCGCCGACCTGCTCGCCCTGACCCTGCTGAAGTCGCCCGGCGAGCTCGGCGCCGACATCGCGGTCGGCACCACGCAGCGCTTCGGTGTCCCGATGGGCTTCGGCGGACCGCACGCCGGTTACATGGCCGTCCGCGAGAAGTTCGCGCGCAGCCTGCCCGGACGTCTGGTCGGCGTGTCCGTGGACGCCGACGGCAACCGGGCCTACCGCCTCGCGCTCCAGACGCGTGAGCAGCACATCCGCCGTGAGAAGGCGACCAGCAACATCTGTACCGCCCAGGTGCTGCTCGCCGTGATGGCCGGTATGTACGCCGTCTACCACGGTCCCGAGGGACTGAAGGCGATCGCCGGGCGCACCCACCGCTACGCCACGATCCTGGCCGCGGGTCTGCGCGAGGGCGGCGTCGAGCTGGTGCACACCGCCTACTTCGACACCCTGACCGCGCGGGTGCCCGGCCGGGCCGAGGCCGTCGTCGCGGCGGCCCGCGAGGGCGGCGTCAACCTGCGTCAGGTGGACGCCGACCACGTCTCGATGGCCTGCGACGAGACCACCAACCGCGCGCAACTGGCCGCCGTCTGGCAGGCGTTCGGAGTCCCGGCGGACCTCGAGCGCATCGAGGCGCTGGACGCCGAGGCCGCGGACACGCTGCCCGAGGCGCTGCTGCGCACCGACGAGTACCTGACCCACCCGGTGTTCCACGAGCACCGCTCGGAGACCGCGATGCTGCGCTACCTGCGCCGCCTCGCGGACCGCGACTACGCGCTCGACCGCGGCATGATCCCGCTCGGCTCCTGCACGATGAAGCTGAACGCCACCACCGAGATGGAGCCGGTGACCTGGCCGGAGTTCGGCGCGCTGCACCCCTTCGCGCCCGCCGAGCAGGCCGAGGGCTACCTGACCCTGATCCGGGAGCTGGAGGAGCGCCTCGCCGAGGTCACCGGCTACGACAAGGTCTCCCTCCAGCCCAACGCCGGTTCGCAGGGCGAGCTCGCGGGCCTGCTCGCGGTGCGCGCGTACCACCGCGCGAACGGCGACACCCGGCGCACCGTCTGCCTGATCCCGTCCTCCGCGCACGGCACCAACGCGGCCAGCGCGGTGATGGCGGGCATGAAGGTCGTCGTCGTGAAGACCGCCGAGGACGGCGAGATCGACGTCGAGGACCTGCGCGCCAAGATCGAGCAGTACCGCGACGAACTGTCGGTGCTGATGATCACCTACCCCTCGACGCACGGCGTCTTCGAGGAGCACGTCGCGGACATCTGCGCCGCGGTGCACGACGCGGGCGGCCAGGTCTACGTGGACGGCGCCAACCTCAACGCGCTGGTCGGCCTCGCCAAGCCCGGTCACTTCGGCGGCGACGTCTCGCATCTCAACCTGCACAAGACGTTCTGCATCCCGCACGGCGGCGGCGGTCCGGGTGTGGGCCCGGTCGGGGTACGGGCGCACCTCGCCCCGTATCTGCCGAACCACCCGCTCCAGCCCGCGGCCGGGCCTCAGACCGGTGTGGGCCCGATCTCCGCCGCTCCCTGGGGCTCGGCGGGCATCCTGCCGATCTCGTGGTCGTACGTCCGGCTCATGGGCGGCGAGGGCCTCAAGCGCGCCACCCAGGTGGCGGTGCTCAGCGCCAACTACATCGCCAAGCGGCTCGAACCGCACTTCCCGGTGCTCTACACCGGCCCGGGCGGCCTGGTGGCGCACGAGTGCATCATCGACCTGCGTCCGCTGACCCAGGCCACGGGCGTGTCCGTGGACGACGTCGCCAAGCGGCTCATCGACTACGGCTTCCACGCGCCGACCATGTCGTTCCCGGTGGCCGGGACTTTGATGATCGAGCCCACCGAGAGCGAGGACCTGGCCGAGCTCGACCGCTTCTGCGAGACGATGATCGCCATCCGCGCGGAGATCGAGAAGGTCGGCACCGGCGCGTGGCCCGCCGAGGACAACCCGCTGCGCAACGCCCCGCACACCGCGGGCACGCTTGCCGGGGACTGGGACCACGCGTACAGCCGCGAGGAGGCGGTCTTCCCGAGCGGTGTCAGCGCCGCGGACAAGTACTGGCCGCCGGTGCGCCGCATCGACCAGGCTTTCGGCGACCGCAACCTGGTGTGCTCCTGCCCGCCGCTGGACGCGTACGAGGACTGACGGTGAGCGGTCCGTCCCCCGTTCGGCGGGTGGGCGGACCGGACACAACTCGGGGCCGCTCCCGGTCGATTCGGCCGGGAGCGGCCCCGAGGGCGTTCTGTGCGGTGGTCAGGCCGCCCGGACGACCCGCCCTGCGGCCAGCGGCCGGTGCGGGGCGATGATCTGCCCGTTGGGCAGCAGCTCACCGGTGTCCTCGAACAGCAGCACGCCGTTGCACAGCAGGCTCCAGCCCTGTTCCGGGTGATGCGCCACCGGGAGTGCGGCCTCCCGGTCGGCGGATTCTGCGGACGGGCAGGCTGGCTGGTGCTTGCACATGGCTGGGATCTCTCGCTGCGTCGTGATGTCTGTCCTGCGGCCCGGCTCGGCGCTGGTGCCGCCCCCCGTGTTCTCGTTCATGCCGCCCCCGTGTGGTGTGGAGTCTTCCTGTTCCCAGTGTTGCCCTGCGGGTGCGGATCCGCAGGGATTTCGCCGCAGCTCCCGTCACAGGTTGATGACGCCTCGCTCGTATGAACGGTTCGGCCGGGGTTCACCGTCACTTCGGGTGGTCCTTGCCCACCCGGCCGTGCCATGGCGCGTGGCCCGGACGGATCAGGCGGTGGTCCGCAGCAGGGGCGCTGCCAGGCGAAGGCTCAGCAGCGGCCGCAGTTCCGCCACCTGGCGCGGCCGGTGCGCGGCGATGCCCGGCGGTGCGGGCGCCAGCGGCACGAGCAGGTCGGTGGGGGCGGGACTGCCCGCGGCGCCGTCCGCGGCGCAGTCGCCGTGCAGCCACAGCGTCAGCATGTACAGCTCCGGGACCGACAGCAGACGCACCTGGTGCGGGCCCGCCAGGGCCTCGGCCTGTCGCAGCGCGCGCTCGGTGGCCGTCACGTACGGGCCCTCGAAGAAGTGCGAGAAGGCCCAGCCGTCCGGCGTCGGACGGGTGTCCGCCGCGGCGAGCACGTGCTCGGCGCCCCGGATCAGAAAGCGCCAGCCCGCGAGCCGGGTGCTCAGGACGCCGTCCTGCGGGATCCGGTCGAGCACGTGCAGCGGCAGCGGGAACTCGGCGGAGAGCGGCCCGCCGGCGGTCCTGAGGGAGGGAGTGTGCGCCTCGTCGACCGCGGTGGGCGAAGCGAGTGCGGTGAGGACGCTGCGCAGGGCGGGCGCCGGGGCAGGGGGCACATGCAGCGGCATGATGGGTCGCCTCTCATTTGACAGGCAGGAGGAAGCGAAGGCAGTGCAGACAGCGCTGTCGGCTCAGCTCTCGGGGTGCGAGGTGAGTGGGCTCGCGTATACCGCGGGGCACCAACTCTCCGCCTCGTCCGCGAAGTTTATACGAAGGATGTTCACGTCGCGTTTCCGCTAGCCCTTATGGATATCGCGGGCAAGGGCGTATTCGGACGGCGTTCGAAGGTGCGCTTCCGCATTTCGGGGCGAGTGCGGGCGCGTGACCTGCGGCTGTTAACCCGCTGCGGACGGCCGAATATCGTCCGCGATTTCACGGATCGCCTTTCACAACCGTCCCGGGAATGTGCTCCAGGCCTGTGCCCGGTGAATGTGCCACTTCTCAGCCTACTGTCCTGGTGGTCCATGACGGGGGGCTTGTCGATCACTTTAGCGGGCATCATGGAGCGTGACACCGCGGCCGGATCTTTGGGCTGCCCGATCGGGGAAGGATGCTTCGATGGGCGAGAAGGTCGAGGCGGAGGTGCGGGGGCTCGCCGACCGCCGTCAGTACCGCAGGAAGCTGCACATGTGCCTGGCGGGGCTGGAGCGGTTGCTGGACGAGGAGCGGTTCGACAGGCCCCGGAATCTCATGGGGCTGGAGATCGAGCTGAATCTGGTGGGCAGTGACGGTCTGCCGCGGATGCGTAATGCGCAAGTGCTGGAACGTATCGCTTCGACGGATTTCCAGACCGAGCTAGGAATGTTCAATCTCGAAGTGAACATCGCTCCGCACCGGCTGACCGGCCGCGTTCTCGACCGGCTCGCCGAGGAGTTGCGGACCGGGCTCGCCTATGCGGACCGCAAGGCCGGTGAAGTGTCCGCGGGGATCGTGATGATCGGCATTCTGCCGACGCTCGACCAGGAAGATCTGGTGTCCGCGAATCTTTCCGCCGGCGATCGCTACACCCTTCTCAACGATCAGATGCGCGCGGCCCGCGGCGAGGATTTCACGCTCGATATCGACGGCGTGGAACGGCTCATCGGCACCTCCTCCTCGATCGCCCCCGAAGCGGCGTGCACCTCGGTGCAGTTGCACCTGCAGGTCACCCCCGAACGGTTCCCCGACGTGTGGAACTCGGCGCAGGCACTGGCCGCCGTGCAGGTGGCCATAGGCGCCAACTCGCCGTTCCTGTTCGGCCGTGAGCTGTGGCGGGAGTCCCGGCCTCCGCTGTTCCAGCAGTCCACCGACACCCGGCCCGAGGAACTCCGCGCCCAAGGGGTGCGTCCGCGCACCTGGTTCGGCGAGCGCTGGATCGAGTCGGCGTACGACCTCTTCGAGGAGAACCTGCGGTACTTCCCGCCGCTGCTGCCGATCTGCGACCCGGAGGACCCGCTCGCCGTACTGGATGCGGGCGGCGTACCGAAGCTGTCCGAACTGGTCCTGCACAACGGCACCGTGTACCGCTGGAACCGGCCCGTCTACGACGTCCGCGACGGGCGGCCGCACCTGCGCGTGGAGAACAGAGTGCTGCCCGCCGGTCCGACCGTCACCGACGTCATGGCCAACACCGCCTTCTACTACGGCGCGATCCGTGCCCTGGCCGAGGACGCCCGGCACCTGTGGGCCCGGCTGCCGTTCGAGGCGGCCGCCGCCAACTTCGAGACGGCCTGTCGGCACGGCATCGACGCCGAGCTGGAGTGGCCGCGGCGCGGACGGCACGGCGGCACCGTACGGATGCCCGCCGTCACCCTGGTCCTGGAGGAACTGCTGCCGCTCGCCGCGGCCGGGCTCGACGCCTGGGGCGTCGAGCCCGTGGACCGGGACCACTATCTGGGCGTGATCGAGGAGCGGTGCCGCCGCGGGGTCAACGGCGCTTCCTGGCAGGCGGACACCTTCCACCACGCCCTGGACAGCGGCCTCGACCGGCGTACCGCCCTGGCGGCGACGACCCGCCGCTACGCCGAACTGATGCGCACCGACGCCCCGGTGCACACCTGGCCCATCGGCGTACCGGCGCCCGCGCTGCCGGGGCGGTGAGCGCGGCGGTTCAGCGCTGGGAACGGAAGCCCGAGGTCATGATGGCCTTGAGGATCACGGACTGGATCACCGTCGGGTCGGACACCTGCTCGCTGGTGCCGCCGGTGGCCGAGGCGATCTGCTCGGCGTCGTCCTTGTCCGCCTCGGGGCCGAGGGCCACCGTGATGACCGGCAGGGGCTTCTTCGGGTCGGACAGGTCGCGCAGTTTGCGCAGCAACGCGGAGCGGGTCAGCGGGCCGGTGTCGTTGCTGCCGTCGGTGACGATGACGACAGCGTTGAACTTGCCCTCCACATAGGTGGACGAGGCCTGCTGGTAGGCGGCGAGCACCGCGTCGTACAGACCCGTGGTGTCCGAGGCCGAAGGCGTCAGGCCCTCCAGCGCCTTCTCCATGTCGTCGCGGTGCGAGCCCTCGCCGAGCGCCCGGGTGGGGACGATCTTCTTGAAGTCACGGTCGCCGTCGAGGTCCGCGCCGAACTTCCACAGGCCGATCTCGTCGTGATCGGTGAAGGTCTTCAGCCCTTCCAGGAACGAGTTCTTGGTGAGCGTCAGCCGGGGCAGGCCCTTCTCGGGCACGATCTGCGCCATCGAACTGGAGACGTCGGCAAGGCTCGTCAGACGCACACTCTTGACGGTGATGGTCCACATGCCGAGCGACTCCTGGAGGTCGCCGGGGCTCGGCTGGGTGGCGTCCTCGTCGTCGTACGGCTGCGGCGAACGGCTTCCGGCCGCCGTGGCCACGGTGGTGGCCGAACCGCCGACGCTGGTGCGGAAGCCCTGCTCACGCAGGATGCGCCGCCCTTCCTCCTCGCCGAGCAGGGTCATGAAACGCAGCGCGGCGCGGGACTCGTCCGTGGTCATCGAGGGCTCGTCGACCAGGGTGTACGGGTAGTCGAGCTGTGGCGAACCGTCCTCGGGGTGGAACAGGTTGACGTCGCCGTCGGACTTGGCCTTCGCGTTGTGGCGGAAGGCGGCCTGCTCGGAGACGATCAGCGCCTCGGTGGCGCGCTTCCCGTCGTCCTCCGGACCGGCCAGGGTGTCGAGAACCTCGGTCGCGGGATCGGCCACGTGGTCGCGGAGGTACTTGGCGAACGTCGCGCCGCGTGCCTCGCGTTGCTTGTCGGGCTTGCCGCCCGGCTTGCCCTCGGACATGGCGAGCCGGGACATCGCGAACAGGCCGGTCGCGCTGCGCCCCGGGTCGGGCAGACTCAGCCGCAGGCCGCCCTTCTTGAGCGAACTGTCCGCCAACTCGCTCCAGGAGTACGTCTTGTCGGGCCAGCCGAGCTGCTCCGCCTTCTCCGGGCGGGCCGCCATCGCCAGCGGTGACGCGGCGACATTTCCGGCCGGGGTCAGCTGCACCACACCGGTGCCGGTGCCCCCGGTGCCGTCGACTCCCTGGACGCCCTGCACCCACATCTGCGAATCGGGCACCCAGACCTCGTACTTCGGGGGCTTCTTGGCGCTGTGCAGATCATTGGCCGTCCGGTACGAGTCCTGGGCCGTGATGTGGATGTCCATGCAGTGGCCGTCCGACTTGATCTCCTGCTCGCGGGAGTAGTCCGCGGCTTCGCGCAGGGCGGGGGCCACGTCGGGGGCGGCCACCACGTCCAGACGTACGGCTTCGTCCGTGCAGGAACTGCTCGACAGCCAGCCGCTCTGGTAGGAGACCACGCCGGCGGCGGTGATGCTCAGGACCAGCGCCGCGGCGATCGCCACGTAGCGTCGGCGTGCGCCCGGATGTGGCGGGGTTGGTTCCGCACCGTACTCTTCGGGCAGGTTGTGACGTCCCATGGCGTTGCTGCGCCTTCCTGGCCAAGCCTCATTCGCGTGCCGGTCAAGGGAGGGACGGGAATGCCCGGACGGCGGTTTCCCTCTGCTTGTCGTACGCGATCTTCGCAAGTCTGTTCGCGAGGGTAGCGGGACGAGTGAAGGGTGTGAGGGTGGTTTGCTCAACTGGAGGCGCGAGTGCGGTCGAAGGATGATCCGGTGGCCGATTTCTTTCCACGAGAAGGCCGATCAAGGAGTGTCCTACGGCAGGAAACACTGCTCGTACTCGCGCTGTCACTCGGCGCGAGTGCGGTGTCCGCACTGGTCAGCTTCGTGGGCTCGGTCACAAAGCCGGGTGGTCTCAAGGACCAGGCGGCCACCCTCAACTCTTCTGCCGCGCCCGGCCGTCCGTGGCTGGACCTCGCCTGGCAGCTGTTCGGGATCACCACCGCTCTGGTGCCCGTGGCACTGGTCGCGCATCTGCTTTTGCGTGAGGGGAGCGGGCTGCGCGCGCTCGGCTTCGACCGCACCCGGCCCACACCCGACCTCCTGCGCGGAGCCTGTGTCGCCGCCGTGATCGGCAGTACCGGCATCGCCTTCTATCTCGCCGCCCGCGGCGTCGGCTTCAACCTCACCGTGGTGCCCGAGGATCTGCCCGACGTGTGGTGGAAGTACCCGGTCCTGATCCTGTCCGCGATCCAGAACGCCGTCGTCGAGGAGGTCATCGTCGTCGGCTACCTGCTGCACCGGCTCGGGCAGTTGGGCTGGTCGCCGACGAAGGCGCTGGCCGCGAGTTCGGTGCTGCGCGGCTCGTACCACCTCTACCAGGGCATCGGCGGCTTCATCGGGAACATGGTCATGGGTGTGGTCTTCGTGCTGCTCTACCGCCGCTGGGGCCGGGTCGGCCCGCTCGTCGTGGCCCACTCCCTGCTCGACATCGGTGCCTTCGTCGGATACGGGCTGCTCGCGGGCCGGGTGGACTGGCTGCCGACCGCCTGACCCGGTCCGGCCCGGACATCGCGCGCCCGAGGGTGCCGACGGCCGGGCCGTGAGGCTCAGGCGTGCAGTTCCCCGTCGATGACGGTGACCGCGTGGCCGGTCAACAGCACGCGCTCACCGCGCAGTTCGGTGCGCACCAGGCCGGAGCGCGCGGACGCCTGGAGGCCGGTGAGCAGGACGTTGCCCAGGCGGTGTGCCCAGTACGGGGCGAGCGCGGTGTGCGCGCTGCCGGTCACCGGGTCCTCGTCCACGCCGACGTTGGGGAAGAAGCAGCGGGAGACGTAGTCGTAGCCGCGGCCCGGCGCATCGGCCCGTGCGGTGGCGATGACGCCGCGTCGTGAGTACGCGGCCAGGGCGCGGAAGTCGGGGCCGAGGCCGCGCACCGTGCTCTCGTCGGCGAGTTCGACCAGGAGGTCGCCGACGTACGGCCCGGTGTCCTGCACGGACACCGGATCGGCGCCGAGCGCTTCGGCGAGCCCTTCGGGCGCGGTCGCCGCGGTGAGCGGGGCCGCCGGGAAATCCATTCCGTACGAGCCGTCCGGATGCCGGGCGGTGGTGAGGGTGCCGCTGCGGGTCGCGAACCGCACCTCGCCGTCGACGGCGCCCGAGTCGAACAGGACGTGCGCGGTGGCCAGTGTGGCGTGCCCGCACATGTCCACCTCGGCGACCGGCGTGAACCACCGCAGCTGCCAGTCCGCTCCCGAGCCCCCGGCATCGGGGTGGGCGAAGGCCGTCTCGGAGAGGTTGACCTCGGCGGCCACGCGCTGCATCCAGGCGTCGTCCGGAAAGGCGTCGAGCAGTACGACCCCGGCCGGGTTCCCGGCGAAGGGGCGGTCGGTGAAGGCGTCCACGATTCGAATCCGCATGCCACGACGCTAGGCCGCCCGGACACCGGCGAGCCAAGGCCAATGCGCCACAAGTGGACCGAAGCCCTTCCGTCGCTGTATCCCCGCCGCCTCGCCGCCTAGCCGCCGTGCGGTCCCCGTTGTCCCGAACTGTACGTTTGCCGTACGAGTATCGGCGATATATCGTTGAGGCATCGCGACCGATCTACCGAAGGAAGGGTGAGCGATATGCGTTCCCATGGATTCGGCACTGAGCACTGTCGGCCCGGACACCCGGGTCGTGGTGGATTCGAGGGTTTCGAGGGGCGGCGCGCTGCGTTCGGCCCGTTCGGGCCCGGTTTCGGCGGGCCCGGCGGCCCCTGGGGCGGACGAGGCGGCCGTGGTGGCCGCGCGCGGCGCGGCGATGTGCGCGCCTCGATCCTCGCGCTCCTCAAGGACCGCCCGATGCACGGATACGAGATGATCCAGGAGATCGCCGAACGCAGTGGCGGCGCGTGGAAGCCGAGCCCCGGCTCGGTGTACCCCACGCTCCAACTGCTGGAGGACGAGGGCCTGATCCGCAGTGAGTCCGAAGGCGGCAAGAAGCTGTTCGACCTGACCGACTCGGGTCGCAGCGCCGCCGACGAGGGGCCCGAGGCGCCCTGGCAGGAAGCCGGGCGCGGCATCGACTGGGACACGGTCAACGAGATCCGTCAGGCGGGCGCCGGTCTGATGGAGGCCTTCGCGCAGGTGTGGAAGGCGGGCAACAAGGAGCAGCGCGACCGGGCGGTCGGCGTCATCAACGAGGCCCGGAAGAAGCTGTACCTGATCCTCGCCGAGGAGGACTGACCCTCCCGGTGCGACCGATGTGCCCGCACTCCCGCACCCTCGCATTCCCGCGCCTCCACACTCCGTACGAGTCACGAGTGTGGAGGCGCGGTCCGTCCGGCCTGCGGAGCACCGGACTTCAAGGTTGTGTCGGTCAGGGGCCCGTGTGGCCGGAGGGCGAGATGTCCGGCTCCGTCACGGCAAGGCGGCGCGCGTCCCTCCCGGGTGAGATGTCCCGGATCTCATCCCCAAGGATGAGGGGATGGCCAAGGCATACCAACCAGTGTCGGATGCCGAAATGCTTCCCGCTGCCGACGATTCGGCCCGCACCGGCTGATGAGGTGGGAAACGTGCAATCCCGAAGATCGCAGGAGCGGCCGGACGGCGGTCCGCGCGTGGCCGCGATGGCCGTGGCGTACGGTCCGGAGATCGTCGCCGCCCTGGCCGCGGCCCGCCGCCGTGCGTCCCGTGACCAGGACCGGGAGATCGACACCGCCCATCTGCTGCACTCGCTCCTGGAGTCGGACCCCGAGGCCCGCGCCGTGCTCGGTACCGCGCGGGTGGCGAAGCTGCTCGGCTATCTCGTCCAGCGCAGCATCGGCTACGGACTGCGCTGGCGCTCCTCGGTCGAGGACTCCGGCGCCTCGCCCACGGTGACCCTCCCCGGGATGTCGCCCTCGGCGGCGCGGGCCATGAGCACCGCGGGCGAACTGGCCCGTCGGCGCGGCGAGTCGACGGTGCGCGGCCTGCACCTCCTGGCCGCCCTCGCCGAGGACCCGGGCTCCCGTGCGGCCGAGGTGCTGCGCCGCGTCGCGGTCGACCCCGGCAGGCTCGGCGCACGGGAGGTACTCGCCTGCGCCGAGGCGCTGCGGGCCGAACAAGCCGGTCGCTAGGCGTCCCCGTAGTTCACGACTCCACAGGGGTAAGGGGCCAAGGCCTGGCCCCTCCGCACCCAACCCCTGCCATCTCCCCTCCCATGACCGGATTTTGAGTAGCCGTACTCATTCCGCGTACACCGGGACCGGGCACTATGTCGGCCATGAGTCCGCACACGCCCACGCCTGCCGCCGGGGCGATCCGTCCCGCGCGGCGTGACGCGGGCTCACAAGTGCCCTAGGTCTGCGGGTACTTGAGCGGTTGGGGGAACCACGAACTGTTCTTGGCTGTCATCTGTGCGTGACGGAGTGCGGTGCGTGGTGCGTGAGACGCCGGTCGGGGAGGCCGGGCCGCGCAGGGGGACGTCGGGACGGAGTGCCGTACCCGGTGGCGAAGAGGGGATCTGGGGGGAACGGCGATGAGACGACGTGTAGCGGTGGGGTGGTGGTGCGGGTGGGGGGTCGCGGCCGTGCTGGCATCAGGTTGTACGGGTACGGGGGAGGGGACGCAGGGGAAGGCGCAGGGCGGCGGCTCCGAGTCGCCCTCGGCCGCGGGGAAGCCGAGCGGCGCCGAGAGCCCGACGGGCGCCGGGGGCGAGGGCGGCACGGTGCCCGCTCCCGCGCCGACAATCGAGGCGGATCCGGCCGAACTCCCGCGTACGGCGGCGGACGCGCGGGCGCTCGTCGGGAAGGTGATCGCGGGGCCCGATCAGTTCGGGCAGCAAGTGGTCCGCGCGGAGCCCTACGAGAGCGACCCGGCGACCTGGTCGGTGCTCGGTGACAACTGCGTGTGGCGGAGGGAAGCGCTGCCGCCCCGTGTACTCGCCAGCCTGACCCGCCACTTCGTTATCCCCGCCGCCGGGGGCAAGGGCCCGGTGCGCATGACCGCGACGGTCACCGTGCATCCCGAGGTGAGCGACGCGGCCTGGGAACAGGCCGGGATGCTGGAGGAGGCCCTCGGCTGCTCCGAACAGACGCTGCGCAAGGGCGAGAAGCTGTCCGGGCTGCTGTCCAGCGCCTCGGCCTGGGGCGAGAGCGGCAACAACTACGCCGAGGACTCGCTGGTCGAGGTCGGCTTCTGCACCAGTGCCACCGAGGGCGGGCCGTACCCGTACATGTGGCAGCAGGCCACCTTCGGGCCGGTGGTGGTGTCGGTGTCCGCGTGCGCGGGCAAGGGCTGGACCTCCATGGAGCTGATGCAGGCGGCGACGGGCCCGGTGCCGCGCATGCTGGGGCGCGCGGAGTCGGAGATCGGGCGGCCGGTCGAAGGCAAGAGCGGAACCGGCACGGAGCGGGAAGAGGCAGGCGGCAACCGGGCGGCCGGTCGCGGCGCGCCCGGCCCCTCCGGCGGGCGCGCGGCCGAGCAGGGTGCCACGTCGAAGGCGGTGCTGTGATGGAGCGGCTGCTCGCTTCGGATCCGTCGCGGCTGGGCGGACACCGGCTGCTCGGCCGGCTCGGCGCCGGCGGTATGGGAGTGGTGTACCTGGCGCGTACGCCGGAGGGTGACCTGGCCGCGGTCAAGGTGATCCAGCCGGAGTTCGCCGAACAGCCGGAGTTCCGGGCCCGGTTCGCGCGCGAGGTGGCCGCCGCCCGAGGTGTGCGGAGCCCCTGGGTGGCCCGGGTCCTCGGCGCCGACCCGGACGCGCCCGCGCCGTGGCTGGCCTCGGCGTTCGTGCCCGGGCCCTCGCTCGCCGAGGCGGTCGCCACCTGCGGTGCCTTCCCCGCGCGTGCGGTGCGGATCCTCGGTACGGCGCTCGCCGGGGCGCTGGCTTCCGTGCACGCGGCGGGACTTGTGCACCGTGACGTGAAGCCCGGCAACGTCCTGCTTGCCCTCGACGGGCCGCGGATCATCGACTTCGGCATCGCCCGGCGTGCCGACGGCGAGGAGACAGGACTGACCGCGACCGGCCTCGTCGTCGGCTCACCCGGCTTCCTCTCGCCCGAACAGGCCCGCGGGCAACGGGTGGACCCGGCGAGCGACATGTTCTCCCTCGGCTGCGTGCTCGCCTATGTCGCCACCGGACGGCCGCCGTTCGGACACGGTGACAGTGGATCCCTCCTGTACCGGACCGTCCACGATGCTCCGGACCTCGACGGCATCACCGACCCCGCGCTGCGTGCCTTCCTCGGCCGCTGCCTGGCCAAGGACCCCGCCGCGCGTCCGTCGGCCGGGGAAGCGGCCGGGGCCCTGGTGGAGGACTCGGTCACCTCCGGCGCCGAGTGGCTGCCCGACCCCGTGGTGCGGATGATCGCCGACCGCGCGGCGCACCTCCTCGCGCTGCCCGGGGTGGAGGACACCGAACTCGTCGGCCCGGCCCCGGCTCCCGCCAGGCCCGGGCGGCGCCGTGTCCTGTGGTGGGCGACGGGCGGAGCGATGCTCGCGGCGGGCGCGGGTACCGCCACGGCGCTGCTGTGGCCCGGCGACGAGGGCACCGGGTCAGGGCGGCGGGTCCGGGCACTGGGTGTGCAGGCCGACCTCTCGGGTCCCACGAAAGCGGTCGGCCGCAGCCAGGAACGCGCGGCGAGGCTGGCGGTGGCGCAGTACAACAGCCGCCCCGACAAGCCGTTTCCGCTCGAACTGCGGGTCGAGGACGACCACGGCGAGCTGACCGGGGCACGCGCGGCCGCCCGCCGACTCGCGGACGCGCGCGAGGTGCTGGCGGTGCTCGGCCCGACCGGCAGTGCGACCGCGCCGGTGGTCGACCTGTACGAGGACGCGGGGCTGCCGCTGGTCACGGTCTCGGAGCTGTCGATCGGGGCCATGTCCACGGCACTCGTCCGGCAGCCGCAGCACTACTTCCGGGCCGCGCCGATGAACTCGTACACCGTGTACGGCGTGGCGTCGGCGCTGGAGACGCAACGAGCCCGGCACCTGGGAGCCGTGGTCGACCGGGCAGGCCGCATCACCGGCTGGGAGCCCGCGCAGATGATGCAGCACCCGGCGCGCGGGGCCCGGCTCGAACTGGCCTATCGTGTGGTGCCCGCCTCGGTCGCCGACGCCTCGCCCGTCCTGCGGGACCTGCTGGCCCGGAAGGTCGACAGCCTCTACTACTCCGGCACCGCACCACGCGCGGCCGAGGTGGCCCGGTTCCTGAGGGACAGACGCTTCGACGGGCCACGCTTCCTGGACCCGGGATCGGCGACGGACGCGTTCCTCGACGCGGCGGGCGCCGCCGCGGAGGGCTGGCAGACCGTGGTGTCCTACTCCGACCCGAACGCCCCGGCAGCACGGGACTTCGCGGCTGCCCACCGGAGTCGCTACCGGGTGGCGCCCGGCCCCTGGGCCGTCGAGGCCTACGACGCGGTGCGCCTGGTCATCGACCGGATCACCGCGCTCGCCGGTGCGGGGGCCGAAGGCCCGGACCGGGCCGCGCTCACCACCGCGCTGGGCAAGGCGGAGTTCAAGGGGATCGCCGGCACGTACGCCTTCTCCGAACAGCGGTGGCTCAAGGCCGAGAACGTCCACCGCTATCAGGTGCGCGACGGCCGCTTCCGCTATGCGGGTCCGCTCGAACTGAAGGGAGCCTGAGGCCCGGCCATGCGCGCACTGCGAACGGAGGACCCTGCCGAGATCGGCGGGCACCGGCTCCTGGCCCGGCTCGGCGCCGGTGGCATGGGTGTGGTCTACCTGGCCCGCACTGCCCTCGGCGAGTTGGTGGCCCTCAAGGTGGTCCGGGCCGAGCACGCCGCCGACCCCGCGTTCCGGGCCCGGTTCCGCCGGGAGGCGGCCCTCGCCGGGCGCCTGACCGGACGCTGGACGGTGCCGGTCCGCGCCTCCGACGCCGACGCCCGGGAACCCTGGCTGACCACGGACTTCGTGGCCGGACCCTCGCTCGCGGAAGCGGTCGCCGCCTGCGGCCCGCTCCCGGCGGCCTCGGTGCTCGCCCTCGGCGCCCGCCTCGCCGAGGCCCTGGCCGAGGTGCACGCCACCGGCCTGGTGCACCGGGACGTGAAGCCGGGCAATCTGCTGCTGACCCGCGAGGGCCCGCGCCTGATCGACTTCGGTATCGCGCACAGCACCGGCGCGACGGCGCTGACTTCGGCGGACACCATCATCGGCACCCCGGGTTACCTGTCACCGGAGCAGACCAGGATGTACGGAGGGCAGGTCGGACCGCCGAGCGATCTGTTTTCCCTGGGCTGCGTCCTCGTGTACGCGGCGACTAGCCGCCCGCCGTTCGGCGGCGGGGACGCCCTGGCCGTCCTGTACCGCACGCTCCACGAGGCGCCCGACCTCGGGGATCTCCGTCACCTGCCGTCCACAGCACGGGAGTTGATCGCCCGCTGTCTGTCCCGTGAGGCGACCGACCGGCCGACCGCAGGGGCTGTCGCCGCCGCACTCGCCGCGCCGCACGCGCCGGTGGATCCGAGAGAGTCGGGGACCTGGGGTCGGCAGGCGCCGGTGACCGACGGGACGGGGGCGGGCGGCGAAGGTGTCGCGGACGGCGGCCGCACCGGCGCTCACCGGAGCGCCGGGGAGCCACCCGCCTCGGGTCCCGGTTCCGGCGTACGTCCGGCGCCCGAGGACGCCGACCACTGGCTCCCACCGGCCGTACTGCGTCTGGTCGCCGACCGCGCCGCCCGTGCCCTCGATCCGCCGGAGCGCGCCGAACCCGCGCACCCCGGGTCCGGCGGCGCGGAGCCTGCGACCGTCCCGCAGGAAGAGGCGGGAACCCGGCCGCCCAGCCGTTCGCGCCGCCGCTTCCTGCTCGCGGGCGGCGCGGCGCTCGCCGCCACGGGTGCGGCGGCCGCCCTGGCCCTCGGACGTCGTTCCTCCGCGGGTGGCGACGACCGTGTGCTGTATCGCATCGGCCTGCAGACGGACCTGACCGGACCGCTCAAAGGCGTGGGAGAGGCGACCCGTCGCGGTGCTCTGCTCGCCGTCGACGCCCACAACTCCCGCACCGACGCGCCCTTCCGGGTCGCGCTGCGCGTCGCCGACGACCAGGGGCGGGCGGAGGGCGCACGGGCCGCCGCGCGGACCCTGCTCTCCGGGCCGACGCCGGTGTCCGCCGTGATCGGACCGACCTCCGAAGTCACCCTGACCGCCGCCGAACCGGCGTACACGGCCGCCGGATCCGCCATCGTCCTGGCCTCCTACGACGGCGGCGCCATGTCACCCACCGCGAAGCACACCCTGTACGTGACCCGCGCGACCCAACTGATGCAGGCCGTGCCGCTGTTGTACTACCTGACGTCCGTACGGTCGGTGAGCCGTACCGCCGTCGTGCACGACCGCGCGGGCGGGTCGGTGGCGCAGGACCTCGTGCGCGATCTCACCGAGAACCCGCCGAACGAGGGCACCACCTCGGTCCATCCGGTCGACGCGGACCGGGACGACTTCACCGCCGCGGTGTCCGCGGCCCTGGCCACCCGCCCCGGTGCGGTCGTCTATGCCGGTACCTCGCCCCGCCGTGCCGCCCGGGTCGCACGACTGCTGTCCTCGGCGCGCTTCGCGGGGGCCCGGGTCGGCATCGAGCAGGCGATGGGTCCGGCCTTTGTGCACGACGCGCGAAAGTCCGCCGACGGCTGGGTCTTCGGCTGCGCCCGCACGGACACCACCGCCGCGACGTCCGGTCCCGCGGCACGCTTCGCCGCCGCCCACCGGGAACGCTTCGGCTCGCCCCCGGCCCCCTGGGCGGCGGAGGCGTACGACGCCGTGGGCCTGCTCGCCCACACCCTCGCCACCCTGCACCGGCGGGACCCCGTCACCCCGGGCGTGCTGTCCGGTGCCCTGCTCGGACAGCGCTACGAAGGCGTGGCCAAGACACTGGGTTTTGATCCGCAAACCCGCCTTCTCACCTGGAAGAACACCAGTTTCCTCTACGAGGCCCGGGCAGGCGCGTTCCGTTTCCTCGGGCGGTACGAGCAGGTGCGCCGACAGTGAGCGACGGGCCGGTGGCGCTCCGGGCGTGACCACATCCACCTGGTGAGACAGGGGCATCGGGCGTGACGCTCATGACGAGTCCTGTCATCATGTGGCGGGTGCGTACGACATCCGGTGGGACAACACAGGGAAGAGGGCCGGGGCTTGCCCTCGCGCTGGTTTCGGCATGCGCCTTCGGAGGTTCCGGGGTCGCGGCCAAACCGCTGATCGAGGCGGGGCTCGACCCGCTGCACGTGGTGTGGCTGCGGGTGGCCGGGGCCGCCCTGGTGATGCTGCCGCTGGTCTGGCGGCACCGGTCGCTGGTGCGTACCCGCCCCGCGCTGCTCCTCGGCTTCGGACTGCTTGCCGTCGCGGGTGTACAGGCCTGCTACTTCGCGGCGATCTCCCGGATTCCGGTGGGAGTGGCCCTGCTCGTCGAGTACTTGGGGCCCGCGCTGCTGCTCGGCTGGGTGCGGTTCGTCCAGCGCCGCCCGGTGAGCAGGGCCGCGGCGGTCGGTGTGATCCTCGCCGTGGGCGGTCTGGCCTGTGTGGTCGAGGTGTGGTCCGGGCTCGGCTTCGACGCGTTCGGCCTGCTGCTCGCGCTGGGCGCCGCCTGCTGCCAGGTCGGCTACTTCGTCCTGTCCGACCAGGGCTCGGCCGACGGCGACGCGCGCCCCGATCCGCTCGGTGTGATCGCCTACGGACTGCTCGTCGGCGCCATTGTGCTCACCGCCCTCACCCGGCCCTGGACCATGGACTTCTCGGTGCTCGCGGGCACCGCGGAGATGGACGGCACCGAGGTCGCGGCGCCGCTGCTGCTGTCCTGGGTCGTCCTCGTCGCGACGGTCGCGGCCTACGGCACCGGCGTCCTCGCGGTGCGCAGCCTGAGCCCCCAGGTGGCCGGAGTGGTGGCCTGCCTGGAGGCCGTGGTGGCCACCGTGTTCGCCTGGATCCTGCTCGGCGAACACCTGTCGGCGCCCCAGGTCGTGGGCGGTCTCGCGGTACTGGCCGGTGCCTTCATCGCCCAGTCGGCGACGCCCGTGAAGGCGGCGCCGGAACCGGTGACCGGCTCGCTGCCCCGGCCCGAGGGAGTCGGACAGGGGCAGCGGGACGAGGAGGGGCAGCGGGTCGAGCAGGCCGGGTCGGTCGAGTAGCGCCGACCCGAGCAGGCGACGCTCGAACAGGCCGGGGGAGGGTGACGCCTCACCCCACCAGACGGCTCACGTACTCCGGCACCGCGATCCCCTCCGCGAGGTCCTCGGCGGGCTCGGGCGTTCCGTACCGCTGCTGCACCGGCACCACGCCGGTCCAGTAGGGGAGTGCGAGGTCCTCCGGCTCGTCGTTGGGTCCGCCCGTGCGGACCTTGGCGGAGACCTCGCGGAGGTCGAGCGCGATGACGGCGGTGGCGGCCAGTTCCTTGGCGTTGGCGGGGCGGGAGTCGGCGCTGCGGCCGGGGACCACCTGGTCGACGATGGCGTCGAGGGCGATGCGCCGCTCGTCCTCGTCCCGGACGTCCACGGCGCGCCCGTGCACCAGTACGGAGCGGTAGTTGAGGGAGTGGTGGAACGCCGAGCGGGCCAGCACGAGACCGTCGACGTGCGTCACGGTCAGGCAGACGTCGATGCCGCTGTCGTCCGGGGCGGTGGCGGCGGCGCGCAGCGGGCGGGAGCCGGTCGAACCGTGCACGTAGAGCCGCTCGCCGACGCGGGCGTACAGGGTCGGCAGCACCACGGGCGCCCCGTCGCGCACGAATCCCAGATGGCACAGGTACGCGCCGTCGAGTATCGCGTGCACCGACTCGCGGTCGTAGTGGGCGCGGTCGCGTGAGCGGGTCGGGATGGTGCGCGGGGTCTGGGGGTAGGCGGTCTGGTCCGGCATGTCGCGGACTCCCTCGTGTGCGTCGGTGCGTGGGTCGGTGCTGCGGGGTGTGGAGCGATGCACGGGTGCGGCCGCCCGCCCCATTGCGGGATTGATTGCACTAGTGCATAGTGGTCTTTGTGCTAGGAGAGTATCCGATCCGTGGTGGCGGTGCCCAGGACATTTCCCGCAGCGTGGAGGAGGCGGTGGCCTCGGGTGCGTTGCAGCCCGGTCAACTCCTGCCGCCGATCCGGGAGTTGGCGGCGCAGCTCGGGGTGAATCCCAATACGGTGGCGGCCGCCTACCGGACCCTGCGCGAGCGCGGTCTGGTGGAGACGGCCGGACGCCGCGGTACCCGCGTGCGGCCGAAACCGGCGACCGCCGCACGCGAGAGTCTGCGCGTCCAGGTCCCGGCGGGCGTGCGCGATCTGTCCATGGGCAACCCCGACCCCGCCTTGCTGCCCGAACTCGGCCCGGCACTGGCCGCCGCGGCCCGGCGCGGGGACCGTACGCCCGTGCTGTACGGCGCCCCGGCCGTGGAGCCCGAACTCGCCGCGCGCACCCAGGAGTTCTTCGCCGCCGAGGGGGTACCCGACGGCCCGGTCGCGGTGCTGTCCGGATGCCTCGACGCCGTCGAACGAGTGCTCCAGGCACACCTCAGACCGGGTGACGCGGTGGCGGTGGAGGACCCCGGCTGGGGCAGCCTGCTCGATCTGGTTCCGGCGCTCGGGCTGCGCCAGGTGCCGGTCACCGTGGACGACGAGGGGCCGCAGCCCGACTCCGTCGAGCGGGCCCTGCGCGCCGGAGTCCGGGCGCTGATCGTGACCGACCGGGCGCAGAACCCGACCGGGGCGGCGATCGGTGCCGAGCGCGCGGCGCGGCTGCGCGAGGTCCTGGCGGGCCACCCCTCGGTGCTTCTCGTGGAGGACGACCACGGGCACGGCATCGTCGACCTGCCGCTGCATCCGCTGGCCGGTTCCGTCCGCCACTGGGCCCTGATCCGCTCCACCTCCAAGGCGTACGGCCCCGACCTGCGGCTCGCCGTCCTGACCGGCGACCGGCTCACCATGGACCGGGTGCAGGGCAGGCAGGCGCTGGGGCCCGGCTGGGTGAGCCGTATCCTCCAGCGCGCCGTCGTCCGGCTGTGGGACGACGAGGCGGTGGCCCCGCAGCGGGTGGCCGCCGCCTACGGCGCCCGCCGCAACGCCCTGCTCGCAGCCCTCGCCGAACGGGGCCTGGCCGCCCACGGTGTGAGCGGCATGAACGTCTGGGTGCCGGTCCCGGACGAGACCGGCGCGGTGGCCCGCCTGCTGCACGCGGGCTGGGCGGTGGCCCCCGGCGCCCGCTTCCGTATCGGCACCCCGCCCGGGATCCGCATCACCCTCTCCCCGATCGGGACCGAGGACATCGAACCCCTCGCCGACGCGGTGGCCGACGCGGTGGGTCCGGCGCCTGGGCGGCGCTACGAGTGAAGGGTCGGGCGATGGCTCGGCGGGCCGGGGACGTGGTGCGCGGCCCGGCGTCCGTACGGCCGGATCAGCGGGTGGCGGCCGCGCGCACCAGAGCGGTCATCACCCGTGTGTCCTCGCCCGCTTCGGGGTGCCACTGGACGCCGAGTGCCCAACTGCCCGGCAGTTCCAGCGCCTCGGCCGTGCCGTCCGCGGCGTGGGCGCTCACGGTCAGACCGGTGCCGAGTACGTCCACCGCCTGATGGTGGTACGTGGGCACCTCGGTGGTCTCGGGGACCAGTGCGGCGTAGCGGGTGCCCGGCACCGGTACGACCGCGTGGCTGCCGAAGACGCCTCGTCCGCCGGTGTGCCCGTCCAGGTGCTGCAGAAGGGTGCCGCCGCGGGCGACGTTCAGCAGTTGCATGCCGCGGCAGATGCCGAGCAGAGGTGTGCCGGAGTCCAACGCGGCCTCGATCAGGGCGAGTTCCCAGGCGTCCCGGTCCCGTGCGGGCGGGCCGGTACGGGGGTCGGGCGCCGCACCGTAGCGTGCGGGTTCGACGTCCGCGCCACCGGCGACGACGAGTCCATCGAGCCGGGCGACGGTTTCGGCCGCCACCTCCGGTGCGTCGGGCGGCAGCATGGCGCAGATGCCGCCCGACGCCTGCACCAGGCGCGGATACCCGGCGGGCAGCAGCGCGGCGGGCAGTTCCCACACGCCCCAACGCGCCGGTTCCTGATAGGTCGACACACCGATGAGTGGCCTTGTCACCGCACAATCCCTTTCGTGTCCGCCGGCCCGCAGGGCCGCCCGGCACCGTCGTTCGCCCCCGGTCCCGCTGCCGACCTCGTTGTCGGCCCTGCTGTCAGTCCCGCTCCAGCTCGGCCTCGGCGGCCGCCAGCGCGGCGAACTCCTCCTCCGGGGCGTTCGCCACCAGATGCCGCCGACTGTAGAAGGCGAAGTAGGCCAGGGCGACCACGTAGACGCCCAGCGCCAGGAACGCCGCCTGTTTGTCCACCAGGAACGTCGCGACCAGCGCGGACAGCGCGAGGACCAGAGCGACGGACGAGGTGAGCACACCGCCGGGGGTGCGGTACGGGCGCGGCAGTTCCGGCTCGCGGCGGCGCAGAACGATGTGCGAGAGCGCCATCAGCGCGTACGAGATGGTCGCGCCGAACACCGCGATGTTGAGCATGCGCGCGCCGTTTCCGGAGGCGGCGGCGAGCGCGAAACCGAGTGCGCCGGGGATCAGCAGACCCAGGTACGGCGACTTGCGGCGGCTGGTGAGGGAGAGGAAGCGCGGCAGGTAACCCGCCCGGGACAGGGCGAACAACTGGCGCGAGCCCGCGTAGATCAGCGAGAAGAACGAGGCGACCAGGCCCGCGAGTCCGGCGTAGTTGACGAAGCGGCTCAGGGCTGTGGGTCCGCCGTCCCCTTCCAGCGCGACCACCAGCGGATTGCCCGCGTCCTGGAGCGCCTTCGAACCCTGCGCCCCGGTGGCCGCGAAGAACGTCACCACCGCGAGCAGCGCGAGCACGAGCATCGCCAGGGACAGGGCCCGGGGCATGGAGCGCACCGGATCCTTGGCTTCCTCGGCGGCGAGCGGAACGCCCTCCACACCCAGGAAGAACCACATGCCGAAGGGGAAGGCCGCCCAGATGCCGAGAATGCCGAAGGGCAGCCAGGAGTTCGCGCCGAAACTGCCGTCGGAGGGAATGTCGTTGAGCCGCCCGGCGTCGAAGTCCGCGAAGGCGCCGACGGCGAACACGAGGAGTGCGGCCACGGCGATCGCGGTCACCACGAGGCTGAAGCGCAGTGCCTCGCCGACGCCCCACAGATGGATGCCGATGAAGACCGCGAAGCAGGCCAGGTAGACGGGCCAACCGGAGGTCAGGCCGAAGAGGTTGAGGGATTCCACGTAGTCGCCGATGAACAGCGAGATCGCGGCCGGGGCGAGCACGTACTCGATGAGGATGGCGGTGCCGGTGAGGAAGCCGCCCCAGGTGCCGAGCGCGCGGCGGGCGAAGCCGTACCCGCCGCCCGCGGTCGGCAGGATCGCGGAGAGCTCGGCGAGCGAGAAGACCAGCGCCGCGTACATGATGCCCATCAGAACGGTGGCGATGGCGAGACCGCCGAACCCGCCCTTGGCCAGGCCGATGTTCCAGCCCGAGAAGTCCCCGGAGACGACGTAGGCCACGCCGAGTCCGGTCAGCAGGAGCCAGCCCGCGCTGCCGCGCCGCAGGGTCCGCCGCCGCAGGTATTCGTCCTTGCCCGGGTCGGCACCCGCGGTGCGGTGCTCGGGGGTTTCTTCCAGCGTCATGGCAGCAGAGCTCCCGCGTCGTGCTCAATGGAGTGGATCCATACCTTTGCGGTCCGGCGTGGAGAAGGCAATACCTCTGCGTGACGTTCCGGTAAATCGGGTGGGTGCCGGAGGGTGACGGCGAAGTGGCGTGAACGGTGCGGCGGTTCAGGCCAGGAAGCCCCGCAGCAGCGCCGCCGTTCCGGCGCAGTGCTCGCGCATGACCTCGCGGGCCCCGTCCGGGTTCCCTTCGAGGATCGCCTCGACGACCGCGGTGTGCTGCGTCTGTGAGTGCTCCAGATTGCGCACCAGCAGGGGGATGCAGTCGAGCAGGTCGTTGACCTTGGCGCGGGCGGCCGCGTACTGCGCGGTGAGCGAGGGGGAGCCGGACAGTTCGGCCACCGCCAGATGGAAGAGGGTGTCCTGGCGCCGGTAGTCGTCGAGCGGGGCGTCGCCGGTGGCCCGCAGGGCGGTGCGCAGCCGCTCGGCGCCCTCGTCGGTCAGCCCGTGCGCCGCGCACAGGCCCGCGGCCCCGACCTCGAGGACCTCACGGAAGCGCAGCAGGTCCTCCAGGTCCACCGCGGCGGTGCGGCGGCGCAGTTCCTCCTCGTCGGCGGCCCGGTCCCGGTGCAGGACGAAGGTGCCGCCGTACCGGCCCCGTCTGCCCTCCACCAGGCCCTGCTCCTGGAGCACCTTCAGGACCTCGCGCAGGGTGACCCGGCTGATCCCCATCCGGTCCGCCAACTCCCGTTCCGCGGGCAGGCGTTCGCCGCCCGGCACCAGGCCCAGGCGTATGACCTGGAGGATCTGCTCCAGCGCCTCCTCGAACCCGCTGCCCGCCCGCACCGGCCGGAGTACCGGCGCCAGCCGGTCTCGGGAGGTGTCCGCGCCCTCGGCGGGCGCACTCTTCCGTGTCACCTTGCGGTTCCCTCTTCCCCTCAAAGGTCTTCGGCAATACCTTAAAGCTTCCGGTATCGAAGGAGGAGCCACCCGTGGCAGACCGCACACCCCCGCTCGCCGTCGAGGAGCTGCGTGCCCTCGTCGCGAGCGGCGAGATCGACACCGTCGTGCTCGCCTTCCCCGATATGCAGGGGCGCCTCCAGGGAAAGCGGTTCGCCGCCGCATTCTTCCTGGACGAGGTACTGGAGCACGGCACCGAGGGCTGCAACTACCTGCTCGCCGTCGACACCGAGATGAACACCGTCGACGGCTACGCCATGTCCTCCTGGTCGAACGGCTACGGCGACTTCGCCATGCGCCCCGACCTCGCGACGCTGCGCCTGATCCCCTGGAACGACGGCAGCGCGCTGCTCCTCGCGGACCTCGCCTGGCACGACGGCGCGCCCGTGGTGGCCGCGCCCCGGCAGATCCTGCGCCGTCAGCTGGAGCGCCTGGCCGCCCACGGCTACACCGCCCATGTGGGCACCGAACTCGAGTTCATCGTCTTCAAGGACAGTTACGAGGAGGCCTGGGACGCGGACTACCGCGGCCTGACCCCGGCCAACCAGTACAACATCGACTACTCCGTACTCGGCACCGGCCGCATCGAGCCCCTGCTGCGCCGCATCCGCCGCGAGATGGCCACCGCCGGACTGACCGTGGAGTCGGCCAAGGGCGAGTGCAACCCGGGCCAGCACGAGATCGCGTTCAAGTACGACGAGGCCCTGGTCACCTGCGACCAGCACGCCGTCTACAAGACGGGCGCCAAGGAGATCGCGGCCCAGGAGGGCGTCTCGCTCACCTTCATGGCCAAGTACAACGAGCGCGAAGGGAATTCCTGTCACATCCACCTGTCGCTCAGGGACGGTGCGGGCAGGAGCGTGATGGCCGGTCCCGGGCAGGACGGCATGTCGCAGGTGATGCGGCACTTCCTCGCCGGTCAACTCATCGCGCTGCGCGACTTCTCGCTGCTCTACGCCCCCAACATCAACTCCTACAAACGCTTCCAGCCCGGCTCGTTCGCGCCGACCGCCGTCGCCTGGGGAGTCGACAACCGCACCTGTGCGCTGCGCGTCGTCGGGCACGGTGCCTCGACCCGCTTCGAGAACCGGGTACCCGGCGGCGACGTCAACCCGTACCTCGCGGTCGCCGGACTTGTCGCGGCGGGCCTGTACGGGATCGAGCAGCAGCTCGAACTCCCCGAGCCCTGCGCCGGCAACGCGTACGCCGCCGACTTCGCCCATGTCCCCACCACTCTGCGGGAGGCGGCCGAGCTCTGGGAGACCAGCCCGCTGGCGAAGGCCGCGTTCGGCGACGAGGTCGTCGCCCACTACAGCAACATGGCCCGGGTCGAACTGGCCGCCTTCGACGCCGCGGTCACCGACTGGGAACTGCGCCGCTCCTTCGAACGTCTGTGAGGCCCCCCTTGTCCAACAAGCCCGACCAGCCCGACCTCCCCGACCAACTCGACGTGCTCAACCCCGCCACCGGGGAACTGTTGACCACCGTCGCCGCCGCCACCGTGCAAGAGGTCGACGCGGCGGTGGCGCTGGCTGCCGCCGCACAGCGGCGCTGGGCCGCGGCGGCGCCGGCCGACCGCGCCCGACTGCTGCGCCGGTTCGCGGCCGAGGTCGACGCGCACCTGGAGGAACTCGCGCTCCTGGAGGTCCGGGAGGCGGGCCACACCCTCGGCAACGCCCGCTGGGAGGCGGGCAACGTCCGCGATCTGCTCGACTTCTCCGCGGGCGGCGCCGAACGGCTCAACGGGCGGCAGATCCCGGTACCCGGCGGACTCGACGTCACGATCCTCGAACCGCTCGGCGTGGTCGGCGTGATCGCCCCGTGGAACTTCCCCATGCCGATCGCGGCCTGGGGCACCGCCCCCGCACTCGCCGCCGGTAACGCGGTCATCCTCAAACCGGCCGAGACCACCCCGCTGACCGCGCTGCGCCTGGCCGAACTCGCCCTGGTGGCAGGCCTTCCCGAGGGCCTCTTCCAGGTCCTGCCCGGCACCGGCGAGGTCGCGGGCAACGCCCTGGTCGAGCATCCGGGCGTCGCCAAGATCGTCTTCACCGGCTCGACGCGCGTCGGCAAGCAGATCATGGCCAAGTGCGCCCAGCGCGTGAAGCGGGTGACCCTCGAACTCGGCGGCAAGAGCCCGAACATCGTCTTCGCCGACGCCGACATCGAGGCCGCCGCCGCTGCCGCCCCGATGTCCTTCCTGGACAACGCCGGACAGGACTGCTGCGCACGCACCCGCATCCTGGTCCAGCGCGAGGTCCACGACCGCTTCCTCGAACTGCTCGCCCCCGCGCTGCGCGAGGTCGTGGTCGGCGACCCGGCCGACGAGAAGACCCAGATGGGCCCGCTGATCTCCCAGGTCCAGCTGGACCGCGTACGGGCGTACGTCCCCGACGGGCTCGACGGCATCCGCGGCACCGCGCCGACGGGCCCGGGCTTCTGGTTCCCGCCCACGGTCCTCACGGGGCTTGCCCCGGACGCGCCCGCGGCCGTGGAGGAGATCTTCGGACCCGTCGCCGTGGTGCTGCCCTTCGAGGACGAGCAGGATGCCCTCGCCCTCGCCAACGCCACCGAGTACGGCCTCGCGGGCTCGATCTGGACCCGTGACCTCGGCCGCGCCCTGCGGGTCAGCGGCGGCGTCGCGGCGGGCAACCTCTCCGTCAACTCCCATTCCAGCGTCCGGTACTGGACGCCCTTCGGCGGCTACAAGCAGTCCGGCCTCGGCCGTGAACTGGGCCCCGACGCACTGACCGCATTCACCGAGACCAAGAACGTCTTCCTCAGCACGGAGGCTTGAACCCCATGACCGAATCCCCTGTGTGCCGCCGCTTGGTCGGCCGTACCGCCGTCGTCACCGGCGCCGGCAGCGGCATCGGCCTGGCCGCCGCCCGGCGGCTCGCCGCCGAGGGCGCGCACGTCGTCTGCGGCGACATCGACGAACGCGCGGGCAAGGCCGCCGCCGAGGAGACCGGCGGCCTGTTCGTACGCGTCGACGTCACCGACGCCGAGCAGGTCGAGGCCCTCTTCAAGGCCGCCCACGACACCTACGGCAGCGTCGACATCGCCTTCAACAACGCGGGCATCTCCCCGCCCGAGGACGACTCCATCCTGGAGACCGGCCTCGACGCCTGGCGGCGGGTCCAGGAGGTCAACCTGACCTCGGTCTACCTGTGCTGCAAGGCGGCCCTGCCGTACATGCGGCAGCAGGGCCGCGGATCCATCATCAACACCGCCTCGTTCGTGGCCGTGATGGGCGCGGCCACCTCGCAGATCTCGTACACCGCCTCCAAGGGCGGCGTCCTCGCCATGTCCCGTGAGCTCGGCGTGCAGTTCGCGCGCGAGGGCATCCGCGTCAACGCGCTGTGCCCCGGACCGGTCAACACCCCCTTGCTGCAGGAGCTGTTCGCCAAGGACCCGGAGCGTGCCGCGCGGCGTCTGGTGCACATCCCGGCGGGCCGGTTCGCCGAGGCCGAGGAGATCGCCGCGGCCGTGGCCTTCCTCGCCAGCGACGACTCCTCCTTCGTCAACGCCACGGACTTCCTGGTCGACGGCGGTATCGCGGGTGCGTACGTGACGCCGCTGTAGGCGGGACGTACGCCGTCCGGCGGTCGGCCCGAGGCACGGGCCGACCGCCGGACGCGTCAACTCCCTCGACGCGTCAACTCCTCGGAATCCGCTACCCCTTGCGCGTGCGCGACTGGGCCAGTGCCGCGCCCACGAGCACGATCAGCGCGCCGACCGGGGTGTTCCAGGACAGCGGCTCGCCGAGGATCGAGACACCGGCGACGGTGGCGATCACCGGGATGAAGTACGTGACCATCTGCGCGGTCGTCGGTCCGACCTCGTTGACCAGGCCGTACTGGATGAGCACCGCGAGGCCCGTACCGAACACGCCGAGCGCGAGGATCGCGAGCAGCGGCAGTACGTCCAGGTGGGTCGGCACGGAGGTGAACAGCGCCGTAACCAGGGCGAGTTGGAGCGAGGCGAGGAAGAGCTGGCCACCCATCAGGGCGATGGGGGAGTGGCCCTCGGCGGCCACCGTACGGCGCAGGTAGATCCAGCCGACCGGGTAGCAGAACGAGGCGAGCAGCGCCATCGCGGTGCCGGCCGGGTCCAGGCCGCCGAAGCCCTGCCAGGCGCCGAGGACGGTCAGTACCCCGAGGAAGCCGATACCGAGCCCGGCGAACCGGCGGCGGGTGGGCCGGTCCTCGGACAGGGCGACCAGGGACAGGGCCATGCCCCACAGCGGCGAAGTGGCGTTGCAGATCCCGGCGAGCGTCGAGGGGATGGACAGCTCCGAGAAGGCGAAGAGCGAGAACGGCAGCGCGTTGAGCAGCAGCCCCGCCACCGCGAGATGCCCCCACAGTCTGAGGCTCCGCGGCAGCCGGTCGCCGCGGACAAGGAGCGCGACACCCAGCACCGCCGTGCCGAACACCAGCCTGCCCAGGGTGACTTGAAGGGGCGGGTAGCCGTGTGTGCCCACCTTGATCAGCAGGAAGCTGAAGCCCCAGACCAGCGAGAGCAGCGCGAAGCGGATGCGCCAGTCGACGCGGCGGCGCGCGGGGGCGCCTGCGGCGGACTCGGCCGTGGGGTCCGCGCCGCCGCCCCCGACGGCTGTCACGGGCGTGGGGGGTACGGAGGGTGCGGCGGATTCGGGGGCGACGAGGTCCGCGCCGTCGGGGCTTGAGCCGATGAGGTCCGAGTCGATGAGGTCCGAGTCGATGGGGTCCGCCGTCGTGCAGGAGGGCTGTCCCGGGGCGGTGCTACGCGTCATGGGCCTCACGATGCCCGGCGCCCACACATTAGGACAAGCGAATTGTCTTTGCAGGTATGGATTAGTATCACTTACATGTTGAACCTGGAGCGACTGCGTACCCTCGATGCCCTCGCCCGCCACGGTTCCGTGAGCGGAGCGGCGGCCGGGCTGCACGTCACGACCTCCGCCGTCTCCCAGCAGATGGCCAAGCTGGAGCGCGAGGTGGGCCAGCAGTTGCTGGCCAAGAACGGGCGCGGGGTGCGGCTGACCGACGCCGGGCGGCTGCTCGCCGATCACGCGCGGCAGATCATCTCGCAGGTACAACTCGCCCAGTCCGACCTGGAGGCCCAACGCGGCCGTGCCGTGGGCGAGTTGCGGATGGCCGCCTTCCCGACCGCGGCCCGCGGACTGCTGCCCGCCGCGGTGGCCGATCTGCGGGCCGAGCACCCGGGACTGCGGGTCAGCACCGTGGAGTGGGAGCCCGAGCAGGGAGTCGCGGCGGTGGTCCGCGGCGACGTCGACCTCGCCGTCGTCCTCGACTGGTACAACAAGCCGCTCGGCGTGCCGGACGGCTTGCGCAAGGCGGCCGTGCTCGACGACATCACCGATGTCGCCATGCCGAACACGCACCCGCTGGCCGCGCGCGAGAGTGTCGACCTCACCGACTTCGCCGACGACGAGTGGATCACCTGGCCCGAGGGCGCCTTCTGCCACGAGTGGCTGCTCTTCACGCTGCGCGGGCAGGGCATCGAACCACGGGTGGCGCACACCGCCGAGGAGCACCAGACCCAACTGGCCTTCGTGGCGGCCGGACTCGGCGTCTGCGTCGCCCCCCGGCTCGGCCGCGACCCGCTCCCGGAGGGCGTCGTCACAGTCCCCGTACGCGAGGGCGTGTCCCGCCATGTCTACGTGGTCTGGCGCGCGGAAGCGGACCGTCGGCCCTCGATCAGGGCGGCCGTAGAGGCGATACAGCGGTGCGGGGCCGGGCTGTGTACCTAGTGCCCCGGGAGAGGTTGTGGCACTGGACGAGTAAGTCCGAACTCCGGCCAGCGGCTTCTCCCAACTCATCGTCGATCTTCGCGTACAGAGCAGTGATGAGGGTCGCGATGCCGTTGGTCACACACTGGCACACGAGGGCCTCACTCTTCATGTCCTGTCAGAGCTTGCCTTCGAGCAGTACGGTGCGGTGGCCGCCGAGACGGCGTGCGAAGTCCACGACGAACTCGGGGCGCAGTGTGGGCCAGTTCCAGAACGTGAAGCCGAGATGGCCAAACGCGAAGTAGTCGTCGGCCCAGAGCCACGTGTGCACGGGAGCTGTCCGGCCGCAGGACGGGCACGCGACGGGCTCGTCGTGGCCCTCGGCCCAGGAACCCACTGCGTCCTTGAACCGGGCCCAGCTCTCCTCGATGGGCGACCAGTACTCGTCGACGAGGGGCACCTTCGCTGCGCAGTGCGGGCAGGTGACGGCCGAGGGTTCGCCCTGCCCGGCATCGAAGACCGTGCGCCCTACGGTGACGT